>JBBSYB010000062.1:0-3112 GCA_038045465.1 Candidatus Aenigmatarchaeota archaeon | reverse complement strand
TACATTATAATGTATCTTTGAGTTATTTTTTGGTGTTGTATTTAAGAATATTATGTTGGCTACTAATCTAATGCAAACTGGAATAGTTGGCTATGGTGCGTATATTCCAAGATTTAGAATAAAGGTAGAAGAAATAGCAAAGGTCTGGAATACAGACGCAAATAGCATAAAAGATGGTCTGCTTGTTGAGGAAAAAAGTGTTCCTGACGGGGATGAAGATACCATAACGATAGCAGTCCAAGCTGCCAGGAATGCGTTGGCACGTGCTGGCATAGTTGGCAACAAGATAGGTGCTGTTTACATAGGAAGTGAAAGTCATCCTTATGCTGTAAAGCCTTCAGGTACTGTAGTGGCTGAAGCGATAGGTGCTACTCCTAATGTCATGGTCGCTGATTTTGAATTTGCCTGTAAAGCAGGAACGGCTGCTATGCAGGTGTGCAATGCTCTTGTTCGTGCTGGCGATATTGAATATGGGCTTGCGATAGGCGCTGATACGTCACAGGGGAGACCTGGAGATGCACTTGAATACACGGCAGCTGCGGGTGGGGCTGCTTTTGTGATAGGGCGTGATCCGCTTGCTACAATAGATGCTACTTATTCCTTTACTACAGATACACCCGACTTCTGGAGACGCGAAGGCCAATCATATCCTAGTCATGGCGCAAGATTTACTGGTGAACCAGCGTACTTTACACATTTACCAGGGGCTGTAAATGGTCTGCTTGCCAAAACAGGCTTGACTGTAAAGGATTTTGATTTAGTCGCTTTTCACACACCTAATGGCAAGTTCCCGCTGCGAGCTGCCAAAATGCTTGGTATTGACAGGGAAAAATTAATGCCTGGCTTGGTTGTTACGAAAATTGGTAATACGTATTCTGGTGCAAGCCCGCTGGCGCTTTCGGCGTTGCTGGACATAGCGAAGGCTGGACAAAAAATTCTTCTTTGTTCTTATGGCAGTGGTGCTGGCGGTGACGCGTTTGCACTCACGGTCACGGACAAAATCGAAGAAAGACGCAACAAGGCGCCGAAGACTGCTGATTACATAGCGAAGAAGGAGTACATTGATTACGGAACTTACATCAAACTGAGGAAAAAATTGAAGGAGTAATAATTATGAGAAATGTAGCGGTAGTTGGTGTTGGACAAACGGCCTTTGGAGAGCACTGGGACAAATCGCTGCGCGACCTTATTGTTGAAGCTGGCAACGTGGCAATAAACGATAGTGGAGTAGAACGAAGTGCTATACAGTCGCTGTTCATAGGTTCCATGTCTTCTGGCAGATATGCTGGGCAGGAACATCTTGGTGCTCTTGCTGCTGATGTGCTGCGCTTAACGCCAATACCTGCTACGCGCTTTGAAGGTGCTTGTGCTTCTGGTTCACTTGCTTTCAGGAATGCTTACATAGATGTTGCTTCCGGGCAGCATGATTGTGCTATTGTTTTAGGTGTGGAGAAAATGACTGACGTTAAAGGGCCGGAGGCTATAACCTCTTTAGCCGCAGCTGGTGATCAAGAATGGGAGGCTGCAATAGGACTTACTTTTGCAGGTCTCTATGCACTCATAGCTAGAAAGCATATGCATGATTTTGGCACAACAAGAGAACAGATGGCCATGGTCTCTGTTAATAATCATAAAAACGGCGTTGCAAACAAGTATGCACAATTTCAGACATCAATAACTGTCCAGGATGTGCTAAAATCTTCTTTGGTTGCTGACCCGCTGCGTCTTCTTGATTGCTCGCCGATAACAGACGGCGCAGCTGCGCTTGTACTAATGAGTGAGGAAAAGGCAAAGAGGATTGCTAACCCTGTGTGGATTCTTGGCAGCGGTCAGGGATCTGACACGCTAGCGCTGCACGACAGAGCATCATTTACGGAAATGCCTGCTACCGTGGTTGCCGCTAAAGAAGCACTGAAGGGTGCTGGTGTTAAAATAAGTAATATGTCGCTCCTGGAAGTTCATGATTGTTTTTCTATAAATGAACTCATCGCTTTAGAGGACTTGGGATTCTGCAGGAAAGGTGAGGGCGGCAAATTTGTAGAGGCTGGAAAGATTGCCATTGGCGGCGAAATACCTGTCAACACTACCGGAGGTTTGAAAGCGGGCGGGCATCCTGTTGGCGCGACTGGTGTAAGGCAGATAATTGATATTGTAAGGCAGTTGCGCGGAGACTCGTGCAACCAGCTGAAAAATCCTGAATATGGTATGAATCTTAATGTCGGTGGCTCGGGTGCAACGGCTGTTGTTAATGTTTTCGGGAAGGAGATGAAATAATGCCACACAGATCTTCAGTTCCGATGTCGTGGAGACTAAAAAACAGCCGCTATACGCTAACGGGCACAAAATGTTCTTGTGGTAAGGTATATATGCCACCGAGAGCGATGTGCGAGTGTGGTAAGGACAAACTTGTTCCTTTTACTTTTGCAGGAAAAGGCGTAATAATCAGCTACACGGAAATCCATGTGGCACCAGCAGGCTTTGAAATGCAGGTTCCGTATAACATTGCACTCATAAAACTGGAAGAAGGGCCGGTAATAAGCGGTGCTGTTGTTGACAAAAAAATAAAAATAGGTGAGCATGTAAGAAGCATTTTCAGGAGGCTGCAGGTTGATGGTGAAGGTGGCCTGATTTCATACGGGTTTAAGTTTGAATTGGATAAGTAAAAATACTTTATACCTGAATACCATAGATAATAAGAAATTCTAGCAGTGTCGTCAATGAATAACCCTCTCATTTATACGAGCATGGAAATAGGACTTCGGGATGATATTCATACATACAGCGGGGGCCTTTAATGACAACTATATCTTACCTTACTGCTGAAATAATGCTGAAAAGTGATATTCCTACATATTCTGGTGGCCTGGGTGGGGTGGCTGGCGACACCGTCAGGGCTGTTTCTAACATGAGTTATGATGAGTTCCCTTTTGATTTTGTTGCAACTTCTCTTCTCTACCCAGAAGGTTACTTCACACAGAGAATAGTCAACGGAAGGCAGTGTGAAGAGTATCCTAGATGGAATCCTGCTGACCATGGCTTAACCCTGCTGCCTGAAAAGGTTATCTTAGATGTTCATGACCATCGTGTTGAAGTACGTGCCTGGAGGTACGAT
>JBBSYB010000061.1:4494-11155 GCA_038045465.1 Candidatus Aenigmatarchaeota archaeon | reverse complement strand
TTGAACAGGAAGGAATAATTTGCTGAAGGACTTCCTCTCACAAATACGTTCGAAGCTCTCTGTTCAAACGTGCCGTTGAAGATCGTGTCATTTTGACTTAGTATGAAATAAGAAACATTTCGGTTGTTCGGTTGTGGCTGGTCTGCCGCAGTGAACTTTCTCAAATTCACGACAGCCACAGCATGTTCGCTGTTAACACCTATCCTGTTGAGCTTGGTCGCCCAAGTCTGGAAGTTTCTTATCTGGACTTGCGTTCCAACATCGCCGCCGCCTCCAGGACCTTTTGTCTTGAAGGACGCAAAGTCCTCCACAGTTTGCGATTGATTAATTCTCCAGAACATCATGAAGCTTCCTGAAGTGCCTATTGTCACTGGCACAAATGCAACACCTTTCGAGTCTGTGTTAATCAGGCTCGCATTGAATTCGCCTGCGGCAAGTTTCCTGTCAAATCCAAAGCCGCCGCCTCCAGCGCTCGAGCCAAAGTTGTCATTCTGTTTTATTATTGAATCAACAGATACCGTAACGTTGGGAAGCGGAGAACTACCTCTCTTGATTATGTACGGAACAAGAAATTGTGTTCCTTTTGCATAAGAGCCTGCCCAAGAACCGTACTGGCCTTGAGGTGTATAATTAGCATTCATCCATCTTACAAAGCCGCAGTCCATTATGTCCCACAAGTATACGTTCGCTGTTGAAGGTATTGCGTCGCCTCTATGCAAGATATACGTGGCATTCCTCTGGCTGGAGTCATTCTTGACCAGAATAGTATCATATACGCCGGCTGTTCCATTATCGATTATGAGAAATTCTGTATCATTATTATAGTTCACCGACTCTGGCTGTCCCTGTCCATATCTTGAGACATTCAATGCCCTTCTCAGGCAGACTCTGCCGGATTTTGACAGCGTGTTGTTGGTGGCATTTATGTTCGTCAGGTTCCACCCTTTCGATACGATAGCTGCCGCGCCTGGTCCGGTTCCGTCAACCCCACCCGTCCTGTTCCATTCGACGTAATTATAATTGTTCTCCATGTTCATGCCTTCTTCGCTGCCTATCTGGACTGTATAAGTCGCGATATTTAGCCAGACTTCTGCATTTGCTTTCTCGCCCTTGGAGTTGTTCACGTCAATAGAAAGCATCAGCTGGCCTTTCTTTGTGGTTGATGGTATGGTAACATTAACCACCCACACCTCACTACCCCAGTCACCGCCAACATTCCAAGTGTCTGTAGTAAGATTAGCGTAATTTACCGTAAGTGTTGTCAGTTTCCCTTCCCAAGGAAGGCCGCTTTTGGCTATAAAACCTGATGTTGTTGACACATTCTCCCATCTGGTAGGGCCCGTACCACCAGTGCCATTGCCACACGTTAAATTTCCTCCTCTGCAATATGCCCGGCTGACATTTGTTGAGGCTTGAATATACAGCAGAACATCCTGGCCTGCTGAAGGAGTAGCACCCCACGGACTAATAAGCCCACTGCCAATATTTATCTGGTTTATCCATGCATCAAAAGGCGACGACTGGAAGCCGCCCCATGAAGTGTCTGTTTTTCCTGCTGAGAGATCAGGAACAGTTGCAGTGACTCTCCATGTAAGGTCAAAGAAGCCGCTCGGCCATTCTGTAAGCGAAAAGTTCGATGGCGAAAGCTGTATAACAGCGCTTCCATTGCTCAAGTTTGCGCTTATAGTTCCATTCATTGTCATGGCCTTTGGACCTGTAGAAGGATTGAAGTTCATTGCCCTGTCAAGGCTGAAAGTACCGTTTCTGATTATCCTCGATGAATTTTGAAGGTTTATAATATTCGAGACGGAGAAATTAACCATTGTGCCCGGCGAAACCCTCCAGGCACCCATGCCTGTTACAGCATCAACACCTTGCACCCAGAAGGAGAGTTGCTGGCATATGAATCCAGAAGGTATTGCGTCTGCTCGGCCCTTGTAGCTTACATTAATGAGCATGAAATAGAAACCGGAAAGCGAGCCGCAGGAATTGCCGAATGTAACAGGGAATTGTATGCCACCGTTGGTGGAGTCCGACGAGTTCTGCTGCATTGAAAGGCATGATGATATGTCCTTTCCTGTCATTTCATCTCTCGCCTGTAATACATTGACAAACTGCACCGGATCTTTTGGCGGGCTGTTAGAAGATATGTCCATCACATTTCCCTGGAATTGCTGGGTTCCTGTACAGGAAGAGCCACCTTTGAAGTCGCTAACTCCGCCAGCAGGTCCGCCTCCGCCACCTCCTCCTCCGCCTTCACCCATGCCGCCCATCATGCCACCTGAAGCGACAAAGCCCATGATGTATTTCGCCATGTAGAACGCGCGGCCTGAAACATTATACTTCGCGCCTGTAGAGGTGTTCAGTTCAGCAGTAATTTCTATCTGGAACGGTCCTGTCCTGTTCACAGGTATCTGGACAGTCACGCGTGGGTTTTTGATAAGCGTGCCGTTTGTTCTTTCCGTAACATTGAAGTAGCTGGGACTGTTAGGAGCACCTTCCAGTATATCGGTTGATCCTGAGAAAAATTCTAAAGGAATTACCTTATTCACAACAATATTTGTTATGTTAACCCCGCTTACTTCCCTGTTGCTTTGCATGTCATAAGCTCCGACATCAAACGTCGCGTTGTCGCCCGGATAAAGCATGGTCATGAAATCCATGCCACCACCGAAGGAGGAAATAGCAGACGGCTTTAGCGCAAATCTTTCTATCTGTGCATAGCCGACCCCGGACGCAGTCACGTTTTGGCCGCCTGTCTGAACAGTGACATTATATGTTATCTTGTAGAATCCTGTAGGGTCAGAAGGTGCTGTAAAGCGTATTCTGCAGACAGCCCTGCCCATGCTGAAGCCGTTGGCATCCACACTTATGTTTACATTTGTCTGAGTTCCGTTAGGATAAAAACTGAGAACTGTGCTGTTCACAGAAAGGCAGTTCGCCTTGTCTGCCGCGACACCCATATTGCCAGGGAAATCTACGTTGTTGCTGAGATTTGTGGCTGCCACATTAAGGCCGACCTCGCCACCTGTTGGAAATGCCGCAGCGTCGCCCCATTCTATGAAAAAGTCCTGGTTCCTCTGCAATTTTGTTTTTAGTCGTGCCGTGCTTATGGCTGTGCCGCCGTCAATGTTAGTGGACCCGACATTTGCCGATATCGAGATAAGATAAGTGCCTGTCTGGCTTGCACTGGTGTTATATGAGCCTGTATAATATCCTTCCCTTGTGGTGTCATTTGCAAGTGTTGCCGTGGTTGATGTGCCGTTCGGCTGCGCTATAATGGCCGACACGTTCGTTGCATAGCCTATTGGATCGCCGTTGCTGTTCCTGATTTTTACAAGTATTATAAAGCCGTCACCCGGAGAATAATCCGATCTCGTCTCGTTTTGGCTTGTATGTGTGGTAACAGACATTGCGTAAGAGGATTTCACTATGAACACCTCGTGCACGATGCCCCTCTCTACAGCAATCAGGTACGTGCCATCCGCAGTCGAAGGCACTGTAATATTGTAAGTTATATTTCCGTTATGAACCAGTCTGCTGGTAGTATTCCTTAATGTCCAGTTCGAGTCCACAGGCCCGTTAGCCTTGAAAACCTCGACAAGGGGCGCGTAGTTCGCCACGCTTCCATTCGTCACATTCAGCAGCGTTACATTAACAAGGAACGTGTCGCTTGCTGCAAAAGGAGGTTTCTTTGTAAGGAACGACACAGAACCATAGGAAATGTTTGTAACATAGAAGGAAATATTTTTCTGAACCGATGACTGGTTCGTCATGAAGGTTATGTTATATTCACCAACATTGGGAGGGGCTGAAACATTGAACTGCATGTAGCCGCCGCCGGTCGTGTTTGAGGAATTTGCATAGCCGCTGATGTTGACGTTAACGCCGCCAAATCCTGATGAGTTATTAAGATAATAGTACCCGCCCATGAACATGGATCCGTTTGGCGTGGCAAAAGATGGAACAGAAATATCAAGATAATTGGCAAAGCCAGCAGTAGTAAATAAGGCAAATACAAAAATAATTGAGACGTGCACGAATCCCATTGAATCACTCGCTACTTTTATATTCCAAATATGCTTTGGAGTCATATATAAAGTTTTTGGGGGTGTGTAATGAAATCAAATTACGAATCGAACTGAAAAAATCACGTATTTTTAACCAAGCCAAAGCACTAACACTGTATTTTATTGCAAAAGTGAAGTAAATACAATGCATTTTAACCGAAAAAATGTAAAAGAATTGATTTTAGATGCAATATTATTTTCGCTTGGAACTATAGCCACATCACTACTCTATGAAAACACCCCACTGCTTACAGTCACATTGATAATTTTATGGTGTTTTGGAATATATTTCTGGCATAAAAAACGTGATATAATTTTATTCGTATCAGGCGCTATTTTTGGTCCTCTGGCAGAAACCGTTGCCATTCATTTTGGTGCGTGGAGCTACGCAAACCCAACACTTCTTGGAATACCTCTTTGGTTACCTTTTGGATGGGGAATAACAATAGTTATGATCGTCAGGTTTGCAGAACTTTTTATCAGAATAGAGAAAAAATAGACTTTTCATATTAGTTATCTAAATCTATTAGAAATATGATCAATTCCTTTACCAACAAATTTTATTGGCTTAACTGCAATCCCTAATGAAAGTTGATAAAGTTCTGGCATTAACGCTCCTATGCCCACACATGCACCAAGAAACAAAGGATATACCATAACCGCTGATTTTACATATTCAACTGCATCAATGTTTTCTGCTCCTGGAAAATATTCAGGAAACATTTTAGGTAATGCGGATGCAATTCCATAACCAACAGTTCCTGCAATTCCAGCAATAAACATACCTTTTTTCCTTGTTGGAGTCTTACCAAGTTGAAATTTGTATTCTCTTTCTATACTTTCAACAAAGTTTGTCATATAAACAAGAATTAGATTAAATTATTTAAATACTTCTTTAGCACCTCTTCGCCGGCTCTGTGGTTTCCTGCAGAAAACTAGGGTTCTGGTGGCGCGGTCCGCTCAATGCTTGAAAGCATTGGAATTCTCTCGACTTTAAATTTGCCTATCTCCTTTGTTTTTTGGGCTCGTGTAGTGGAATTAAATCACGCATTTTAACCAGTTCAAAGCACTAGCACCGTGTTTTATTTTACTTATCTTCGTTTTTTCGTCTTAAGGTGTATGTGGTAGAGGATAAACAGTATTACAATTACAGACACTGCAAAAACCGACCACACAAGCTGGACTGGCGTAAAAGAAATATCAGCCATCAGCGACAATATTGCAGCAATCATATTAGCACCATCTAAGATTATGTCAAAAACATAATCTGGATTTCATCTTCTCATGTATGTAAAGAAGGTGCAATTACGATAAAATTACGCACCCTCTAGGTTATATATGTTCAGTGCCTCTATTTAAATTATAATTATATGACTTTGTAGAAATGTTCAATGAAAAGCCACGTGAAGGGTATTGTATCACATCACAACACCCTTAGCTAGCAGTGTGGTGACGATACACCACACTGCTCATGTGGCTTTTCTTATAGGTTTTCTACAAAGCCAATTATACGAGGCGTTTGGGATGAAATGTATATTGGTTCACTATAGCGAAATAGGCATCAAAGGTGGCAACCGCCGCTTCTTCGAGAAAAAGCTTGTCGAAAATATCAAGAGTGTAATCAAAGGCAAAGTAGAGAGAAAACGCGGCAGGATCATCGTTCGTACAGGCGTAAAGAGCATCAGCCTTCTGGCAAAGATAGCTGGCATTTCGTCATTCTCAGTAGCCGAGGAAACACAACTTGCTATTCCAAAGCTGAAGAAAATCGTAATAGATGTTGCCAAAAAGTCAAAGAAAAAAACATTCCGCATCAGCGCCAGCCGCGCAAACAAATCCTTCCCACATACTTCTATGCAACTCAACGCGCTTCTTGGAGAAGCTGTTCTGAAAGCAACAAAAATGAAGGTCGACCTGCACACACCAGAAATAGAAATATTTGTAGAGATAGCAGACAAAGCCTATGTTTACGGTGAAAAAATACAAGGCGTCGGCGGCCTGCCTGTGGGAACAGCAGGAAAGTTGGTCTGCCTTCTTTCCGGCGGCATAGACTCGCCTGTCGCTGCTTACAAGATGATGACACGTGGTTGCCGCGTCGTGTTCGTCCACTTCCACAATCATGATCCGTTCATGAGTAAGATAAAACATCTCGTAGAAATACTGTCAACCTATCAGGGTCGCTCCACACTCTACTTAATTCCTTTCAAGGGCCTTCAGCAACAGATAATCAAGAAAACTGACCCGAAGTATAGAATGCTTCTTTATCGCAGACTGATGATGCAGCTGGCAGAACAAATAGCGAAAAAAGAGCACGCCCACGGCCTCATAACAGGCGACAGCGTGGCCCAAGTTGCAAGCCAGACACTGCACAACCTGAATGTAATATACGAACCCGTAGCAATGCCCATCTTCTCACCGCTAATAGGCACCCACAAGCAGGACATAATTAACGAGGCACAAAAGATAGGCACCTACAAGACTTCTATTATACCCTATACAGACTGCTGTTCGGTGCTCATAGGCAAACATCCAGAGACGCATGGAAAAATCAAAGATATCAAGAAGCTCGAGAAGAAGCTGCGAATAAAAACGCT
>JBBSYB010000061.1:0-4394 GCA_038045465.1 Candidatus Aenigmatarchaeota archaeon | reverse complement strand
ATGAAAAAAGCGCTTGAGAAAGCTGAGATCGAGAAAATTTAATCAATTCTAGATAAGAATGATATGAATATCAGTATAATTTTATTTAATTTATTTTCTTCCTCTTCCATGTTCCATTCCATGAAGTTTGCTATGCCTTTCTTCTAGATTTTCTATATCATTGTTCAGCTTGTTACCATCTTTATGATGTATTTCATACCCTGGTTTTATTTTTCTGCCATGTAGTCTTTCAAAATACCATCTATGAAAAAGTACTCCAGTATCAGCAAAAACTTCATACCCATTTTCATTAACGCGAACTGGAGCACCTTGTTTATTATTATAAGATTTCTCTCTATATGCTTTCAAATCTTGTTGATGTTTCTCAAGCTCTTTTTTTAGTTTCTTAGTCTTAGCAATTTCTTCTTGTGTTTTATCTCTTTTTTTACTTATTTTGTTTAATTCGTCATTTAATTCATCAATTCTTTTGGTCAGCCTCTCTATTTCCTTTTTCGATTCTTTTGTCTTCCATTTCTTATACGAAATCCAGAGTAGAAAAGTGCCTACCCCTAACACAAGTATAATCAACGCTAGAAACAATAGAGTATCGCTTAGGTTCATTGAGCATACGCCGTTTTCACCAACGCCAGATTTACATTCCCAACTACAAGAATATGATTGTCCTTTCTCTTTTATGCTAGGCTCTAAGCAAGATGCATTATTACAATTTTTTAGACCGTTTGAACAAGCTACGATTTTTGTATTTCCACAAACCCCTGCTATGTTACAAATCCCAGAACCACATTGTGAATCTCCGTAGCATTTAGTGTCATTATTTTGGCACACAATACCATTTGGGCAAATCTTGCACGCATCTGTATAGTTATATATTTTAGTTGCTTCGAGTCTTACACCAAGGGAACTGAGAAAAGTCACCGTGTAATCATTTGTAAATCTATATTCACCACAACGAGGCCCAGCTGTTCCGGCTACTGGTACAGAAACTGAGCCTTTGGAAAGGATTGTGGAGTTTCCAAAATCATATAAACTATATTGATTGTTGCCAGTATCGAGGCAGGCAAAACCGAGTTTAGTTTCTGTCTTAGCGACCAAACTTACTGACACATGTACATTATTCGGATTAAAAATTGTTAGAGGTTGCTGCCAGCCATCACCAATTGTTGATATGGTTACTATAACAGGCTCAATTTTACTACCATTATTGTAGTATGGAAGTATTTTGGTTTCCTCTGAAGAAACAACTCTGTTAGTATATTGGCAATCCAATGCATAAGATATGCTAGAAAAGAAAATACATGTAAAGAGTATCAACAAAACTATTCTATATTTACCCGTATATCACACCCAATTAAACCATTAAACTAAGTGCTTTTAAGACTTATCTCTACTATTCCGCATATGCCACACCCAAATTGTTTTACCCTTAAAAATAGAATTTTAAAGCCTTGAGCAACAAATAACCTAAGGTAATTGCTGGGATGGCAGAACGGCCATGCGCCGGCCTGCAGTAAGCCCTTTTCTCGCTTCGCTCCAAAAGCGCTTGCGGAAAAGGTTGTAGTCAGCCGGAAAAAGGAGTTCAACTCTCCTTCCCAGCTCTTTAATTACAGTTCAACTCTACCATGAACAACTTAATTGTTGTTTTATTTTCTTTCAATGATCTCAACCAGAACTTTTGGTATTTCATATTCTCTCCTTAAACTATCTAAAGCTTTATCAAAATCCCTGTAAAGAATCACACCGTCTTTTTCAAAATCTCTAAATTCGATCCTATATCCATCCCATGGCGGTGACGTATAAAATTCAATGAATTTTACATCTCGATTCAAAATGTCTAGCGAAAAGGCCTTGGCAAGTGCTTCCCAAAACGATATGTATCCTATGCCTTCTGATTCTATCAGGGTTCTATCATAATATCGTCTTGCACGCGCAATAAGAGTTTCTCTGCCTAGATCGCTATTATAACTGGCGTAAGGACCATCGTATCCGTTTTCAACACATCCTGTGTCATAACTCGAGACGCATACGTCACAGAGAAAAGCATCCTCTTCATAGTAACCAGCAAGATCAATTATTTTTGGAGCTGCTCTTGCAAGCGATCTCTTGAGGCTTTCCAGTGACTCTGGTTTTGGTGCCCACCTATTCTGCCAAGTATCAACAGCATATTTAGTAGGGTTAAATCCTGCGCCATCCAGAATTTTTCTTATTACATCTCGATTATTTTGTCTATCCATAATTATCTCCTCATTTCTTCAAACTAATACGCTAGAATTAGTAATAATATTTCCTGTCATAAATATTCAAATAAGAATATAAACTTTTTCACACAACTTTTGTTATGTTTCCGGATTTGAAGTCGATAGAACGCCGAAGGAGGTCTCTGGGGATTACACAAAAACAGCTTGCACTAGCTACGCAGGTAAGCCAGTCATTAATCACAAAGGTTGAGCGTGGCTTAATCATACCGAATTATGACACAGCATCTAGAATATTTGTATTTCTTGAAGGCGCTGAGAAGAAAGATGAAAAGACTGCCGGAGAAATAATGCATAAGGGTGTTATTACAATTGACAGTGGAGACAGGATAGCTAAGGTTGCAAGCCTGGCAAAAAAACACTCCGTATCGCAATTTCCTGTGATTGAAAAAGGCGTGGTTATAGGAGCTGTAACTACAAAAGACATAATAGAAGCGCCAAAAAATGCTGAAGTCAGAGATTTTGTAAGAGAACCTTTTCCCACAATCAGCATAAAGACACCGTCAAACGTAGCAAAAATGCTTTTAAAGCACTATTCCGCTGTCCTTGTTCTCAACAAAAGTTCAATTGAAGGTATAATTACAGCAGAAGATTTTCTTTAATTTATATTTATCAGAGAGTTTAGCTTGTAGCAATAATCGCCTTCCCAGCTCTATCAATATGAATATAAAAAACAAGGTTCTATCTTTAATATGCTAGCAAAAGAGATAACGAGAATTTTTATTCATATAAGGTGGCCATTACAGGTTTATACATTTCTAGGCTTTATCTTTGGGTTATTAGTTGCTCAAGTCAATTTTCAGTTTATTGTAATTGTTGCCTTAGCCAGCCAGTTGTTATTATGGGCAGGCGTAACGCTCTTCAATTCCTATTACGACAAAGACGATAAGCCCGTTGCGGGGTTGAAAAATCCCCCTAAAATAACTAACTCCATATTGTACGGAAGTCTGTTCTTTAAAATAGTATCCTTAATATTAGCTCTTTTTGTAAATAAAATATTTCTATTCATTACCGTCTTTATAATTTTCTTATCTGTCTTGTATTCTCATAAAAAATTCAGGTTTAAATCCAACGGATTTATTGCCCTATTGTTTAATTTTATTGCCGGATTTATAACTTTCTTATCTTCGTCATCAATAAAAGGGAGTGGTTTATTAGACAAGAATATTATTTTTGGATCAATTTCAGCAGGGTTATTCTTGGTGTCCATTTATTTGATGATGCAAATACACCAGACAAAAGATGACAAAAATAGGGGTGATGTTTCTTATATTATGATGTTTGGCAGAAAAAGAGCACTACTAACATCGGTGATAATTATTTTATTTTCTGGAGCGTTTGGTTTATTCTCGCTGTATTTATCCAGTTTATTTATGCACATTATCATTTTAGGGATTTATATGACAGTAGGAATAATTTTGCTAATCAAATGGTTGTACAATAAAAAAGAAGATGATTTTAATATGATGACTAAAATTACAAATTACTTCTCATTCGTCGGTTTTATTCTTTTATTATTAATATATATTTTCAGCGGCTAATACACTGCGGCTGGGAAAAAAGGCTTATAAACCTATTTCATCAAATAAAACTGTCTGACTGTGATTTTATGAAAACTAAACTTCTACTCGTCGTGCTGCTGTTAGGCATGATGTTAATATTGCCAGCAGTAAACGCCGAGGCCGTAAAGGTGGTCATAAACGATGTGACGCCCCAGCCTGTCGAACCAGGAAACGACCTTACGCTGCGGGTCACTTATTCAAATGTCGACAAGGACTTTATCAGGAACGTTTCATCTTTTATTGATTTGAGATATCCGTTCTCGCTTAAGACGTCAACAGAATCCTACGAAAACGGTCTCGAGCTCTGCGCGTACTGCTCACGCACGAACACATTCTTTATTCACGTTGACTCAGCCACAAAATCAGGAACCTATCCTATTTTCATAAGAACACGCGAACTTGACTCAGAATCCGTAAGGACAATAAACGTGATAGTACAGGGCAAGCCAAATCTCGTGCTTTCCTCTGACCGCGTGCTAAACGCAACGCCAGCAACCTTGTTTAACCTGGTTGTCAATGTCATGAACATAGGAACAGGCATTGCAGGCCAGATAAAGGTTGCTTCAAAATCCTCTAATTT
>JBBSYB010000060.1:0-27002 GCA_038045465.1 Candidatus Aenigmatarchaeota archaeon | reverse complement strand
GCTGAAGGTTGTCAAAAACTTTCTCTTGGTCTTCCTTCGTATTTTGATTGTTGAGCCACATGTAGACGCCCCATTCTATGAGCTGCTGGTTATGAGGCGATTTCGAGGCGCAGGACGGAAGGCACCTGTAAGTTATGTACGGCCTTGCCTTGAAGTCCTTTTTTGTCTTTAGCTTCATTCCTGTCAGCGTCGTCTGTATCGAAGGCGAAAGCCCTGTATTTTTGAGCTTCCATGCAATTATTTCAGGTTTCACAAGCCCAAGGCTCCTGCCCTCTGATCTCAGAGTTTCTGTAGCGTCTTTTGACAAGTTTTTTAATAATTTTATTCTTTCATCTCTTTGAAGCGTCCCAGTAACCTTTATGTTTCTGTCAAGGTTGTCCCAGTCATTTTTCGACCCTATAATCTTCCAGCTTTCCTTTCTTGTATCTGCTTTATTTCTTTCGACTTTGACGCTTACTATGTTCCACGTCTTCAGTGGCGAGAAAATTCTTGTCGGGTAAAGCCTGACAAATCCACGTTCTTTGGAATACCCAGCTACACAAACAGAATAACGCCCATCTCTTAACAATTCTGGCCAGGACCTGCCTAGAATAACAAGATCATTTATCTCTTCCATATGATCACTAAATTTTATGATTAAAGGTGCCTTACTTCTGTGTCCATATTCTGGTGTATCATCTCGCTTAGAATCAGTCTGTGACACTCGTAAGGATTTCGTTCAAAGCACATCAGACATGTCCGTTCGCCATTTATATGACTACTCAACTTCTCAAAAGCCTTAGTTTTTATTATATGTTTTTTGTACATTTTGAAAAATATCTCTATATTTCCTGAATCTTTTAAGTAATTCCTCAGTTCTTTAGGCGCCCCTGCATCAGGAACTGAAATGAATCTTATACCGTTTTTTTCTATCTTATTTTTTAGTGTTTGTCGAGAAAAATTCGGCTTACGACTAAGGCCTGAATTTCTTGTATCTATCAAGACTTTTATTTTGTTTTCTTTTAATGTATCTATAAATTGATCTATGTTTCTTCCTTGATAACCTATAGAATAAACCTTATGTTTATTCCTAAACATCTCGGACAAATCCCACCCCATCTTATTAATTGCATTCTAGTCATTTTAAAGATTAAACATCAAACAATAATCATGGTCGTATTCGAAAAGAAGAACGGAGTTCTGGTCTTCAACTGGGCCGAGAACATGCCCAACACCTGGGAGCTTGGCGGCGAGGATGACCCGCACGCCACTATCGAGCTCATAAAGCACACTTCCAGCAAATTCATTGTCCAGGCAAAGCTAGTCATGCCTAAGCTTCACGGCAAGAATGTTTCCGGGTACAACAACAAAACCGATCATAAAACAGAAGAAAAGGCGCTGGCTATGGTTGATGACGAGAAAGGGCACATAGAAAAAATCATCATGGACGTCATGGGATCCGACTTTGTTCTTAAGGTGCTCGGCGCTGAGGATGCTGTTGACTACTCGCTTAAAGGCATCTCGACCTGCGTCGGCTGCGGCAAAAAGTTCCACAGCGAGAAGAAATATCACCGGTATTGTGATGAGTGCGGGAACAAGGGGAAGGAGTAGTTTCCTGTTGTCTGCATACTGCTCATATAGCTATTTAAATGTATATACAATGTATATACCTATGTTAACGACTTTTGTAAAGACTGTGAAAAGATACGGCAACTCCGGCGGCATCTATTTACCTGCCGGATGGGTAGGCGGCAGTGTCAAAATCGAGCTTGTTAAAAAGCCCCTTGATCCCAAGTCTGACCTACTTAGCGAAATAGATACCGAACATGTCATAAGCATCGTACTTTACGGATCATATGCCCGAAGGGAGATGGAAAAGGGTTCCGACATAGACGTAATTCTTGTCGTGGATGAAGACGGGGTGGAAATAAGAATTCCTTCCGAGATAAGGCAGAGGTATGATGTGCAGGTCAGGACTGCAAAACAGATGCAAAATGCGATGGCCAATGACCCGATATTCTACAAGTCGATAAAAGACAGCTCTGCGGCTATCATAAACCATCAGTTTCTTGATGATTTGAAAAATGGAATACAACTGAATTTTGACAGCATAAGAACTCGTGTGGAGCTTGCCGAGTCTTCTCTCGGCCTGACCAAGAGCATAATGGAGAATTATGAAGGTTCTGAGGAACTGATTTATCCACTTGTTATGCGGCTGAAGGAAATGATTATTCTGGAATGCCTTTTTTCAAACAAGAAATACAATACAAGAATGCTTAGAACCGAGATTTTGGATTTCGGAATAAGCTCGGTGGAATTAAATGCCGCAATGATCATTTACAGGTCAATAAGAGATAATAAAAATTATAGAACAGAAATATCAAAGGATATTATACCCAAACTAATTTTATTGCTGGAGACAAAAATAAAGCATGTCAAACAAAAAACGCTTGAAAAAAGGCATTGACTCGTTGAACAAGCGAAAGGCGGAGCATATTGAAAAGATCCGGAAAGCTGGAGAAGAGGGAAAATTAGATCTGGTTCGGTATCATGAAAAGGAGATAGAAAACTTTGAAAAAGCCATAGAAAAGCGAAAACGCCGCAGCATGCCCAAGCCGAAAAGAAAAAGATAACATGAACAACTTTAAGCAAAGTGCTTCGTCAATCACGAAAAAATCACTTATTACCTACTTTATGGTTCTAAAAAACCTGTAACTTCCTGTGGGTCATATCACTTTTGCAAAAAATATGTCAAAAATCCTAAATGCTTTATATATCCCCTGACCACAATATGTTGTGGTTGTTTTGTGGTCAGATACAACCTGTTGTAGGGTAATAATTACAAACTACTATAACAAATCTGCCCCAGCTCGTCCGGTTCCTTAACAAACGTGTGGCGAGGGGTTCGTTTCATACTTAGCAAGGGGTTTTCAAATGGTCAGATGTCCTTTCTGTTCTGGTGAGACAAAAGTCGTTGACAAGCGTGATGGCGAAGACAATACCCGAAGGCGCCGCGAGTGCGAGGGCTGCGGGAAAAGATTCACCACGTATGAACGCGCGGACATCAGCCTCATGGTCGTCAAGAAGGACGGCCGCCGCGAGCTGTACAGCCGCGAAAAGATAAGATCCGGCATTATTCGGGCCTGCGAAAAACGGCCTGTTTCTCTTGAAACCATAGACCAGGCTGTTGACCGCATCGAGAAAGCTGTACGCGATACCGATGAGGTCAGCAGCAAGGAGATCGGCGAAAGAGTAATGCAAGAACTCAGGAATATTGACAAGATTGCTTACATACGGTTCGCTTCTGTTTACAGGGAATTTGATGATCTTACAGCATTTGAACGAGAAGTCAGGTTACTAAAGACGTAGGCGCGGCGGCGGTAAGTAAGGGTGGAACGATAGCGTAGGGTTGAGTATCGAACTTAACCCCATGCGAGTGCTTAGCAACAGTTCATGTTAAAAATTTTCAGAGGTGGGCAAAATGATCGGTCAAATCAGAAAACGCGACGGAACTATAACAAAATTCAACAAGGACAAAATAGCTAACGCAATTTATGGAGCTGCTCGGGAAGCTGGCTGCGAAAGCCGTGCAGAAATCGCTGTTATTGCTGACAAAGTTCTCGAGAAAGTTGAGAGCGAGATGCCCAAAGGTTCGATACCCACTGTCGAAGGCATCCAGGACATCGTCGAGCAGGTGCTTATCGAGACAGGTCATGCTAAAACAGCTAAGGCTTATATTATTTATCGGCAGAAGCGCGCTGAGCTGCGCACGGAAAAGAAGCATATTCTTGAAAAGGATGAAATCGATGAAGTGGACAAAAAGTTTGATCCCAATGCGCTCAAAGTGCTGAAGGCTCGTTACCTGCGCAAAGATGAAAGTGGCAAGCTTGTTGAGACGCCAAAGCAGCTGTTCACGCGCGTTGCTACGCACGTGGCTCTGCCTGAGCTGCTTTATGATGAGCGTGTTTTCACTCAGAGCGGCACGCCACAGGATTACGAAGAGTTCGAACCGGCCATGTATGACGGCGAGTTTTCCATAGGAAGTTTCGTGCTAAATAAATATCATCTTGAGGCGCTCAAAAGAACTTACGACCGGTTCAACCGCCTCGGCAATGTAAAGATTAGCTGGACGGCATTTTTGGAGCTGCTCAAGGACGGCGCTTTCAATAAACATGAGAAAACATTGGAAGAGTTCTACCAGATCATGATCAACAAGCAGTTCATGCCTAACACACCAGCAATAGCTAACTTCGGAAGCGTTCTCGGAATGGGATCTGCTTGCTTTGTTTTAGGCATCGAAGACAACCTGGAAAGCATTATGGACTCGCTCAAGTATACAGCCATAATTCACCAATCAGGGGGCGGTTGCATAGCAGGCGATGCACGAGTATGGACGACCCTTTGCGGCGTAGAGCCAATAGAGGTGCTTTTCAACCGTGCAACGATTGATGAGAGAGAAGGCGTACAGCAAGAAAATGGCACAGCCTATGATGTGCGCGACTTGAACATTCGTACGCTTGCGATGAATCCAGCCACGAGCGAGACAGGACTGCGGAAAGTTACGCACGTCTGGAAATTCGATGTGCCTGCTGAGAACCAAATCATCGTCCGTACCCGCGAAGGCGCAGAAATCCAAACAAGTGATTGGCATCCATTCATGGTGCTGCAAAATGCGGGACTCGAAGAGGTGCGCGCCAGTCAGCTTCAGCCTAATGATATTATTCTTGGTCCTGACCGCGCCGAAACATTCTGGCCGTGGAAAGAAGAGCGTGTCGTTTCTGGATTACAGGTAAATACAGAACTCGCATGGCTCATAGGCTTCACTCTTGGCGACGGATCTTTTGGCTATTCTCCTGCATTGCGACAACAGCGCTTGCGCTGGTTCTCAGGCACGACAGATGTCCTTGATAACGTACGCAATGTTCTGAAAAAACACGACATTAATGTTTCTATCCAGCGCGACCCAAGAGGCAAATGTCTTGTGGTTACAACACAAGCACAAAACTTTGTACACGCCATGCAACAGGCATGCGCGCTTGAGCGAGGTGGTCGAAAAGACACAATTATTCGCGTACCCGAACACATTGGCAAATCTCCTCTTACAGTTGTACGCGCCTTTATTGCAGGCTTGATTGACAGTGATGGAAACATAGACCCTGACGGCAGCCCATCCTACACAACGGCAAGCGAAGAAATGGCTCACGACCTTGCCGCACTCGTAAGCCTGCTTGGCTACCGACCTACTGTTCGAAGAAAGGAGCCGCATGGTAAAGGAAAGCTACCAACATATACGGTGCTACTATGTCCATTACCACAAGTCAATGATTTTGCACATGAAATTATACCTTATATGGCGAACGAGCAACGCAAGCAACGCCTACAAAGCAGCTCGACAAGGCAGACCGCGCTTGCAGTCAATTTTGAAGCATGGCGTGATGTGTTGAAGCAACACGACCTTATCGGAAAGAAAGGAGCAGTGGGTCCATGCGCATCTGAACTTAATTATTGGAGTGCACACGGCAGGATTGACCGCTTGAGTATGGAGCGCATAGCAGCAGTGCTTGAACAATATGACAAACCTCACGCGCTGCTCCTGCGCAGAATCGCGCAATCAGGTCACCAAGTAAGCACAGTTGCCCGCGCTGAGCAACCAAAACCTTACTATGATCTTACAGTAGATGAATGGAATACGTATGCCGCAGGCAAGGGAAGCATGGTAATG
The DNA here is from genome assembly GCA_038045465.1 of Candidatus Aenigmatarchaeota archaeon. GTDB lineage: Archaea > Aenigmatarchaeota > Aenigmatarchaeia > GW2011-AR5 > GW2011-AR5 > GW2011-AR5. Next base: position 21,301 of record JBBSYB010000060.1, on the reverse strand, counting down.
ATCCATAACACTGGTTTTAATTTTTCCAAACTCAGGCCTGAAGGTGATGTTGTCAAGAGCACGTGCGGAGCTGCTTCTGGTCCATTGAGTTTCATGAGTCTCTACGATAACATGACCGATGTCATAAAACAGGGCGGCATGCGGCGCGGTGCCAACATGGGAATCATGAACTCCAATCATCCGGACATCGAGAAGTTCATAACAGCAAAGGACGGCAACAAGGCGCTGCGCAACTTTAACATTTCCGTGCTCATCATGGACGATTTCTGGAAATACTATGAGAATGATGAACCTTATCCTCTCATAAATCCAAGAAACGGCAAGGTGGAAAGAACGGTCAGCCCAAGGATGCTGTTTGACAAGATAGTTTACCAGGCATGGGAATCAGCAGAGCCGGGTGTAATATTTTTCGACCGCGCTAATGAGTTCAACCCGTTCCTTAAACATCTTGGACCAATAACAACGACAAATCCTTGCGTAGCTGGGAACACGAAAATATTAACAGAAAATGGATTAATCGAAATCGAAAAGCTTGCTGAAATGGAAGATTCGCCCAGACTTCTGGTAGATGCACGTACGCTTGCTTATTCAGGCGAGAGGCAAATGCAAATGGGTTTGCTGGCTGTAAAAGCAAAAAAAATATGGAAGACAGGAGAAAAAGAAACGCTTGTTCTAACTACAGAATCCGGAAAAGAATTAACCGCAACGCCTGATCACAGAATTTTAACAAAGCATGGATGGATTCCAGTTTCCGAAATCAAACAAAACGAAAAAGTACTGGTACAAGACGGTACTGGAATGCCTATGGAAGAATATGTAACCTCAATAGAAAGAGGGGACGTAATTTCAGTTTACGACATAACCGAACCTACAACACACTCGTTCATAGCTAACGGCATCATTGTGCACAATTGTGGCGAAGTGTTACTTTATCCGAACGAGCCATGCAACCTGGGCTCCATCAACGTATGGGCTTTTGTCCGTGAGAGTGAAAGCGGCGACGTTTATGTTGACTGGGATGGAATGCAGCGCGTTATAATCATAGCGACGCGCTTCATGGATAATGTTATAGATATCAATCGCTGGCCGCTCAAGCAGATAGAAGATATGGCGCTGGCAACAAGAAAAATTGGTTTTGGCATCATGGGCGCTGGTGACATGCTTTTCGAACTCGGCCTGCCTTATGACGATGATGATGGCCGCGCATTCATGGAACAGCTCATGGAATTCGTAAATTACTGGACAAAAGTCGAATCCGTAAATCTTGCAAGAGAGCGCGGACCTATGCCTTATCTTGACAAATCATTTTATCCTGAAGGCAGGCTGCCGTTTGCCGGCGCGACCCATAAGAATAGCCGCCTTGACTGGACTTCTCTGATAGAACAAGTCAAAACATATGGCATAAGAAACGGCTACACAACTGTCTTGGCACCGACAGGCAGCATAAGCATGATTGCTGGTTGCTCTTCTGGTATCGAACCTGTCTATAGTCTTGTCTTTGAAAAGAATGTCAAGGTGGGCAGTTTCTATTATATTGATCCTGTCTTCGAGAAGGTAATGCGAAGGCACGGATTATATGACGAGGACCTGATGAAGCAGATAGCTGAGAACCGCGGCAGCATAAAGAACGTGCCTTACATACCGCAGCGTCTCAAGAAGGTTTTCGTAACTGCCATGGACGTAACGCCGGAAAACCATATACGTGCTCTTGCCACATTCCAGCGATGGGTTGATTCCTCTATAAGCAAGACCAACAACTTCCCGGCTAACGCTACTGTGGATGACATGCGCCAGAGCTACATGCTTGCTTACCAGCTCGGCTGCAAAGGCGTAACAGTGTTCCGCGACTCCAGCATAAAGGAACAGGTTCTTGTCGCGCCAACGAGGGAGCATGTAGAGGAAATCAAGAAAGAACGCTATGTCGCTATTAAGGAGACCACCACGGAAACAGCAGAAGGCACGCTTCTCCAACACAAGACCAACGGCAAATACGCATATACAAGCTGCCCGACATGTGACTCGACGGCCATATCACTCAAAGAGGGCTGCGTCACTTGCGAGTCATGTGGATGGGGGCTCTGTTCATAGATAACTATTTTTTCCTATTTTTATGAGTTACAATCACGCAAGAAACCAAATACCAAATTATAATATCTATAATAAAACTGCTCCATGAATATATTTCAGTGTTCCAACAATTTATTGGAGGACCAGCCGGGGGGCCGTAGCAGCCGCCAAAGGTAAAGAAACTCATGGGATAGCCAAATCTTGCCGGACCACCCATATAGATCGTAGGCAAAAACATAAAAGTCAGTATAAATAGCACAATAAAAATTATGACTGTGGGGATTGTTGGTTTGAAAAATGACACTGCGTCCATAATTATTATTGCTTTAAGATCTTATTAAACCTTCCGAAAACTTTGGCCGGGTTGACGCTATGTGCGAGCTGACCTCGTTTGGAATTGCGTGACGTGCTTCCTTTTCTTAATTTTAATCCAAAATACATTACAATAAGAAATATAACAAGAAAAACCACGACTACAAACGCTGGAAAAACAGCCTGCAAAGCGCTCTCCGAAGTGAAGAAATATAACGCTATTAACAGGATCAATAAAATAAAGGAAATTGCCCACCCTATACCCTTCTTTTTCCAAGCTATCGTGCAAGGCATAACCCAAACGTAGCTTCCTTCTTTAAACGGGTTTCTTTCGTAAGAATCATAATTGCTTTTTTCAATAAATGCAATCAGCACCGAAAAAACAAAAACTACAGGCAATGCTGTCATCAGGGTTCCACTTATCACATCTCGAAATGCCTGGGGCGATATTTCAAATATCGTGTACAAAAGAAACGTGACTGCAAAAAAAACAGGCAATCTGTATAGTAACCACTTTGAAATTCTTGGTTGTTTATGTCTTAGCTGATACACGAGAGACAGCGTATTAAAATAAATAAAATATGACAAAAAAACAATCAAGCCTGCAGAGATGTAATATTGTAACATATATCTATTCACTTACATATACTATCTAAGACTGTAATTAATAAGACTTTCGACAGCCATATCATTCAAAGAAAGCTGCGTCACGTGCCAGGATTGTGGGTGGGGACTTTGCAGCTAAGCATGTAAGAGAAGTTCTTGTTTTTCTGGAACGAAGTGAGAGTGCAACGTGTTTCGAAGCGGAGACCGAGTCAAAATGCAACAGTTTTTGCGAAGCAAAAATTGGCGAAGAGTTTTCGTGCCTAAATTAAAAGTTGGAAACCCCAGCCGCCGAAATTATAGGTATAATAGATAATTCAACTATTTTTTAGTAAAGGGTACCGTAATTATTTTACCATCTTTTTTAATGATTGTTTCAATTTTCAATTCTGCTGTCTCTAATTCCTTATAACATTGTTTAATTATGTCTATTCCATTTTGAAATTTTTCTAAAGACTCTTTTAGAGGTAAATCTCCGCTTTCTAGGTCTTCCACGATTCCTTTAAGTTTTTCTAGACTTTTTTCAAATGAAATAGTTTCTGGTGGCATTTTAGTCCCTCCTAATTTTTTTAACTTGAGCATCTAATTTTCCTTTATGTAATATTACATTTATATTGTCTTGTAGTTTAACATCTGAAAAACTTTTAACTATTTTATTATCTTTCATTATTATACTATATCCTCTTTTTAAAATAGATGTTGGGCTTAAAGCAAATATTTTAGATTCCATAATCTCTAACTCTTTTCTTTTGGAAGTTGTATTTTTTAAAGTAATGGTCTGTAATTTATAAAATGTATGGTCCAGCTCCCTGTAATATGAATGTATTCTATCAAATGGGCGTTTAAAAATCGGTCTGTTTAAGATTTGTTTTAAATTAGATTTATGCAACTCTACAACGTAACGAATTGCCTGTATATTACGAACATGAAGATTATAAATGACTTCGTATAGTTCTTGTGCATCTGGTACTACTTTCTCTGCGGCAGCCGAAGGTGTTGGAGCTCGATAATCGGCAACAAAATCAGCAATTGTAAAATCTGTTTCATGTCCAACAGCCGAGATTATAGGTATCTTAGATTTAAAAATCGCTCTAGCAACGATTTCCTCATTAAAGCACCATAAATCTTCTAAAGAACCACCACCTCTGCCTAAAATTATCACATCGACACAGGAAAGTTCATTCATTAATTTAATAGAGTCAACAATGGATGTAGCAGCCTCTTTTCCCTGAACAGTTGTTGGCGCTATTAGTATTCTAACAAGAGGGTAGCGTCTTCTTATTATATTCAAGATGTCTTGAATTGCAGCACCAGTAGAAGATGTGATAATACCAATAATTTCGGGGAACTTAGGTAATGGTTTCTTATGCTTATTTGAAAATAAACCCTCTTTTTCTAATTTATTTTTAAGTTGAATAAAAGCTAAATTCAATGCCCCAAGACCATCTGGCTGAATTTCTTCTATAATTATGCTGTATTCTCCGTAAGGTTCGTATACTTCTAGATCTCCTCTAACAATTATTTTCATCCCATGCTCGAGATTAAAATTAAGATGTTCGCCAACTCTTCTAAATAAAACACATTTGATTTGACTTTCTTTATCTTTTAAGCTAAAGTATATATGACCTGAAGCCTGTTGTCTTAAGTTTGATATTTCACCTCTTACCCACAAATTGGTTAATTTTTTATCAGACTCTAATATATTTTTAATGTATTTTGTAAGCTCTCCAACGGTAAATATTTCTGCTTTCGAAGATTCTAGAGATTCTACTCGTTCATATGATCCTTTGTTGTAAGTCTCAATTTCCCTTTTTCCACGACTTGATGATGAATCAATTCGGTTATATTTGTTCATGATTTTTAATATATCTTCTCCATAAGATTCTATACTTTTTACACTCATCCCCTTTATTTCTTTTAATTCTTCTTTGTTTTGAGGTCTTTTATTTGCTATACTAATTAAAGTACTATCGTGAAAAATACAATAAGGAGGAATATTTTTTCTAAATGCAATACTTCTACGCCATTCCTTTAATTTTTCAAATACCATTTTATTTTCTGGTTCAAGAACAATCGGTTCGCTGGTTGCTTTTTTGGTTCGATATAATTGATTTTGTGGTCTTACAAAAGCTAAAACACACCTTATTTCTCCATAGCCGATAGATTCATCGAGTTGATCTTTTATCTCTTTTAAATTTGTGAAATCACTTCCTCTTAAAACGCTCAATATTTTTTCTTTTTTAACTGAATTAATAATATCATCCAATTCGACCAATTTATTCAATATTAGGATCTCAAAATGAGAATATATTGTTGTTTCTTTCAAACCTCTTAATTTTGCAATCTCTTGGATTGATTTGCCTTCTAGATATGAGCCATAAGTCTCTCTTACCGTATCAGAAATATGTTCGAGTTTATTCATAATTGCCATTAGTATCACAATTTTAAAATACTATTTATATCTTTTTATTCATCATAATATTCTTGTGAAGTAAGGCAAAGTGTGGCGAAGCCACTCAGTGGAAGTCTCCTTATAATATCTGCATGAAAATTGAATATAACATATGTGATTAAGCGAAGTTTTCACAAAGTGAAAATTGGGGGAATTTCGCAGGAATTTCCCTCTTAATCGCTATTAGCGGATTGAGACGAAGTCGAGGCGAGGCACGAAGTGACGAAGAGTTCGGGGGTGAGCCGAAAAATTATTTTGTTCTTAAACCTACTTTTTGTTCTCCCAAATTCTCAGCAAGCCAGCAGAGGATGCCACATAAATATTACCTTTGTCATCAACGGCGACAGACAACGGGTCTATAGGCAACTTATCTGAGAGTAGTATCTTTTCTCCGTTATCTGTAATTTTCCACAGGGACATGTCATTGCCCTCTAGTTTATAACCAAGTACGTAAATGGTCCCATTAGGCGAGATTGCGATGTTCTCAGTTGTGCAGCAGCCTATGTGGTTGAAATCAGCTACTATCTTTGGGCTGCCCTCAACACCAAATCGAATTATGTTCCTCTCAACAAGAGGGCCAGTCTCAAAGTCCTTCTTGCTGGTTTCTGTGGCGTACAGTGTGCCATCAGGAGCATGATCTAGGTAGACAGACTTAGTATCAAAGTCGAACGAGTAGGGGAGTACAGAAACATCTCCATTTTCATCCACACTTACCAGTTCACTATTCCCTTCGTCATATGCAACTGCCAACCCAGTTTTAGGATTAACACTTATACTCCACATCCCGCGCGCCCCAGAATTACTACAATCCCAAGACGCCAAAGTCTTTACCTCGCGCTTAGGAGTTACTAAGAGAACAGAGCTGCCTCCACATTCCATTCCCCTGCGGTACCTTGTGACAACAAACATGTTGCCATCTGGAGCAAAGCTGAGATCAATTATTGCATCCAGATTATCTGCGTAAACCTCTGTTGTATTATTTAATATGCGTAATATTTTAGAACGGTAGAATGGATATCCGTTGCTGTCTCCAATGTAGACAGCACCGTCCGGACCAACATCAAGTGCGCGTGAATTGCCTCCACCCCTGATAACTAATTCTACCTTTTCTTTTTGTAAATCGACGCCAAGAATATTATTATGGGTACCATCAACAAAGTATGCTTTGCCGTTGGAAAGGAAAGCGAAGTCGGTTGGATGAATACTGTCAGTACCACCAAACCAATTAATTTTGTTTAAAGTTCCGCTATTCGTGTCAATTTGACTGAACTTACCTATACCTTCGTCTACGTACATTGTCCCGTCTGGCGCAAATCCCAGATCAATGGGGTCTTTTTGATTTAGTGCAGAAGAAAGTAATTGTTTTGTACCATCTGGCTTTATGCGGGTTATTGTGCCCATATCCCAATCTGATACATACAGATTCCCTTCTTTGTCACGAACCAAATCAGTTATTGTTGAGAATCCTGTGGCAATTATTTTTGGTTCCTCATTCTTGCTTCGAAGAACAAGCACATCGGATTTTGTGTATCCGTAAATCTCGCCATCTGGACCGAGTGCAGATGGATTCATACAATGAGGATAGTAAGCTGTATAAGTACCATTTCCGCTAATGTGAACAACCTGACACCTAATTTGCATATAAGCGCCATCAGCACCATCGGATACTAAGGCGTTCCAGACATTCTGCTCATGAGGCAGATTATAAAGAACGTCTATTTTAGCAGTTAACGGGTTTATACGCAGCAAGCGATCGCCATAATGTTCTGCTACCAGAAGCTGGTCATCAGAAGTTGCAGTAATGAAAAGTGGCGAGAGCAGCTCTGGTTTCAGCAGGAACTCCGCGTTATAGCCTTCAGGCAATCCCAACTCGACAGCCAATTCTTTCTCCGGTTTTTCCGCTGGCTTTTCCACTGTAATTGTGATGGTTTCATCATCGCTTAAACTGCCGTCACTTGCAGTGAATGTAATTTGGTAAGAACCTTTAGCATAAATTGGCGCCCAGCTAAATGTTTGCGTAATTGTGTCAAATGTCGCGCCACCCGGCAGATTTGACGCCGAGTAAACGAGGGAATCGTTGTCCGGGTCCGACGCATTGACTGTGAATGTTAATGTGTTTTCTTCATTAACAGTTTTGTTACCAATCTGGCTTAATGCAGGAGGCCTGTTAATATTTCCAGACGGCCTTTCAACGCAGCCGCTGATAAAGACAATCAAAACTAACAAACCAATTGCAAAAAATAATTTTCTCATAATAAACATTAACTAAGCTTGTTTAATAATATTTCTTTCCATAGAGGCGAGCCGCCTGAATTTCTGCTAAATTATCTTTATATGATGGTTTTCCCATTTAATATTGAGAGGGATGAATAAATTCATATTCTTGAGTATATTGACACTAATTCTCTTGATTCGAATAGCAAACGCCTCCGATGTCATTTCATGCACAGTTAGTCCTCAGGAGATTAATTTGTCTGTTTCTAGTCAGGTTGTGGTTACTGTTGGACTAAATAATACGCAGAATACAACAGCAAACGAGACGGCTGAAATAAGTTTTCCAGCAACTTACCTATCCTGTGTTGATGGGTGTGTGAAATACATTCTGATACAACCTTATTCTAGCGCGAATATTGGTTTCACTTTACAGGCATTGAATGCAACAACTGCGGAACAAACTATTACGGTTACTAAACCAGTTTCTTATGCCTGCCCATCTATTTTAAAAATAATTGCTACTATTGATACAACACCGCCAACAGTTGGTTCTGTAAGCCCGATTTCTGTGAATGCAGGACAGTCCACAACATTTACTGCATCAGTATCTGATAACGTTGGTGTTATTGGATGTAATTTTTTATTTGGCAGTGCAATAATCGGTATATACCAAGCTGCCATAAGCGGTAATGTGGCTGGTTATACTTTGTTAGCTTTGGAGGGAAATTATTCTGCATATTTCAGATGCTGGGATGCCGCAGGCAATGTTGGTACGGGGACAACAGCTACGATCACTAGCTCAAAGCCACAACTGTCAGTTAGTATAAGTTTACCTAAAACGACTTATTATCCGACTGACAATTTTGAGCCAAGAATTACGATAACAGACGCTTCAGGCAAATTTATTGTTGACGCGTCCCTTAAAAGCAACATAACCGGGCCGAAAAAATATTCTCCTTATTTCTACTATTCAGCTTTATGCGATTGCTACAAAGGAAACCAATGGTTTGACGAAGGCACTTTGATTGGAGACTATACTCTAACTGTAACTGCTTCCCATTCCAGCTATCAAACAACAATTGCAATCGCTAGTTTTTCTGTAATTAAGCCCAGTTTGCAAATGGTGTTATTGACTGATAAGAATGAGTACAATCCAGGGGACTCGATCAAGGTAACCGCTCAAATAAAGGATGGTTTAGGCAATGCCATAACCGACGGTTCTGTGAAAGCAGAAATCAGAGATGCCGATACTGGAAGTTTAATCATAACACCTCATCCACAGGTAAAAGACAACATTTATTATTATGAATACTATGTTGGGTCAGAAAATTTAGGAAAAAGATACACCATATCCATGAGTGCAAAATGGAAAGAGCAGTCTGCATCTGAATCTAAAACAGTTTTAATTACAAAACGAGGATTGAATGGCGAGATAGTTTTGGAAAAGGATGTTTTCATGCCCGGAGATGTCCTGCAAGGAAAGGTGAAGGTTTTTGATAAAGATGGCAACATAATCAAAGACGCTAAGGTCAATGTGGAAATTAAAGGTTCTTCGTATGAGAAACCTGGAGCTGTCGGGAAAGCTGAACCTACAGTGTTTAGATGGCTGTCGTCTACGTATAAGGATGGTTTCTATGAGATTGAAAAATGGAATATAGATGAATGGACCCTTGAAGGAAACTATACGCTGAGCGTGAAGATAGACTCCGGGGGGTTAGATTCTATAACTTTGGAGAAAAAAATCGGGATAACCAAAGAAAAATTAAACATTCAGGTATTCCTTGACCAGACCAGCTATGCCCCTGGTGACAGGATTTATGTTAAAATTTTGGTAACCTATGCAAATGGGTCTGTTGTTCCAAATGCCTATGTAAGCGGCGAGATATTTCCATTGATACAGGAGATAATCAACCAGACAGCAGGAATAACCGGCGCAGTCACGCTGGTAAACCCTGGTGCAAGAAACGTTGGAGAGCCAACAGCTTTTTGCAGGGTTTATATCACATCGCCGCAAGGCCCGCTTTATTACAAGGGCGAATATATACAGAAGACCTATATAGACGATGTCTATATTCCCAATGATTGTCCTGCTGGAAAGTATGCCTTGCGTGCAAGAGTTGGCGTGTCTGGGTATGCAGAAACCGAGGTTACTAAAGAATTTGATGTCAATTCGCACAAACTTCTGCTAGAAAACGGGATTAAGATTAATACCAGAGCAGATACAGTTGACGTTAGCATGTATGCTGAAATAATGGATGATCAGGGAACAGCTGTTCCCTATGCGAACATAAGAGGCTATCTGCACCCCTCAGAAACAACAGAGAAAGAAAAAATAGAAGAATGCACAAAGAATATATATTTTGAATATAATGAATTTACAAAAAGATACATATCCAAAATTCTCTTAGGCAAATATGAATGTCCTGCTGGCAAATATTTGATAGGGATAACTGCTTCCCAGCCGTCCTATGAATCTGCCAATATCGAGCAGACAGTAGAAATAAACTACTCGGAGAGTTCTGAATACAACATAGTAATTCCTCCTGTCATTGGCGTGCCTGTGTGCGAAGAGGTTTCATGCGGACCCAATTGCGTCAATAGAATATGCGAAACACCCGCACCCCCTGAAGAATGTTATACAGAGGTTTCTGACAAAGACTGTGTAAGAAACTGTGTTGATAGCACAACTGTCACAGAAAGAGAGGCTACCGCGATTAAAACAGAAGCTGCTATGACACAGGCTAGTAAGGCGCAATTTGCTGAAATTGGCGTGCCGGATTGCGTAAAAAAGTGTGTTAAAAAGATACCGTGCAGAGGTTCTGGTGTTGCACAACCAGAAAGCCAGGATATGCTTGCTAAATTAGATGCGATTCAGGCAGAAATCAAAGAAACACACACAGAAGTTATAGAAACACGCAAACAGGTTGATGTATTAGGGCAGTGGATAAAATCCATAATTGATTTTATCAATTCATTGGTCGCATCTTATGGCGGCGGGCAGGTTAGCCCGATAAAAACTTAGGTCGTCCCGGTGAATGCGATGGAAAGTTGATTTGAGAAGTTGTATTTGTTCTTAGGGTTTATAGTGAACCAAACAAATGGCATTTCCGTAATTTACTTGTTTGAGTATAACATATACAATTTAACGAGACTCTTCCTTCCAGTTTTATTTTAAATCTGCTTCTAACAGAGGATTTTCATCTGCAAATAAGCGAAAGCTTATTTGAGATACCAAATTACAACGGAGTTGAATTTGAGTATGCAACCAAAGAAATGGCCCGGCGACGCCGGCAAGACGAAGATGCTTGGATCAGTGGAAGTGGATAAGGATTCTCTATCTGTGGAAGCCAATGGTTCTGTGGATGAGCTGAACTCTTTTGTTGGTTTTGCCGCTTCCAAGACTAGGGATGCTTATAGGCTTAACGTGCTAAGGGACATCCAGCGTGATTTGTTTACCATAGGGGCTGAGCTGGCCGGCTCAAAGAAGCGCGACGACAAGGCAACGCAGCTGGAGCCTGATCATGTTGTAAGGCTGGAAGAGGAAATACAGAAGCTGGAAATGGCTATGAAGCCGCTTGAAAATTTTATCCTGCCCGGAGGCAACGATGAATCTGCGGCTCTGCATTTATGCAGGTCCGTAGCAAGAAGGGCAGAGAGAAGGATATTTGCCCTGAAAAAAGAGCGCATCATAAACGATGATATTGTAAAATACCTTAACCGTCTTTCCTATCTTTTCTTTTTGATGGCTCGACAGGCTAATGAAACCAGCGGTGTAGAAGAACAGAAATGGTAAGCCTCTTTCTTTAAAAAAGAAAGACCCTTGGGAGAAAGAAACATATTATAAGTTTGGCTCGTTAGCACTCGCAAAAGAACCCGCTTAGAAAATTACCAGAAACTTATATGGCCGTCATGGCCCTCTGCCCGCAGCACTCCTTTTAGATATTTCCTGACTACTGCGTCTCTTTGTTCAAGCCGACTGACGGAAAAAACACCAGTTCCTTTATTTTCTTTGTAAAGTCTTCCTGCCACAGTCTGATCTTCTGCAGAACCGGATTGACCGAAAACATGTATAGGCTTCCAGGCGCCATGCAGCTGCTCATAGGTCTGAAGAACAACGAACCTGCCCTGAGGCGTTTCCAGTACTCTTGCCCTTGTCTGCAGCCCGTATTTTTCTGCTACTGCTTGTACATCATATGCCATGTTATCACAGCGTTAGATTGAACGAAGTGTTTTTAAAGTGTGATTTACTGGGTGCAAAAGTGTTCGCATTCCATGGCCTTCAGGTAATCGGTTGCCAGAAGCTTTGCGCAGCCGTTGATGCAATTTACGCATTCCCCAAAGCGATCTTCAGCAGTAATCGTACAAGTCTGGTTCACGACCTTGCACTTAACAAACTGGCGGCAGTTGTCACCGAAGGAATAGACCATCTCGCAGTTCTGGGGGATGTTGGCTCCGCAGGACATGCTAAGACCGTGGCAATTTTCCATGCCGCATACTATCGGCTTTGGCGGAGCCCTGGGATAGACGAGAAACAGCAGAACTATAATGGCTGCAATGAAAATCACATATGCTACACGGTCGCTCATAACTAATGTTGTATTGTACAACTTAAAATTCTTTCTGGCACAGGTAATATAATGGGAACGAATTGGTTCGAAGCATTCGGCAGCGAAATGAACATCATCTTCACGAAGGAAGACTTTCTCAAATATAACGACATGGTACGTGAGGATTTTCTGCTTTTCAAGAGATACGTGAAGATTCCGGGAAAAATACTCGACATTGGTTGTGGCCTGGGCTGCACGGCTATTCCACTATCCACATATGGCTATGACGTCACTGGCATAGACAATGACCCAAAAGTAGCGGAGGCAGCAATCAAGAATGCAGAAAACTTCGGCGGCAAGATAAAAATTCTGTTTGGCGACGCCCTTGATATTGAGCGGGACTTTGGCAGGGACTCCTTCAACGCATGCATATCCGGCGGCGTCCTGGAGCACTTTTCAGAAGGTCAGATAAGGGAACTCATTAACAAACAGTTGTATGTTGCTCCAATAGTCATAGCCTCGATGCCTATAGCTGTGGACGATGTCCGCGAACTGTACAAGGATTATGAAAGGCGCATATGCAAGGACGGATTTTACAGAAACCTCTGGATGGCAGACCACTGGCTAAAGCAGGTGCTAAGAGGGTTTAATGTTCTCGAGCATCATGTAGGAAAGGCTGCCGAGGTAATAGGCGGCTTTGATGAACTGCTCGTAATAATAGGGCGATAGCATGAATAGGATGACATCACAGAACACCGGTAAAATTTTGTAATTCTTCTGTAATTCTTGTCAGCTTTAAATTAATTTTTCCCAATTGAGGTGCAATGGCAAAACAAATTATATGGGAACCGGGAACAACTTTCAAGGATTGGCTTCTTCTTCCCGGTAGAATAAGACGCGAAGTCACTGTAGATTCCGTTGATTTGAGAACGCCAATAACATCTTATTTCTCCAAAGAAGAATTGACACCAGATCAACTGCCTGAAGATGTTTTTGTAATGAACATGCCGATGTTAAGTGCACCGATGCAGTCTGTTACCGGATCTGACATGGCTATAGAACTTGCAAAAACCGGCGGGCTTGGCGTTATTTTTTGCAGCCAGCCAATAGATGAAGAAGCTAGAATGGTCGCAGATGTCAAAAAATATAAAGCCGGCTTTGTTACACCAGATGTTTTTTCTCCTCAAACTACTATTGCGGAGATAGCTGCGCATACAAGAAAGAAAGGTTATTCAACTTTTCCTATAACTGACGATGGAAAACCCGACGGTGTATTGATCGGGCTCTTAACAGGCAAAGATTACTCAGAAACGCGCCACATGCACCTAACAGCGGCGGACAGAATGAAACAGCTGGGAGAACTTGTCGCGTCCTATGAAGACGAAATAGGCGGAGACCTAGCTAAAGCGAACGAAATACTTGAAGACAGTCATCATGGATCAATGCCCATAGTTAGCAGAGACGGCCGATTAAAGGCGATGGTATTCAAAAGAGATATACAGCATCATCTCCAAAACCCTCTTGAACTGGTTGATAGTGAAAAAAGGTACAGAGTAGGGGCTGCCATAAATACCCACGACTACGCAGAAAGGGTGCCTGAACTTGTCGCTGCCGGTGCTGATATAATTTTCATAGATTCTTCCCAGGGTTTTTCAGATTATCAGGAAGGTGCTTTACGTTTTCTAAAGGAAACCTTTTCAAACATTCCTGTTGTTGGAGGTAACATAGTCACGGAGGAAGGTTTTGATTCTCTTGTAAATAACGGGGCGCATTGCATCAAGATAGGCATGGGTCCTGGTTCCATATGCACAACGCGCGAGAAATACAGAATGGGCAGGGCACAAGCAACTGCTGTCATAAAATTAAACGAACGCAGACAGCAATATCTAAAGGAAAAGGGTGTATACGTGCCTATAATCGCAGACGGCGGGATAGTTACAAATGATGACGTTTGGGTTGCGCTTGCTTTGGGTGCAGATGCAGTTATGGCAGGAAGGTTTTTTGCAAGATTCGATGAGAGCCCGCCAAAGAGAACTGAACTGAGAGCCGTTAGGGATGGAATGCCTTATACGGCAGATGTAAAGCCCTATTGGGGTGAAGGTTCAGAACGTGCACAAAAATGGAGAGAAAAAAGATATGGCCAGTCAAACGAGACCGAAGGCGTAGAGGGCGCGGTGCCTTACGCAGGCCATCTTAACGAGAGCATGCCGCGCATAATAAACAGCATAAGGACTGCGATGCAGAAAGGCGGCTTCAGAAATATATATGAATTGCATGCTAATGCTGTGCTTGAGAGGGAATCAGAAAGTTCGAGGACAGAAGGACGACCGCATGACATCAGCGGATCTGGTGTCTGGTCTAACTATAGCGTGTGGTGATGTTGTAATTTCTCCGTGATTTCATTTTATCTTTAAATTATTTGAAACTCTATTAAACTGGGTAAAAATGCCGGTAGATGTTATACTTGGATGCCAGTGGGGCGACGAAGGAAAAGGTAAGATTGTTGACAAAAGGGTTTCTTCTTACAGAGCTAATGCAAGATGTGCCGGTGGACACAACGCAGGTCACACGGTCATAGTAGACGGAAAAAAATATGTTTTTCATATGGCTCCTTCTGGACTGCTTCACCCCGGAGTGTACAATGCCATAGGTAATGGCTGTGTCATAGACCTAAAAGCATTGAGTTCTGAACTGGAAGGGTTGCAAGAAGCTGGTGTTAAAATAACACCAGAGAATTTTGGCATAGCTTACGGAGCTCACGTAATAATGCCCTATCATGTCGAGGAAGAAACATCAAGACTTTCAAAAGCCATTGGAACGACAGGCCGCGGCATAGGGCCAGCCTATACAGACAGGGCAAGAAGAACAGGAGTAAGAATTATCGATTTATGCAATATTGACAAACCGGAAATAAGAGACCGTGTACTTGGCATAATCGAAAGCAAATACAGAATTGATAAAGAAAGGGTTTTGCAAACAGTGGAAAAACATTACAGCACAGGAAAAATAAAACGCTGGCTTGCAAGACAACTACTTGCTTCTTTAGATAAAGATTTTGATGTTGATCCAAGAGAAGTTCTAGGAGAGCTAGAAGTAACGTTTGAACCGCTAAGGCAATATGCTGATGATATCTCCTATAAATTAAATGAAATGCTTGATCACGGCAGCAGAATACTTGTTGAAGGCGCCCAGGGTGCCGGACTGGATGTGGACCACGGCACATATCCAAATGTCACTTCTTCAAACACAACAATAGGCGGAGTGCTGACAGGCCTGGGAATAGAACCTCATCAAATTGGCCGCGTCACAGGCATAGTCAAAGCCTATGCAACTCGTGTGGGAAGCGGCGCATTTCCGACAGAGCTTGACAACAAAATAGGCGAAGGCATAAGGGAAAGAGGCATTGAAAAAGGCGCGTCCACTGGAAGACCCAGAAGGTGCGGCTGGTATGATGCAGTGCAGGTCGCGGACGCTGTAAAGAAAAACGGTGTCACTGAACTGGCAGTGATGAAACTTGATGTGCTTGATGCAGAACCAGGAATTAGATTGTGCGATGCTTACGAATTGGACGGACGTGAAACAAGATTCCCTGCTTCGGATGCGTTGCTTGCTAGGTGCAGGCCGCTTTATCAAGACTTTGATGGCTGGATGAAACCAACAACAAGCGCAAGAAACGTAAAAGACCTTCCAGAAGAAGCTGTGACATGTCTGAAAAGACTTGAGATGCTCGCCGGCGTTCCAATAACCTATGTATCTGTAGGCCCTGACAGGACACAGGGAATAGAAGCTGACTGGTTGTAAAACTAATTTTACTGGTAAGTCGCATTATTAAAATATTTCCTTCTTAGTATAGTCATGAAAAATATAATCGAGGACCTTAACTGGAGATATGCGACGAAAATCTTTGACTCTGCAAAGAAGGTTTCGCATGCCGATATGGACGAACTGCTCGAAGCGCTGCGGCTCTCTGCGTCGTCTTTTGGCATCCAGCCGTGGAAGTTTGTCGTTGTAACCGATAAAAAGCTGCGGGAAGAGCTGCGAAAAAAAGCGTGGGACCAGCCGCAGATTACCGATGCTTCTCACTTAATTGTTCTCTGTGCCATGACAAATGTCGATGAAAATTATATCAAGAAATATGCAGAAGATATTGCACACACGAGAAAAGTTACCATCGAGTCAATCAAGGGCTATGAGGACATGATGATAGGTTCGATAAAAAGAAGGGACAAGGAAGAAATACTTGAATGGTCAACAAAACAGGTTTACATAGCATTGGGCACACTTCTCACGGCATGCGCTGTAAAGAGAATAGATGCCTGCCCCATGGAAGGCTTTGACCACACGGCTTTTGACCGCCTGCTAGGCCTGAAAGACATGACTTCTGTTGCCCTCTGTCCGGTGGGCTACCGAGGCGATGACAAATACGCCGACGCGAAGAAAGTCAGATTTCCGCTGGATAAAATCATAATCAGAAAGTAAGTAAGGCGTGTTAGGTTCAGTTAATTAACCTTACTTCAATTTTTCCAAATACGTAGCGTTAGGTTCGCTTCTTAGTTTCTGTTTCTTTGCCAGTTAGCTTTATACCAGACATAATCCATATCTTAATTGTATGGAGAAAAAACACAAGTATCACGAGATATTAAGCAAATCGGAAATAAGCCTGCGGGTAGACTCCTACAATGACATATTCTCCAGCTTTGACCCAAGGCCTTATTCGCAGAAATCCCTGTCGGTTGACTTTATTTCAGAGGCAAAAAGAGCTGCAAGGGACAAAACATCGGGGTCGCTCGAACTCAAGCTCCTCATGGAAAAAAAGAAAAGAAGCGCGGTACACGAGAAGATGATAAAGAAAAGGATGAGAAATCACTTCATGCGTCACCGTGACATGCTGCTAAAGGAAAAGAAAAGCATGATAAGAACCGGAGTTTCTTTCATTGTATCCGGAATACTGCTGATGTTTATAGCAACCCTGATTTTATTTGGTGGCGAGACAACCCTGCTGGCGACATTCATGATAGTTCTCCTAGAACCTGGCGGCTGGTTTCTTTTCTGGGAGGGGCTTAACCAGATAGTTTTCGAGGTCAAGAAGATAAATCCTGATCTGAAGTTTTACAACAAGATGACGAAGTGCAGGATAGAATTCCTGTCGTACTAGCTCTGCCTGAATTTTGCCGCGTGACCCAAACCGAAATAGACGGTTGTTGGGATATTGTATTTCCTTGATGCATGTTTTACTTTATTTTCTGCTTCCCTGTAAAACTCATAAAACCTCTTACTGTCAAACAATATTTCCTTCATCCCTGCAAGATGTTCCGAGTATTTCTTTAGCACATTTTCCACGCCGGTAAAATTACCTCCTGTCGTGTTGAAGCTCTCTGTAAAAACACGCTTAACACCGGCTTTCTTGAATTCCTTGAAAAGTTTTTCTGGATCAGTAAAGAACGGCCAGTAGGGACCCATCATGGCGTAAACGGTTATGCCTTCACCTGATAGTTTTTTCATTGCAGCCAAGCGTTGTTTTACAGAAGGCGCACGCGGTTCTGTAAACCTTACCCATTTCTCGTCCAAGCTGGTAACAGTGAAATTCACGTCAACTTTTTTGAACTGCTTCAATAAATCTATATCGTCTAGAACCTTGTCAGATTTCGTAAGTATACTGACAGGATTATCATGTTCCAAAAGAACTTCTAGCGCCTTTCTTGTAATCCTGTACTTTGCTTCCATAGGTTGGTAAGGATCAGTAACAGTTCCTATGTAAATCTGTTGTGATTTGTACTTGGACGACTTCATCTGTTTCCTGAGCACGTCTGCTGTGTTAGTGCGTACGTCAACAAATCTACCCCATTCCTCTGCATGACCTGTGAACCGTTTTATGAAGCGGGCATAGCAATAGGCGCAGCCGTGGCCGCAGCCGATGTAGGGGTTGATAGCAAAGCCGCCACCAGGAAAGTCGCATTTGCCTATGGCGGACTTGCACTGTATCTCGCGGATTTTCATGCCAGGTTGCATAAAGAACCTATCAATAAACTTCTTTTTAAATTTTCTTTCTAATGCAAAGAGATGCAGCTAAAGGAAATCTACGAACAGAAACGTGGTGCTATAGAGAAGCGCCTCCAGGAGTTCCGTCAGGTCTACAATCAGCCGGACGAAGTCATATTCGAAGAGCTTTGCTTCTGTTTGCTCACGCCGCAGACAAAGGCAAAGAGCGCCGCCAAGGTAATAGAAAAGCTGAAGGAAAAGAATCTACTTCTTACGGGCAGCGCTGAAGAGATAAAAAAATGGATGGCGCCAATACGCTTCAACAATAACAAGTCGCAGTATATAGTGGAAGCGAGGAAGTTGCTAATGGAAAACGGCACGTTAGAGATAAAAAAACACATCGATGATGCACCTGATATCTTCGCGGCTAGAAACTGGCTGGTTAAGAATATCAAAGGCTACGGCTTAAAGGAAGCTTCACATTTTCTCCGCAATATTGGCTTTGGCGACGACATAGCTATATTGGACAGGCACATACTGAAAAACATGGTGAAATATGGTGTAATTTCAGAAGTGCCTGCTTCGCTCACGGAGAAAAAATACCTTGAGATAGAAAAGAAATTAATCGAATTCTCTAAAAACAATGGCATTCCGCCAGCACATCTTGACCTGGTCTGGTGGTCTGAGGAGACGGGGGAAATCTTCAAATAAGCTCCTTTTCTTGGGAAGAAAAGTAGCTTGCAGTCAAAAGAACATATTATAATTCTTCTTTCCGCCAGCGCTTTCTTCTAGAAAGGGCTGCTTAAATACCTTACTAATATAGTAATTATTACAGTTAGGGTAGGAAGGTAGATGGAAGGTAAAGACGCATTTGGCGTACCGGCATTGAAGGCCTATTTTCTAACAGTAATAAAATAAGGGGTAATAAAGACGGAAGTTTACTTGCTCAATTTAGAAGCGGTAGACGTGTCTATATCCTTTAGAAAAACAGGTGCATAAAAAATGTACGAACATAGAGAAAGAAGAAGTGGAAGCGGTGGCGGCTTCGGAAGAGGCGGCAGCGGTGGCGGCGGCGGATTCCGCGGCGGTAGCGGCGGAGGCGGCGGCGGATTCAGAAGAAACGATGACTTCGACAAACCTAAGCCAATTAAAATTGGCGAAGAGCACGATGTCAAAATCACTGACGTTGGCGCAAAAGGCGATGGAATAACAAAAATAGAAAACTTCATCGTTTTCGTAGCAGGCGCAAAGAAAGGCGAGGAATGCAGGATACGCATCAAGGAAGTAGCCAGCAGATTCGCAGTCGGAGAAAAAATCGGCCCAGCTGGAAAGGGCGCTTCAGAAGAAACGTCGAGCAAAGAAGAATCTTCAGATGAGTCTTCGGACGAATCAGAAGAGTCTTCAGAAGCAAGCAGCAGCGATGAAGAGTAAAGTAAAATAAAGCGCAAAAACTTTAGTTTACTTATTTTTTCTTTTTTATTTCATTTTAATTCAATCCAAATGCAATGTATCAACTTTAAAAACGCTCAATCTATTTGGTTCTTATGGGATATGATTTTGCACAAGGCGTAGATCCGAAAGAATTCATACTATCAAGCAAGAGACATTTTTTGCACGCGCTTAAGCCGTACACGCTTTTGCTCCAAGATGAAACCAGCGATAGAAAGGTACTAGCAGTGAACCGTGTGGGAGCTGCAAAAATTGGTCAATATAATCTAGTTCTTTCATGCTGCAGAGGGCGCATGCCATCGGCTGAAGCGGAAGAATTGTTAGGTGCTGTCGTAGGGTGTATGGATAAGACGTACGAAGGTCGTCAAACATTGGGACGACATATGGCCCCTGTTATCGATAGATTGGCATTGGCTTATCTAGAACTTGTGCATCATCTGGAAAGAGAAGATATAGGAAGCAACTAAAACCACAAGACCCTTAAAAATTTTTGTTTTAATTCTTGTATTGCTAATTATATTCATGGCAAAATTATACCCGCCCATCAGACCGTACAAATCCGGCTACCTGGATGTTGGCGACGGTCACACTATTTACTATGAAATGTGCGGCAATCCAAAAGGCAGACCAGTTCTCTATCTTCACGGCGGTCCCGGAGCCGGAATCTCTTCAAAAGACCGCCAATATTTCAACCCTCGCAAATACAATGTAATATTATTTGACCAGCGTGGCGCAGGAAAAAGCAAACCTTTTGCATCAACGAAGAACAACACCACATGGAAGCTGATGGATGATATTAACAAGCTCCTAGAACATTTAGGGATGAAGAAAGTGTTCTTATTTGGCGGAAGTTGGGGCTCTACTCTTGCGCTGGTTTATGCAATAAATTATCCTGAAAAGGTCACGGGCATGCTGCTGCGCGGCGTCTTCCTTTCTGTTAACCAGGACTTCAAGGATTTCTTTGGCGGGTTCTCTTCTAAAGTATTTCCTGACGCGTGGGAGCGGTTCCTTAGTTTTGTCCCAAAGGCGCAGAGAAAAAATCCTGTCCCTTACTACATAAGACAGATGAACTCAAGGAATAAAAAAATACAGGACTGCTACGCGCGAGAGTGGTCAACTTATGAGCTCACCATGCTAAAACTGGATATGAAACAGAAAACAATGAACAAATACATGAAAAGACTCAGCTACAGGTCAATGGCACCTCTGGAAGCTCACTACCTTAGTCGGCGTTGTTTTCTTCCGGAAAACTATATACTCAAAAATTGTCACAAGCTGAAAATGCCCGTAGTTATAGTCCACGGCCGTTACGACGCGATATGCACGCCGGAAAGCGCCTGGAAGCTGCACAAGGCCCTGCCGCAGTCAAAGCTTTATTTTACTATATCAGGCCATAACCCGGCGGACACGGTGATGGCGGAAAAGCTCGTTGAAGAAATGGACAGGTTTGGACTTCAAGCAAACCGAAAAATCAAATAATCTTTCTTATAAACAGGTCTTGCATATTAATTATTATGAATCAGATAAAGTGCATAATTTTTGATGTGGGCGGGGTGCTCATCTCGGAGAAAATAGAACCAGTCTTCAAGGACGCAAATAAAATTCTCGGGGAAGAAGCGTTCATAAGGCGCGGGAAACTTCATGACATTGCGCTCAAAGGCAGAATATCCACAGCAGA
>JBBSYB010000059.1:0-1678 GCA_038045465.1 Candidatus Aenigmatarchaeota archaeon | reverse complement strand
TTAGTTTATCCGAAATCACGTCAGGCACATTCTTTTCAAGTATATCTGAAAGTTGTTCGCCCAATTCTGTGACCTCTATGCTCTTGCCTAGAAGATAACCACGATTGTAAAGAATCTGAAGTATTTGGGCTCTAGTACTCTTTGTGCCTAAACCACGTGCCTCCATCTCCTTGAGCACAGAACCCTGGGAAAAGCGTGCTGGCGGTTGTGTCTCTTTTGAAAGCATGTCAAACTTTTTGACAGGGAAAGTATCACCGACCCTTATGTCTGGCAGAATTATCTCTTCGCGTTGTGCATACTTACCATAAAGAGAAGTCCAGCCTGCTTCTAGGGTCTTCTTTCCGTTCAATGAAAATTCAACGCCGTTTGCATCAAGTAATATCTTGTTTGACTCGCGCTTTGCTGGCTGACCAAATACTGCAAGGAAGCGTCTTGTAACAAGGTCATAAACCCTCTGTTGCTTATCACCCATCTTCTTGTAAACGCCTGTTGGATAAACAGCAGGATGTGCCGCATCGGTCTTTGAACCTTCCTCTGGTTTGAGTTCACCTGCAAGCAACTGTTTTGCTTCCTTCTCATAGTTCTTCTGTTTGCCTAGAGCCGTAATTATTTTCTTGTAATTTATGTCTTTCGGCAGTTTTTCGCTGCTCGTGCGTGGATAGGAAATCATTCCTGACTGGTAAAGTGATTCAGCAATACTCAGACCCTGTTGTGGGCTGTATCCGAAATAACGATAAATATCAGCAAGCATAGAAGTGGTGTTGTAAGGTTTTGGAGGCGCCTGTGTCATTATTTTCTTTGTTATGTTCTTTACAGTAACCGTTTTTGTATTCGCCTTCTTTGAAAGCAGGTCAGCTTCTTTATTGTCCCATATTTTCTTTCCATGTTCAGCCGTAAGCAACTGTTTTCCTATCTGCACCTGCAACTCAAGCTCCCAAAACGGATCAGGCTTGAATGCCCTTATTTTTTTTTCATGCTTCGCGAGCACATGAAGAACAGGGCCCTGAACTCGTCCGGTTGAAACTATCCTGAATCTTTTTGCCGCGCTCTTAACAGCCAGCGTGAGTGCTCTCGTCAGAGAAATGCCCCACATATGGTCAAGATGATGACGAGCAATGCCGGATTCGATTAGATTTTTATTCAATTTCTCCAAGTGTGCGTAACTCTCAAAAAGTTCTTCTTTCGTCATAGTCGAGAACTTCATGCGGGCTGCATCCTTCCTTCCTAGAATAAATCTCAATATGTTATAACCTATTACCTCCCCCTCGTCGTCATAGTCAGTCGCTATAATTACATCTTTAGCGTCTTTTGCTAGGTGTTCTATATTCCTAAAATAAGGTTCTGTAAATTTTGCAAATTTATTCGCTTGAAAAGTCGGCACCCATTCGACATCAAAGACAGGATAATACCACCCCTTTCCTTTTTGTTTTAAAGTAAACAAATGACCAACGGCAGGCGCTATAACAAATGGTTTGCCGTCTCGCTCAAACTCGTACCAGAAAACCTTATCCCCCACTTTTTTGGGTTTCTCGTCGGCCAAAGCCTCGGCTATTGACTTGGCTGCTGTTGGTTTTTCGCTGATAATAAGTGTGTAGCTCATAGAATCACAGAATATGGATCAAATGGAAAATTATTACCACTAACTTTACTCTTCTATAATATAGTAGAAAGCTTTAAA
>JBBSYB010000058.1:0-10143 GCA_038045465.1 Candidatus Aenigmatarchaeota archaeon | reverse complement strand
ACACCTTCACGTCGCTTCTCGACAGCTCGCAGAACTCCGGCATAACGCTCACTACGTCCGGCGACAACATGCAGATGAGAATAGGCGGCACCGTCGACTTGACTTACAGGGTAGTCATCAGAATAATGGGTTCTGACGAATCGTAAGGTGAAATAGAATGAAACAACTCTTGACAATCGGGACAATAGCAGAAAAAAGTGCGGTCAACCCCGGCATCGGGGACACGAGCCCAGATTACAAATTAGATGTCTGGGGCACGATATGTCAAGATACAGACTCAAACGACGTTTGCGATGGCACTGTTACATCTGACCTAAGATTAAAGCAGAACATAACAATCATCCCGAACGCGCTGGAGAAGATTGAGCAGCTGAGGGGCATTTACTTCTACTGGAACAGCAGCATCAACGCTACAGAGCATCTGGGCCGTGGCGAGAGGCAGATAGGCTTGGTGGCGCAGGAAGTCCAGCAAGTGCTTCCAGAGCTGATATACGAGGACATGGACGGCTACAAGATGATTGATTACCAGAAGGTGAGTGCTGTGCTTACTGAGGCTGTAAAGGAGCTAAAGGAGGAAAAGGACAGCGAAATAGCAGGGCTGAAGAAAGAAAACGAGGTCTTGAAGAAGGAATTATCAAATCTCAGGGAGGATGTTCAAAAACTGAAAATTTTAGCCAACGGAAGCAAATAAGGCAAAAATTCCATGAGAAACGGGCGGGTGGGTATGTCCCGAATATTTCGGGCACCCTCGAAATCTGAAATATCCGGGGCTTTTTTGCTACGGAATGTGGGGCTTAAGAAGAACACTTTAAATATTAGCGGGCTAATAGTTTACGATGAGGTGGAAAAAATGGTAATCATGAGTGCGGACGTGACAAAAGAAATAAAGGAGATAGCCGAGGAGCTTGTGAAAAGCGGCATGTACAAGTCGCAGTCCGAAGTCGTGAGGGACGCGATACGCCAGCTTGCTCTTAAGTATGGCGGCAAGGCTGGCAGCATAGAAGAGGTCAGAAAAATTATGTCTGAAGCAAGCAAGAAGTCAGGAAAAACTTTGTCGCAGACAGTGCGCGAAATCCGGGATGAAGCTTAGATGAAATATATAGACACTTCAGCTTTTGTGAAATATTACTCAGCGGAGCCTGCGGAAAAGGGAGCTGAGCAAATAGAGAAGCTTGTGGATAACGCGAAAATAGGAGAAGAGACGCTTTTGTCTTCTGTCCTGCTCATCGGAGAAGCTGTATCGGTCTTTGACAAATGGCTCAGATTGAAGCGCATAACAAATGAAGGTCTCGATAAGGCAACCGGCAAGTTTATTACAGACGTGAGAGAACTGACTGAAAGCGGCAATTTGATGCTGGAACATGTCAGCGTTTTCAATTCACTGTTTTCTGTGGACTATATTGTAAAGCATCATCTCACAGTCAACGATGCGCTTCATCTTTATGCAGCGTTATTGCACAAAGACAAAATCGATACATTTGTTTGCTCCGATAAAAATCTCCTGAAAGCCGCCGAAAAAGAAGGATTCATAACAATGAATCCCGAAGAGGTATGAACGTATGGAATACGACAGGTTCAGGGTGAGAAGCCCGGTAAAGTCTTTCAGAGATCTGGAAGTTTACCAGAAGACCGTGCAGCTTTCGTCCGAAATTGCATTGCTCGCATTCGTGGACGAGAAGCAAAAAGAAGAGATGACAAAAACGACGGCGAGGATACCGGAGCTAATAGCCGAGGCGTACGGTGACAAATATGATTCAAAGGAACTGTCCAAGCAAAAGCTCACCGAGGCAGTCACGCTGATAACGGACATGATAACAAAGATTGACATACTGAGGGAAAAATTCAAAGATGAGCGCGAAAAAAAGGAGACGCTTGATAGCATACTTAGCAGGTATCACACGCAAAAGATAAAGGTGCTGAACTTAAGGAAAGCGTGGGACAGGGTTTATAATTATGGCTCAACAAACGCTGGAAAGCAATGAAACACAGGAAAAAGAGCAGGACTTCGGGCACAAGCAGCTTGACAAATGCCCTTACTGTGAAGGCGGCTTAGTGAAAAGAGGCGTTCGCAAGAAGAAGCACGAAAGTGTGCAGATTTACTTCTGCAAGAACTGCGAAAAGAAGATAACGCCGCTCTTGACGAAGAACAAGACATACCCGCTGAGAATAATAATCGATTCCATGACGCTTTACAACAAACTGAATCCGCTGGAAAGCATACCGCAGATGATAAAGGATACTTATGGAATAGTCATAACGCCACGCATAATTTCCGATTGGCTGAAAGAGTATGCAACGCTGCTGCCGTTCCTGAGGATGAGGGAGTTTGCGGCGAAGAAATATCAGCGAGATGCGATACAGGAGACAAAGATGTTTCACCAGCAGATATACGAGTTCAAGTATCACAGGGCGAAGATGAACATGATTCTTGAAGAGGAGTTCAAGCACCAGAAATTCAGCCCGCTCAAAGAGTTCCTTGAGCTTGTTTCGGCAGAATGCCCGCACCAAATATTCCAGAACAGCATGCGTGCGTCCGATTACAAAAATACGTTCAATCTGGACGGCGTAAGGTTCGTGCCGAAGATAAATGCCGCTGTAAGGACCGCGGGCTTTGTCGTTCAGTCTGTATCAAACAACAAGATGAGGCACAAGCTGCTGCAGGATTTTATGATAGCTAACGACTCAGTAACCGTAGCAGCAGAAGTGCCTGTGCTTCTGGATGCCGATGATGTGAGACACCTGAAGCATGAACTTAACTTCTCTGTCCCGTTTCAGGTCAACGAAGGCGAACATGTAACAGGTCACATAGACCTTATACAGGTGAGAAACGGCTCGCTGTACATAATGGACTACAAGCCGTCTGCTGCAAAGGAAAGGCCTGTCGACCAGCTCATGATTTACGCTCTAGCTCTGTCACGTCTCACGGGACTCCGGCTTTACAACATGAAGTGCGCGTGGTTCGATGACAAGAACTATTATGAATTTTTCCCTCTGCACGCGGTTTACAAGAAAAAGCAGAAAAGAATGCCAAGAGACCAGCAAAGGCTGAGCGAGGTTATGGAACCGCGCATCGCTTGAAACAAAAAGTGATAATCATGAATAAAAGAATATTCGGTACTGGAACAAAAAGACGCAAAGCAGAGCAACGCACAAAGTGCGTCAGGCGGCTCTGCGTCGTCCGGCGGAAGGTGAAGTAAAATGGCAGGAAAAATAAAAGTTTACCTGGACACGAACATGATTCTGGACGTTTTTATTAATTTCGCGAAGGCGTCCAGAAAGAAAGAGGAGACATTGCTGCCGAAGAAGTACGAGTTCATGAAAGACAACAAGGAAAAGATTGAATTTGTCGCATCTTTCCTAGTCAAGGCTGAAGTAGCCAGAGAACTTTCCGCTGGTTTTGGGATAGAACATGAGGAAATAGAAAGTTTGTGGAATGACCTCGCCAAATCACTGGACTGCAAGATTATTGAGAGCTTTAATTTTGATGCAAAAATAGCCGATTTTGCCTCTCGTGCCAAAATGAAGCTACGGACTTTATTTAATTTCATGCACATATTCATAGCCGTTGAAAATGACTGCTATTTCGTCTCGGGAGACAAGGATTTGATTGAAAAAATAAAGCTGTTGATGAATTACGAGAAGGCAATCGACTATGTAGAGTTCAGAAAACTAGTGGAGGACGGTATCTAAATGTGCTTGGACATCTTTTCAAATGTTTTGCGATGCTTTTCGAAGAACCTTTTCAGTTTTTCCTCGCGCGTCTTGTCTTTCATAATCATAATTATACCTGGCATATATTTAAAGAATTCAGTGCTTGAACGAAAGTGATAATCATGAATAAAAAAATATTTGGCACATCAAAAAGAGGAAATGAAAAATGAAACATGCAAAGAAAAAGCCAAATTTGGGTAATATCACCCAAGAATGGGTAAGTTTAATTGTTCCCATGGCTGGCGACTACTCGGCGAAGATGACGGAGAGCGAGCTTTCACGAATGACTGGCATACCGCAGCAAAGTGCGTCCAGATACCTGGGCAAATTAGCCACGCTTAACCTGATAAATTATGAGAGACAGGGACGCAACAAGGTATTTTACCTGGATATGAAAAAGCAAACCACAGGACTAATACTTGCCATAGTCGAGGCGCATAAATCACTCCGGTTTTGCGTCAAAAACAGGGAGATATCTGTTATAATTGGTGAAATAGCGAAATATTGCGAAAGCCTGATAGTATTTGGTTCCTATTCTTCCGGAAGCTTTTCCAAAGACTCGGATTTAGATATTGTGGTTTTAGGGAAGTACAACAAGCAATGTATCAAGAAAATAAAGCAGAAACAAACAATAGAAATAAATGAACACTATTCCGGATACAACGGATTCAGGAAGGCCCTGGAGCTTAGAAACACTCTTTCGGTAGAAATAATGAAAAATCACTTGCTGTTCGGGGACATATCAAAGATTGTGAATATATTTATGGTGGCTGCTCATGACAGAAGATAAGCTGAAGTGGTGCGCTGGACAAAAAAAGGAATAAGTCTTATAGAGCTAAAGCCGCATTTAAGCAGCTCTTATATGAAGGAGGCAGATGACACACTGGAAAACGTGTTTACTGCCAAGGGCAAATGGAAACTTATAACAGCTTATTACGCGTGCTACAATGCATTATACTCGGTACTCATGAAATGCGGCATAAAATGCGAAATCCATGACTGCACGATAGAACTTATGGGAATGCTTGGCTTTGACACATCTGATATAAAATATATGATTAAACTAAAAGAGGACAGAATACAGGCGCAGTATTATCTAAAGAATATACAACTGAAGGACGAGTCCAAGTCCAAGGAATTCATTCTCAAATGCAAGGCTGTTCTGGATAGCCTTGATTCAGGAAAAATAGAAAAAATAAGGGAAAAAATCAGATAAACGTGATATGATGAAAAACAAAAATTTCAAGACAAGTGTCAGAAAAAACGGACAGATGTTCGATAAAATGGACATTTTAAAATATTTTTTTGAGGGCGGCGCTTGAATAGAAGGGGAAATGAAAAATGAAAACACAAGAAGCAAAAATAATATACATGCAAAGAAAGAACAATTGTGAAAATAAATGAACAGTCATACGGAAAAGTGATAATATGAACGAACTTATCATCGCAGTTGGCGCGGGATTTGCTGGCGGACTTATACGCGCAGCTGTTGGCATATTGAAGTGGCAGACACGGGCACCCACGAAGAAAATGAAGTTTTCGCCGACGTACCTGGCGTCTACGATAGTGCCCGTGTCATTCATAGGGCGGGTCATGACAAAGGTCATGGGGCCTGTAAATAAGGGTGATTACATCCTTGCCAACAGCGGTGGTTATGGCGTGGCAAAGCCGAAGGCAAACGTCACATTTGAGGAGTACAAGGAAAAGGTCATTGGCACGGCGTGGGAAAGCAGCAGGAACACAGGAATCACAAGGATTCTGGTCGCAATAGGTGTGAAGTAGCATGAAAACACAAAATCGCTTGGAAGAGAGGAATTTTGAGGATAATGATGGATTTAGCGAAAACAGAGCGACGCTGATAATGAAAAATCATATCACGGATTTTTGCGCTTTGCTGACAAAAGCGCAATATGCACGAACCTCCGGTTCGATGCAATTTTGGGTAAACCCCAAAAACGATGAAAGTCGTGTTTTCGCTAAAGAAAGTCGTGAGATGAGGAAAATATCTAAAGCGCCTCAAAAAGTTACGGACGTATCAGTAGAAATCATATTATTTTGGCGTGAATTCCACATACCTTTCCGCTTCGTCAAAGCAGACTCTAAATTTCTGGAGAATGTCCTGCCTTCCGAGGATGTTGAAACCGACGCCCAGGCTTCTGGAAAAGCCTATTTTGGCATCGAATTCCATATCCGCAATCATAACACGCAATTTGAAAGCAAAAACTTCTATAAAGGAGCCGTCGCCAATCTTGACGAATTCCTTCTTTCCTTTTTCGCCATCGATTCCGAGAAGCTCTGTTATTTCAAATGGGAATATAGAGTATCCGGCTCCTGTGTCGACGAATGCCTCGAACTGAACCCATTCCCTGCCTTTGATCTTGACAGGCACGATAGGCAGATGCTTGTCTCCGAACTGGATATAAGGAAATCTCATAGAAGCGTCACAAGCTCGTCTTTGCGTGGGATATATGCTATGCTAACCATTTTGCCTGGATATGATTTTTTTGCATTCTTGAATACGTCGAGGTTGCTGTTTCCGACAGCTGCAAGCTTATTGTCAATTATAGCTACGTATTTTCCCGGATATTTCTTTGCCAACTGTTTTGAATTCGCAGCCATAAAATCTTTCGTCATCGAATCACCTGTATGTTATTATTGCGAACCTAATTATATAAGTCTTTCTCATGGAGAATGCCGGCAAGGGGATAAAATGGGACAAGCGGCAACAGGGACATCGCCAAAGGCGCGGGAATCTCAACGTCTGGCAATAAATCTCAACGCCGGCATCGGGACGGCGAGCCCTACACAGACATTATCAGTAGTAGGCACAGTGAACTTCACAAGCTTAGACACGTCAGGAAGCAGCACGATTTCATTCCTGTGCATAGACGCAGGGGGAAAGGTATTCAAGAAGGCTACAGCTTGCGCGTGATGTGAGAAACATGACACTCGAGAAGATGTTTGATGCTATCGGGAGGTCTCTGGAAAGCATAGGGAACGCAGGAATCGGCAGGATTCTGGTAGCAGTGGGCGTGAAGTAGCGTGAAAACACAAAATAGCTTAAAAGAGAGGAATTTCGCAGAATTGGGCAGATTAACAGATAGCATGGCATTGCTACGGCCTTACTTTCATATCACGAATATTTGTGCTGAATGCATAACATTCGCACATCCTGGGAGAAGCATAGCTTCTCCGGGATTCCGAAAAGCTTTGCTTTTCGAGAAATATGCACGAACCTCTGGTTCGATGCAATTTTGGGTAAACCCCAAAAACGATGATCTTGGAAGAAGCGAAGCTTCTTCGAGACTCCGAAAAGCTTCGCTTTTCGCGAGAAGTCGTGTTTTCGCTAAAGAAAGTCGTGAGATGGATTTCGGGCTTATGACATCGAATTAGCGGAGCTCAATTCTCAAAGTTTTGCGATAGTTTTATAACCTGTCAGTCCAAATATATTTGTGATATATATGGAAGAGCTATCCAAAACGACATTAAAGGTACTGACTGACATCACAGGCGAGACAGACATTGGAACAGCCATAAACTCCACTTTAAAGGACGCGTTGGAGCATAGGATGGAACTTGTGGAAAAGGGCATGAAAAATTTTGAAAAAAAATACGGAATGAACTTCTCCGAATTCAAAAAAAAATGGCATGAAGGCAAGATAAAAAACAAGTTTTCTTATAATGTCGAGAAGGAGTACATAGAGTGGGAAACTCTTGATACAAGGAAAAAAAGACTCAAAGAGGCTTCCAGATGGCTAGAGTAGCTGCATCCGAATTCTCCAAAGAAATAATAAGAATATGCTCAGAATCTAAGATTGTAAGTATCTGGGATGTAAAAATACATGAGGATGTCGTTACAAAAATCAGGATTTTTCTCGTCGATAAGTCTTTTATAGAAGTTTATTATAACTTTGAAACAGGGAAAACTTCTTTTGCGTGGATAAGAAATAACAAAAGGGTTTACGGCGCGGATAATCTGGAATACTGGCACTTTCATCCTATAGAAAAACCTGAAGAACATATTAAATCGAATGAAATATCTTTCACGCAATTTCTGCTTAATGTTGAAAAATACCACTGAAAAGCAGAATACGCGCGGACAAGGTTATACTTATAGACAAAACACTTGTGGCAAAGACGTTTGCAAGGCTGGATAACAGAACATTTGATTTGCTGACAAACGAAATATCAAGACTGGTGAAGAGGAAAAAATGATTAATATGATGAAAGACAAATATAATCTGGTAAAAGTGAACAATATGACAACAAGAACAATGCCTACTGGAACACATGCGATGCTTCAAGGAGAGCAGTAATATGAAACGAGTCATACTGGACACGAACATATTTGGAGAGATAGTTGACAGCAAAGAAGTTGAAGAAATAAAGCAGCTTGCTGAAAGGCACAAGGATATAGTTATTTATGGATTCGATATTATTAGAAAAGAACTAAGGAACATAACCAAAGATGTCAGAACAGAAGGAAAGCTTGTAAGACTAATGCTTCTTGGTTTATATGACAAGCTTGTTAGATTCCATGCATATTTTGCAACTGCGGCAATAAGCCAGCTTGCGGATGAATATTATGAAGTTTACCAAGAACTTGGCGGCAAGAGGTCAAAAAAAGAAATGATGAACGATTTCCTTATTGTAGCATGCGCCAGCATTCACGAACTGGACATAGTTGTTTCTAACGATACAAAGACAATGCGGAGCGATATAGCGTTAAAATCCTACGAAATAGTTAACAAGCTGAAGAAATACCGCATGCCTGGATTCATAGGCTATGAAAGTTTTAGGAGGTTGATTTCTTGATGAATTCCTTTACACCCTTGCGGAATTCAGGGTCTTTTTGCAATTCCTTTAATTTAGCCCAGAACTTGTCATCTTTTTTCATAAGGAGTAAATATACTGCCAAATACTTAAAACTATCTTTGATTATAGCGTTTTTTATAATTCCTCTGGTGCATGCGCAGTCAACGAATGTCACCTACAACTATGTGTGGAACAGCACGAGCTGGATACCATGGCTAGCTACGGCGGACGGCAGGCCCAAAGTCGATATTAATTTGTTCAACGTGACCGCGGGCAGCATGGCAGTTGACACGAACACACTATTTGTTGACAGTATTAATCATAAAGTGGGAATCGGATTGACAAATCCGTCAAGCACCTTTCAGGTCACGGGCACGTCAACTATCAGCGGCGGGCTGAATGTTTCGACAGGCGGACTGCTTGTCGCAGCAGGCAACGTCGGCATCGGGACGACGGGACCGGGGGAGAAGTTGGATTCTGGTAGCAGTGAGGGTAAAGTAGCATGAAAGCACAAAACAGCCTAAACGTGAGGAATTTTGAGGATAATGATGGATTTAGCGAAAACAGAGCGACGCTGATAATGAAAAATCATATCACGGATTTTTGCGCTTTGCTGACAAAAGCGCAATATGCACGAACCTCCGGTTCGATGCAATTTTGGGTAAACCCCAAAAACGATGAAAGTCGTGTTTTCGCTAAAGAAAGTCGTGAGATGGAAAATCCGGGGCTGTGGACTATGAATAAGGAAAAGAGAATCGGGACATGCCCTCAACGACAGGCAACACTGGCAGCGGGGCAATTATGCCATGTCACGAAGCAGCTTGGAACTGACCCCAACCCTGACAGCAGCTTCGTACATTTTCTTGTCGTCGGTGATGAGCGTGGAGTTGGTTGCTTTGGCGCAGGCTATGAAGATGCTGTCGAATCCGCTGATTTTCGTTTCGGCGGCAATATCTATGCACTCCTTGAGAAGTTCACTTTCATTAATGACGGTAGCTATACTGCTGATAAGATTAGCTGTATGAACGCCGCTATCTTTTATGCCAGTGAGCCTAGAAACAACTGCTGCAACTTCCACGATGGCTACATTTGGGATGACAAGCTCATTCTCACCTTTATTAATGTCATCCATAATGGAGGAAGCAATGCCGTAGAGCCTAGTCTGCTCCTCAAGAATTTTGTCTTGTTTTTTGCGCCTTGGCCTGAGAATTCCTTTTACCATAACACTGCTGTCAATGGTCTGCCTCATAAGTCATATTTCCTATCCCGCATTTTTCTTATTAATTTAGTCGGGTCTATGTCAGATTTAACGCTTTTACCGAATGCTTCCCTGAGATCTTTCAACGACATTGCGGGCTTTTCAGGCTTTTTTGCAGCCATTTTCGATTTTTCTTTGCCTGCCTTCAGTTCTGATATTATTGAGTGCAGTTCCCTGTCAACATTCTCTAATTTTTTCGTAATGACTGATTCTTCCACAAGTATCACCGGTTATAATTACTCATGCGACTTATTTAAAACTTTCTTGAATCCACAGTCTCGGAGGCGTTATTTTCAGCCACAATGCCGGCAAGGGGATAAAATGGGACAAATGGCAGCAGGGACGAGAGATAGTGAAAA
>JBBSYB010000057.1:10090-13252 GCA_038045465.1 Candidatus Aenigmatarchaeota archaeon | reverse complement strand
CCATTCTTTCCAACGAAACCTGATTTGATTGTTCGCAGGACAGTAAGAGGCATGCTACCGTATAAAACAAACAAGGGAAGAATTGCTTTCAAAAAACTGAGAGTCTATATAGGAACTCCGGCAGAGATGCAGAAAGGAGAGAGCATTGCTGTCAAGACTGTGCGAACCAGTTACATGACTGTTGGCGACTTGGCCACACAATTGGGATGGAGAAAGTAATTATGATAACACTAAGAATGAATATTAAACGCGGAAACGTAGAACTAGGTCAGAGATACTTGGCAACAACAGGAATACTTTCGGGAGCTACTCTTTCTGTAAGTGAATTTTATGGAAAGGTATGTTTACTGACAGAAGATGACAGAGGACCACGAGTAATCCCAAGATATATATCTTATCGGTTTACAGAAGATTCCTTTATCGGAAGCAGGAAAGGCGGTCGGGATACAACTGCCGATAGTTTAGTACTCCTTAATGGAAGAGCGTGATACTTATGTCTG
Source organism: Candidatus Aenigmatarchaeota archaeon (assembly GCA_038045465.1). Lineage (GTDB taxonomy): Archaea > Aenigmatarchaeota > Aenigmatarchaeia > GW2011-AR5 > GW2011-AR5 > GW2011-AR5. The sequence continues at coordinate 12,752 of JBBSYB010000057.1, read as the reverse complement.
AAGCACCAAAGAAAAAGAAGAAAATAATGATTGTAATAGGCAAGAGAAAAAAAGCCATAGCTAGTGCAGTTGTACAGGAAGGCACCGGCATCATAAGAGTTAACTCAAAACTCATTGATGCGGTACAACCACGCTATGTGCAGATGAGACTTAGGGAGCCTGTAATTCTTGCCGGCGACCTCGTGAAGAGAGTAAACATAGACGTTACGGTTACCGGTGGTGGTGTCTGGGGACAAGCTGATGCTGCACGTACAGCGATAGCCAATGCATTGGTAAACTGGACAAAGGACAGCAAACTCAAAGAAGCTTATGTTGATTATGATCGTTCAATTCTTGTGTCAGATCCACGCAGAACAGAACCACACAAACCATCGCGCAGTACGGCAGGACCAAGAAGAACGAAACAGCAAAGTAAACGTTAAACGTACCAAAATCTTCTGTTTCCAACTTTCTTTAATTTTATTTTTTCGTTTTTGTATAAATTTTCTAGGTACTTTAATGCAGTCATATCGCCCATAGAAAGCGTTTCTGAAATTTCGTTTGTTGACATGAAAGGTTGTAATTTGAGTACTTTCAAAATTTCTTCTTGGTATTTTTGTTGTGTGAATCCCTTCTTTTTTGGCATAGGTATTCTATGACATCAAAAAGTATATAAAGAATAGTTCCCTATAAATAATGGTGGTGTGGTTATGCGAGAACTTCATATTTGGGATTTACCTCATGAACGTGTATATATCAAGTTAGAGAAAGAATTTCAGAATAAATTATTTCTCGATGCTAAGGAAAAATTCGGTTCTTGGACTACGCTGGCAAAACATATGGATTGCAATGGAAGGAGTTTAATGAATTGGGCTTATGATAAGAACTTTTCTTCGCTACCCGTAATAATAAAAATAGCTTCTATAACTGGTACAACACTGGATACTATAGAAAAAAAATGTAATTGCGATATCTACAGGAAAGAAAACTAAAGTAAACGGAAAACGCGGAGAGCCACTCCACAATACTAGATTTCCAATAATATTAACACCACAGTTGGCAAAAGTTTTAGCACGATTTATGGGTGATGGTTGCATAAAAATAAACTGGTACTACGAGTCTGTTTACTACAATAAAGAGAACACGTTGATAAATGCGATGATAGAAGATATAAAATCTGTTTTTGGTGAGATGAAAGTTTCAGTTAGATTGGATAGAGGTACAAAGTGCTTGAGGGTTCCTAATATCATAGGTTTGATTATAGTTACAATGTTTGGGGAAGTCGGCACACTAAAAGCTAGAATACCGCAAGGTATTTTGGAGTCTTCAGAAGATATTAAATTAGCGTTCCTTTCAGCATATTTTGACGATGAAGGGACTGTAGACATAAAACACCCCTTAGCAAGATACTATACGAGCAATGAAATGACATCCAATTCTTTAGTTGAATTGCTAGTAAGTGTAGGCATAAAACCAGGTTCGGGAAAAACAAAATATATTGCAAAAGGCCAAAACGTTTTATGTACTACGTTAATATAACAGGAAGGGCTAATGTAAAGAATTTCGCATTAAAAATACAATCATCACATAAAAGAAAAAGGGAGTTGTTGAATACAATTATTGCATCTTAACAAGCTTTAAAAATGTGTGTATCTACGTATGAACAAAGGTGGTTATGTGATCTGTCCGGTTCGCTGTTTTAGTTGCGGTAAGCCCGTAGGCGGCTTGTGGGGAAAGTACAAGGAACGTGTTGAAAAAGGCGAGCAGCCAGGCAAAGTCTTGGATGATTTAGGTGTCGAGCGATACTGCTGCAGGGCACTGCTGCTTACGCACAGAGACATAATCAAGAAGATTGCTAAGTACAGGGTATAACTGATTCTAACATTTTTTGACCTATAAAAATAGAAACAGACAATTTCTATTCATGAACATCAAACAGCTACTTGCTATTGCCAAAATAACGCCGAAGCAGGAGCTGGACCAGTATTTTCTCCAGGACGATTCGCTGCTTAATGAGGAAGTTTCTCTCGCTGCGCTAAACAGCAAGGATACGGTTTTGGAGGTAGGTGCTGGCATAGGCAATCTTACCATACTCCTTTCAAAGAAAGCACATGTATTGGCTATAGAGAAGGATTATTCTTTTACTCATATACTCAAGGGCATAAACAACTGCAACGCTGTTTTCGGCGATGCTCTGGAATTTCTTGAGTCGCTCAGACAAAAGTCCGACAAGCTAAAACACACCCCGGTTACATTTAACAAAATCGTCTCGAACATTCCCTACTCCATTTCACAGCCTTTGCTGTTAGAATTTTTCAGGCACAAATGGGACATTTCTGTTCTCATAGTGCAGAAGGAATTTGCTGAAAAACTGATATCAAAGGAAAGACTGGGCATGATAATGTCGGAAATGGCAGAGATAAAGATAGTCAGAGACGTGCCTGCTAACGCTTTCTACCCAGAAGCAGTACCTTCGGCTATCGTTCTCATAAAACAAAAGAAATTGCTGGATGACAAATTCTGGGATTTTCTATGTTCGCTTAAGCCGAACAAGAATGTCTCCAATCAGGTGAAAAAATGCCCCAAATCTCTTGAAAAAAAGAAGGTGCATCAGTTGACCCTTAAGGAACTGAAGCAACTTTACTTACTCAAATCGTAGGTTAACAGAGCCGCGTAATGCTTA
>JBBSYB010000057.1:6167-9990 GCA_038045465.1 Candidatus Aenigmatarchaeota archaeon | reverse complement strand
TAAAAGGTGGCCAAGTCGCGAAAAGCTTAAGAGGCGGGTCTACAAGATTAGATTGTGATAATATGCAGCTAGAAATGCCAACGATAGCGACAACGGCTTTGCCCAGTGAAACCGCTAGATATGTTGATGAGGCATACAGAGAGATAGATACTGGACCAAGAGTTGGAATAGTCGAGGAACGCACAACAGGAAAGTTGCCTATTCACATAGACAGAAAGCCACCTTATGCTGGCGTTACTCATTTTGAACCGGTTTACACAAAGAGTGGAATGGATGTGGAAAGCGTCCGTGTTGGAATAAGTGATAGTTTGCCAACCTACGTGAATATCGGTACAAAGCGTCTTAATTACAAGAAGCGCGTTGCACGCCATGAATTCCGCCATGTGCTATCTGAAAAACTATTGAGATACATGGATGACTTGACTGATCATCAACGCACGCTTATAATGGAGTCATACGCAGAGTTCGCAGGAATAAAGGGAGGAACTGAGGACAAAGAAACTGTTTTGCTTACAACTCCCTATACACCGGCAGTTAAACTTGGTTATTTTATTGATACGTTTTACAAGAGCGAAAGAGATGGAAAAGCTGGCTACGCCGCTTTCATAAGAGACATACAGAAATACAAGTCGGCTAAAATGGCTATTACGAACCTAGGAAGAAATATCAAGGAAGCAGTAGACCGAGGCGTAGATGTTGGCCACACAACTGAAGCTATATACAACTCAGAAGTAATGGATGCTCGTAGAAGAGTCGGTGCTGATATAGCTGCATATCCTATGGCAGCTTAACTAACAATGATTTTGTTCTTGCCGCGGAAGGCGGCACCAAGCTTTGTTTCATCTGGTATGTGACCGCTCTGCAACATTTTCATTTCGCGCAAGGTCTGCAAATGAGTCCTGCTGTGAACCTTTAGTGCATTCCAGTTAGGAAAGACCTGCTCACATCTCATGCAGCGAGCTGTTGCCTTTGATTTTTTACGGCGAAGAGAAATCTTTTTCATGCTAATACTCAACAAGGAAAATATTTAAGACGTTGATTAAGCTGATAAAGTGACATACGCCGTATAAAAAGATTTTTGTGACCATAAATGCATGCTTCTTGAAAAATATTCCCCAAAAACTGTCAAGGAACTTATAGGCAATCCGGCTGCTATCATGGACATCAGGAAATTTCTAACCAGCTGGAAAAAAGGCAAGGCGCTACTTGTTTACGGACCAACCGGAAGCGGCAAGTCCACTTCCATAAGACTCATAGCAAGCGAGCTTGGTTATGAAGTCATTGGGACTCATGCCGACGAGGAAAGATCAGTTAAAGGGTTTTTTGAAGCCTCGATGCAACGTGGCGTTTTTTCAAGAAAAAAAGTTCTGCTTTTTGATGACGTCACTACAGGATCACTGCGAAATTTCTCACAGCTTATAGAAAAAAGCGAACATCCAGTAATATGCACAACGGATGACGCTTACCAGTTGTCGGCCGCTTCCAGAAAAAATTTCAAACTACTAAAATTCGGCAGGATAGGAGAGACAGACATGATAAGGTTTCTGGAGATTGTCTGCAGGAACGAACACATTGCTCTGCAACATCGTGAATTAGAGCAGCTTACTAAAACTAGCAATGGCGACATACGTGCGCTTCTCATAGACTTGGATGCACTGCGAGTAGGTCTCAGATACAATAATTACAGAGATGCAGAGGAAAACATATTCAACACACTAAAAGTTATATTCAAGACCACAAATATCCAAAACTGTCGAATGGCTCTTGATAACGAGAAGGATAGCGAAGAGCTTTTCTGGTGGCTTGAACAAAATGTTGTTGAAGAGTACACAGACATAAACTCTTTAGCAACGGCCTATGACTATCTTTCAAAGGCTGACATTTTCTCCTCCAGAATTATAAAACGCCAATCCTGGAGCCTTCAGAAGTACTTTTCAAATCTCTCTGCCTACGGGGTTGCACTGGCCAAAGAAAAGGCTAGTTCACGCTTTGTTTCCTACAGACCACCAGTTTTTGTCAGGAGATCAGGTAATGTGATGCTTGAAAATCTTGCCAGGAATCTGCATATTTCAAGGAGACAGGCGACTGCCTATATACCAATCATAAGGATGCTTTTCAAAAAGAACAGAAACATAGGCGAAGAGCTTGGCATGGACGATAAGGAGAGTTCTTTTATTCTTGGTGAATAGACTCACGGTGCAAGTATTTGTGAAGGCGAACTCAGGGTCGTAAAGTTGTATATTATGCTATTTTGTGAAGCTACGAGAAAGTCGACGTCAACATCATTTGTAGTGTCACAGCCCTTTATGTTGTATTTCAGGTAGAAAAAAATACCTCTTGACGCCAGCATATTTGATGTGGTTGCGTTCAGTTCGTTGAGATTTGTGCTCAGGTTTATGCATGTCGGATGATCATCGGTTACAGTGTTCCTTATTATATTATCTAACTGCTCATTTACGCTTTTGAAATAAAAAACATCAGTTGTTCTTACAGGCAAGGAAGAGTCGACAACAAAGTAATCTTTTAACATTAACGAAATACCTAGGAGTACGCTTGAAACCACCACAGCCGAAATGATGAACCACTGACCTTTCATTACCGATCCCTTTTCTTTAGAAGAAAAGGTCTAGGTATCATCCCAAAAGAACTTGGGATATTACAGACCTTATATTCCTTGTATTATTTGTTTTTCCAGAATTAATATTGCATAGAGACTACCTGGACATGTGACGTTTCACCTATTTGCAATACAGATGAAGCATCAACAAACTTTTTTTCTATTAATATGTTTATTATATTCTTGCCCACGGCATTTATTATTGTTGCGTTTTTTGCAAGCTTTATAGCATCAGCTATGTCACAGTTTTTACCTTTATAGAACTCTGATATTGTTATTTCCAACTCGCCGTCGCTGAAGGTCCTGCCGAGAATATCCTCGTCGCAGATTGCAAGCAACACATCTTTGTTCTGCTTGAATATGTTATATGAAAACATGCTATCACATTTTTGCCGTACGCTTTGCACCACAGGCTTCACATTTCACAAAGGTGTAGTTATCCACTTTCTGCAAAGCAGTGTCAGGTTTTCCACATTCCTTACACAATACAAGGTCACGTACATATTCCTGAATACGCTGATTGATTAGCATGGTCGGAACTTTTGACTGTAACACCAGCTCGTTGTTTCTTATCGATCCCGGAACTGCCAGTTCCTTGAAGAGATATTTTGCTATTTCTGCTGGTTCTCTCCTCAGGGCTTTTGCTATGTCAACAAAATTCCTTATTACAGTCTGTTTTTTCCCCGGCTGAACAGATGCTACGGGTATTTCAAACCTGGTCTCTGTTCTTGTAGGAAGATTTTTCCTGGCCTTTTTTAGAAGTTCTTCATAGTTCATTTTTTAACACCTTTCTTTGAAAAAGAAAGCCCTTAGCAGGAAAGAAACATATTATGATTCTTGCTTAGGCTCCTCTTTCATGTATTTTGTTTTTGCGGATTTTATAGTTCCGGTTACGCCAATTATTTTTATTATACATTTTATTTCGCTTACTATCGATATAAGGGACATCGCTGTTCTTACCTTTTCCACATGGTCATGCCTGCATTTTATCATACCAATCTGTTTTTTGCTGTCATACGTATTGTGCACAAACCATATATTTGCCTCGGAGCCTCCAAGCTCGCCGAGAAACTCCATAGTGGTTGTCCATATGGTGTTAACTAGGTCTCCGTAGACCACTGGCTGGTCTGATATAACTTCAAAGATTATGTAACGTTTCGGAGGTCGCATGCTCGGAGGCAATATTTTTGGTTCCATGATTATCAC
>JBBSYB010000057.1:0-6067 GCA_038045465.1 Candidatus Aenigmatarchaeota archaeon | reverse complement strand
AACTCCTTCCAGCCTCTTTCCTGCCAGCTTTTCCCTGTTTTCTCGGATAATCTGTTCTGGTATAGTTGTAGCTGTTTCTATGGACTTGCCAAGGTCGAGACCAAGCAGGTGTGTCAGCGCAGCAAGCTCGCGACCAGAGCGCATGCCCCAAACCGTGACTGCTGAAGATGAAGAAACCATTTTTGTCTCGTACTTCTTGCAGAGATCTATGTTCTTTTTCATCGCTGAAAGCACGTAGATGCGGTTTCTTTTGTAGCTTTCGAGAACTTCGCGGAAATTTATCTCAATAGCCACGTTGTTGTCATGGGCCGCACGCACACAGATATGATCAAGGCCGCTGTCTTTTCTTCCCAGTTCTGGGTGGCACAAGACATCAATGAGCGGGTTTTCACAGGCGGCTCTGTTGATGTCGTAATCACCACCATGAACCATCAGCACTTCTGCTTTGCTTCGTGCTTTTTCAGCTAAATTGTTTAATTCGTCCGGCTTTGCAGCCTTGAGCATAAGAGATGAGATTAGGTCAACACCTTCTATTTTTGGCAGGTGTTCTGCGCTTCCGGGGTAGTATCTTACTATACCTATCCCTGATAATCCAAGGCGCTTGGCCATCTGTGCAACATCTTCCACACTGTTTTCTCCTATGGAAAGGCTTGTGTGGACATGCAAATCATAGTATGTCATCTAACCACCCGGACTTCGAAGTCTTGACCCGCCCGGTAATAATATTGAGATTTGAAAGCTTTTAACACTAAGAAAAAGTCTGATTTTTACAACCTGCGGCTTCTTTTGCCGGCACTGGTCAGGCCTCTAAAAGCGCGGCGTCTCTGGGTTGTAATCCAGTTAATGTTTTTGTCTGCCTTTATCACAGGATGATGCTTATCAACAAGAATAACTTCGTAATATTTGTACTTTCCATCCTCACCAACATAGTAGCCGTTGAGCACTTCAAGGTTTGGAAACTTTCTTGCAACGCGGCGCTCGGCTATGGCCTGCTTGTTTTGCTTTGTCGTAAAGAACAGACCCATGCTTCTTGGTTTGTGGCCCTTGTGCAGAGTCGGCCTTCGGCGACCGCCCTTTTTGATCCTTGTGCGCACTACAACATAGCCCTGTTTTGCCTTGTAGCCAAGGGCACGTGCGCGAGCTATTCTCGTAGGTTTGTTTAACCTCTTCATAACTGGCTGTCTTCTCCACTGCTTTGCACGAGGAGAAATAGCCTCTAATTCGTTAACGACTTCCATGATATCAATTGTTCTAGTTAGACTATTTAAATTTGTTATCAAGGAGCTTCTTATGAAATGCAAGAGATGAAGTTGTCCAATAGAAAGGTATTTATGTCTTACTATATAATAATTATTAGATGATAATGACTAAAAATATGATAATTCATAGAGAACTCCGGGAATGTAGACGATGCGGATGGAAATGGTTTGGCAGGAAAGAAAAAACATATTTATGTCCAAAATGTCATTCGGCATTGTGGGCTATTCCAAAAGGTAAATAATATGCTAATATCATATAAATTTCGCTTATACCCAATAAAGTGTCAAGAAGAAAAATTATTGTGGGTTCTTGACAGATGTAGGTATGTTTACAACTTTTTGCTCAACGAGTTGAATCAGCAAAAAATCATTGACAAGGCACAATTACAGGAAATGATAGTTGATTTGAAAAGAATAGAGCCTGACTTGAAAAATGTTCACTCAAAAGTTCTTCAGTATGAAAATTACAGATTATTTTCCAATCTGAGAAGCCTGTCGCAAACAAAGAAAAAAGGCAGGAAAATAGGAAGTTTGAGATTCAAAGGCAAAAACTGGTTCAAAACTTTCAGCTACAACCAGAGCGGGTTTGCCATCATGCAGAACCAGACAAGATACGACAAGCTATGGCTTTCAAAAATCGGCGAGATTCCTTTCATAATGCACAGGGACATAGAAGGAAAAATAAAGCAGATTACGATAAAGCATTGCCCTTCTGGAAAGTGGTATGCTTCAATAATCGCTGAAACGAAGAATGAAATTCCTGTTACAGATAATACAAATAAAGTTGGCATAGATTTAGGTACAATGAATTATGTGTATGATAGTAACGGAAACCATTTTGACAATCCTAAGTATTTGAATAAATCGTTGGAAAAATTACGAAAAGAACAAAGAAGGTTGTCAAGGAAAAAGAAAGGGAGTAAAAACAGAGCAAAACAAAAAACCGCTGTAGCAAGAATTCATGAGAAAATTGTCAATCAAAGAGACGATTTTCTTCACAAACTTTCAAGGCGTTATGTTGATAACTACGGCTTCATAGCAGTAGAAGATTTGCAGATAAAAAATATGGTAAGGAATCGCCATTTGGCAAAATCAATTTCAGATGCGTCATGGTCAAGGTTCACCCAGATGCTGTGCTACAAGGCTGAAAGAGCTGGTTGCACGGTCGTGAAGGTTGAGCCAAGAGGAACAACACAAAAGTGTTCAAATTGCGGAAAAGAAGTCCACAAAGAATTGTGGAACAGAATCCACAAATGCGAATGCGATCTGGAGATAGACAGGGACTACAATTCCGCAATGAATATACTCAAAAGGGCATTAGGGCAGGAATTGCCCGAATCTACGCCTGTGGAGATTGAGCCTCTACTCAGCAATGAGCAAGTTCGGTCAGAGAAGCAGGAAGCTCCTTGCGAAAGCTAGGAGTAGTTCACATATTTAAAGGTAAGTATAAAAATAATCTAGAAGTGATAAAAATGCACGCTGCGATAAAACTCATCTTAGGTTTGATAATTTTTGTCATTGGTATCTATTGGTACCTCCCAGGCACCGCTGTAAGCGCATTCTTTAACAGGAGCGCATTCCAGGCATTTCTTGTTGTCTTTGAAGGACTGTTTGGATTGTTTCTGATAATGGTAGGCTTGATAATCGCCTGGATAGAGTTTGAAGACCTGAAGTGGGAAAAGAAGGAAAAGAAAAGCAAGTAAATCCGATTTTTGTCAACTTCTTCATATTTTGGTTTTATATAGTTTTTAGATATCTTATTTTTGGTGATTGAATGAGCAAAGGAAGATCAACTCTAAGAAGAATAGGAATCCCTACTCTTGTTGTAAGCGGATTTCTGTTGCCTGGTTATGTTGCTGCAGGACTTGAATCAGGGTACTGGAGCATCCCGAAACAGTTTGCATGGCACGAACGATACGCGAAGCTCTACGGGGAAGTGCAAGAACTTGTAGAGACAGATACACAAAGATGTTGTGACAGCTATGGAATAGAGGCAATACTGAAGAAAAGAGGCATAGAAACAACAAGCCCAGGCATTAACCCGACAATGGAACAGCTGGAAAAAACATACGAGATTCTTCTAAGAGAAAAGAATCGACAATAATCACATAACTTTTCACTTGCCGCGACTTGGCAAGGCTTTATTAATTCTGTTTTTTATTCATTAATTATGCGCGCCTCTGATATACCCGATGAAATGCGGCGCCTTATGGCACCCAGACTTGCTAAGGAGTTCTACGGGCCGTCACCGGGGATTTTCATCGGTGCTGAAGGCTACCCAAAGGTGAATGCGGGCCCACTGGGTATAATGGAAAAATATCCGCTGTACGATAATCCCGCTTCCTGGCTTAGTCTTAGTTACAGACAGATAATAGGCATGAGGGCTGCTACCCTGCGCGCCAATAAACAGGAGAACATTTTTTCAAAGGAACGTTTTGTGAGAGATCTACAGGAAATCTCACTTGCTTCGCTACCTACTGACGTGGAAATGATTTTTTCCAAGAAGCCACTTTTTAGCATGAATTTTGACAGGATAACACAGCCTATCGGACCTTCAGCAAAACTAGAAAAGCTCAGGATAACGGAAAACCCAAAAATTGACAGAAAGGTGGAAAAAGTCGCCGCAGACGAGCTGAAGGCTAATGAGGCTGCAAAAATCCTTTACGCCACGGGCATTGACGTTTACAAGATAACAACGATTTTGTCCTCTGGGGCGCTTGGAATAAATAAGAAAATGGTGCCTACACGGTGGTCCATAACGGCCACAGATGACATAATTGCCAAATCGCTTCTCCATGACGTAAGAACGTACAACAGTATAAATGAAATCATGGTCTTTGAGGCGTTCAATCTTGATAATCGTTTTGTTGTGTTGATGATGCCGGGCAACTGGGAATTCGAGAATTTCGAGTCCTGGCCACGTGGTAGCCAGTGGTATGGTCTCGAAGAGGAGTATGAATCGTACTCAGGACGTACCTGCTACGCAGAGAAACAGGCTGGTGGCTACTACGCATCCAGACTCGGCGTTGTTGAATATCTCCACAAAATAAGGAGACAGGCGCGCGTCGTGGTTTTCCGCGAGATATATGAGGGCTATACGGTGCCGCTAGGTGTGTGGGTTGTGCGCGAGTCTTCCAGAAATATGTTTAAAAACCCGCCTAAAAGATTTGACTTAATCTCCGAAGCTCTTACATACATAGCAGGAAGACTCCGCCATCCTATTAGCATGTATCTTCAAAAAAGTAAAATTCTCTGGCAGAAAAGACTCAGCGACTTTTAGTTTATAAAGATTATTTACATAGTTTTATTACAAAAACACAAAACGGAGGCTAAAACAATGGTAACATTCGAAATAATAAAGAGCGAAGAAATAAAATTCGGCAACAGCAATTTCCTAGAGATTGCCAGAAAGAAAGCGATATCGGAAGAAGGAGAAAACGTCTTTATATCCATAAGCCGCGGCTTCATAACACCGACCGGCGAGAAGAGATATAGGAAATCCTTTACAGTTCCTATCGACGAAAGCGTAATAAATTTCATAACAGAAAAACTAAAAGAAATTTAGTCCAAAACTATTTTTTTATTTTTGGAGATTATAAAATGGATCCTCAAGATGCTATAGAAAAAGCTAGGAATAATGAAGATGTCAAGAGGCTTACGGATTATTTTATGTGTTCCTGCTTCGCGTGCATAAAGGATATCAAGGATGAAATAAATGAATGGACCCTGTTTTTTTACAACGAAAAAAAGAAGCTTGTTATTGACTGTTTTGTAAATGATAAATTTGTAACACTTGGCGAAGAAACACCCCCGCTGAGCACTGTAGAAAAGCCTGACTTCTCTGAGAGACAAGTGACAATAAAAGAGGCGCTTGAAATTGTCGGCAAAAAATTTACCCAAAAAACAATAAATGTTCTCATAACTCTTCATCAGAAAGGAACTCTTGTATGGACTATAAACATGATAACACCAGGCATGATGGCTGTTACTTTTGATATAGATGCAAAAACAGGCAAAATAATAAAGGAAGAAGAGACAAGCCTGATAAGAAGACTATAGGTAAATCGGGAAATTGGGTGGCCTTTCTGCCCCCCTGAAAAATAAAACGATTTTCTACGCTCCTAGCAACTAAGCAACAAGGAAGTATAATTTTCTTCTCTTGACCTTTCTTTCTTCTATATGACCTTCAGCAATGAGTCGCACCAATCTTTCCTTTATCTTCTTTCGACTGTGACCAATCGCCTTGTTAAGTGACTGGATTGTTATACCGTCTTTTGGTATAGTTGTTATGATAAGTATGTCAACTACCTCAAATTCAAGGTCTACTATTGATCTTAGTAACGCCATCCTTCTCTGGCGTGCCCACAGTGGCAACTTGCGCTTCTTCAGGAGCAGCTTTGCGTTCAAGAGACGCAGCATGAAGTCAACGCTGTTGAGTGTGTAAAAATAAGTATTGACATCCTTCAGGGTTGCGTTGAGCTTGTTCTGGCTCCTCGAAAGCTTGTTGAGTGCAGTATGATACTTTTTCAGGTTGCTGTATTTTTCATCTAGCGTAGTTATTGTTGTATTAACATTTTCTATCAGGCCCGTTTTTTCGGCAAGTTTACTTAGTTTGTTGCTAATCTTTTCAAGGGATTCTGTGTTGTCCACAGGTGTTACAGCAGCGATTTTTTCATTTATTTCACTCAGGACATCTGCTGTTGCAGAATTAATGCCGTTCAAATTTTCAATTTGATCAAGAATGCCCTTGTTGTTAATATGAACATCATCCAGCTTTTCGTCTATGTGATTCATAAACTCGGCGTTTC
>JBBSYB010000056.1:5300-15599 GCA_038045465.1 Candidatus Aenigmatarchaeota archaeon | reverse complement strand
ACTGCATAGATTGCTATAACTAAAATAATTTTATAAGCGTTGATATTGTAGAATTAAAGATGAAATCAGGAGGCTCACGGGGTTATCTGAGCGAAACAACGCGGAAAGTGGCAATGCGCAGTTTACTGAGCCTGACAGAAGAGGCAAGCGACCCTAACACTTATTTCAATAGAGTAAGCATAGCGCTTGGCATACCGATAAGGGAATTTCATGGCGAGGTAGCTGAAAGAGATGTGCCTAAGTTATTAGAACCTTATATCGATAAATGCTACGTGAAAGTAGCGAGAATACGGCACCACACAGGAGGAAAAGAACACATCGGATATCGCGCAGATCTTTCCAGAAGGCAACAAATAGAAGAGGAACTGATTAAACCATAGGTTACCTCATTCTTCCGCCTAAAGGCACGTTTCTATCAGGAGAAAGTAGTGTCCATCTACCCTGTTCGTCCGGAACACCGAGAGTTAGGACTTCAGACATGAAGTTTCCTATCTGTTTTGGCGGAAAATTAACAACACAAACAACCAGTCTGCTAATCAGCTCTTCTTTATTGTAATGAGCAATCTGAACACTGGACTTTCTTATTCCAAGTTCACCCAGGTCAATAGTGAGTTTCATGGCTGGCTTCTTCGCGTTGATAAATTCCTGAGCCTCAATAATTTTGCCCACACGGATGTCAACCTTTTCAAAATCCGAATAGTCTATTGTCATACAATCACATTACACACTAATTGTGAACTTTATAAACTTTAACTTAATGTTACTGTAGGGTAGTTATGACCGACAAAGTAGTTATATTAGCAGGTGGAAAGGGAACGAGACTTAATCCACTTACACAAGCAAGACCTAAACCAAGTGTTTACATAGGCGGCAACAAACGATTCGGCGAATATGTAATTGACATGGGTCTGAGAGCAGGGTACGCAGACTTTTACATGGTACTTGAACATATGGGAGACGAAATAGAGAAAAATTTTCGTGATGGTTCTGATTTCAGATACATGGTAGAAAATCAGCATGTGCCAATAAGAATAGGATATGTCAGGGCACTGGAAGGCAAGGAATCAAAGGGTACAGCAGATGGTCTCAGGTTATCAAGGCCTTATCTGGCAGACTCAATAACAGTAAAAGAGAGAACTACGGGTTCAACTGAAAACGTGTCTCTTGAAGATTACAGAGCAGGAATAGGGCACCTTTCAAGGACAGGTTATGTTGAGAAGTATGACGCTGTTGTAGTATTATCAGGAGATCATATATCAAGTCTTGACCTATCAGAACTTGTAAGGTTTCATAAGCAAAGAGGAGCCTTTGCATCAATGGGACTTATCCAAGTCGACCCAGACAGAATTGCAGGTAAGCTTGGGATGGTTGGATATGATCCTAAAACCGGCACCGTTCATGATTTCAGGGAAAAACCAAAAACCAAAGATGAAGTAATATATACCACAGCAAACACGGGAATATATGTCTTCGACAGGTCAATAATGCAATGGCTCGATCAACATCCAGAAATGATAGACTTCGGCCGTGAAGTATTCCCAGCACTTTTACTAGATGAAAAGCTGGGAAAAGATGTATGTGCCCTTGTCTTGGATGGATATTGGAATGATGTAGGAACATTAGACGATTATAGAGCAACAAGCATGCAGTTAATAGATAGGATAAAAGGAGTGGACGACAAGTCGCATCGTCTTAGAGTTCAGGAAAATTCAAGAGTTCTTGGTAGGGCGAGTCGTTATTTAATGGGTCAGGGTTGTTACGTAGGGCGTAACGTAGAAGTAACTGAATCTATTTTTTGTAATGATATAGAAATAGAAGACTCTCCAAATTCAAATGCACCATCAGTCATAGATCGCTCTATTCTGTTCCATAATGTAAAGGTAGGTAGTAGTGTTGATTTAAAAGGCGTAATATCAGACAGTGACGTAACAATTGAAAGCGGTGCAGTAGTAGGAGAAGGGGTTGTTATAGGAAAAGGCACCACATTAACAAAAAAAGCTCGCATAGGACAAAATGCACAAATAGGCATGAATTGTGTTATTACAGGAACCGTTGAGCCTGGTGAAACGGTAACAGACTAGTAGTAGATTAGAACTTCATTCCAAGCTGTCTGAATAACCCGCCAAAGCCGCCGCGCTTCATCTTGCCTGGCGAGAACTGCTTCATCATCTTCTTTATCTTGTTGTAGTTTGCCAGAAGCTCGCGTACCTCGGCTTCCTTGATGCCACTGCCGGTTGCTATTCTTCGCATTCTGGAAGAATTAATTATATCAGGGTTGTCCCTTTCCTCTGTTGTCATGGCTTGTATGGCATATTTCCATCTTTTCATTTTTGCTTCCTGTTCGTCGACATTTCCTTTCTTGGCAGCCATCTTACCCAAGCCTGCCATGTCAAGTATCTGGGACATGGATCCCATCTTCTGCATGGATTCTATCTGGGTCATGAAGTCAGACATGGTAAAGTCGCCGGTAATCATTTTTTTAGCAGATTTTTCGTCAACAACCGAGCGGGCTTTTTCTAGGAGCGTCTCTAAATCAGGAAAACCTATGAGGCGCGCCACGAATTTCTCAGGATCATAAATCTGCAAATCTTCTGGTGTTTCGCCGACGGCAATGAATTTCACTTTGGCACCAGTAAGGTTGCACGCCGTGAGTGCGCCTCCTCCTTTAGCAGTCGCATCGAGCTTGGTGACAATAACATCGCTTATGCCCAGTGCGCCATGAAATGCTGAAGCTTGCTCTTTGGCAGCCTGCCCTATATCCGACGGTATGACAAGTATTCTTTCATCTGCCCCAAGAATCTGGTTAAGTTTTTTTATCTCATCTATGAGGTCGCTGTCCAAAGCGTTTCTGCCGGAAGAATCAACAATTATAACATCACCGCGCACTTCCTTCAATGCATTCTTCAAAACTCGAGACGGGTCCTTTTCGCCTTTCTCTCCGTAGAACGGAACATCAATGCGTTTTGCCAGTTGCTGCAACTGTTCATAAGCCGCAGGTCTCACAGTATCGCAGCATATGAGAAACGGTTTGAGTCCTTTCTTTTGATAGAACCTGGCAAGCTTCGCAGCCGTTGAAGTCTTACCAGAGCCGTAAAGACCGGCAAGAAGTATTTTCTTAGGTTTCAGTTCAATAGTCGACTTGGTCTTGCCCATTATATCCGTCAGGGACTCGTATACAATCTTTACCAGATGTTCTTTTCGCGTCAGGCCCGAAGGAATCTCGCCCGAGGCACGCTTCTTGATATTCTCACTCATTTCCAGAACCAGTGAAACGTCAACGTCCGCTGAAAGCAGTGCTCTTTGAATATCGCGTGTAAGGTCTTCTATGACCGCCTTGTCAACGCTTCCGGCACCTGTTACCTTGTCCATGGCCTCGCGTAGTTTGTTTGAAAGTCCACCTAGCATATTCATCTTTTGGAGGAGAAGGTTTTAAAATAGTTAAACTTCCACTTTACCTGTCATTCCAAGGTGATCAGCATATCTTTCTCTTATAGGTGCGATTTCTGTTGCTCCGAATTCATCAACCTGTTCTCGCGACCTTCCCACATAGTTTAAAGGGTCTAACATCTTAGTCGGGTCTATATCGAATTTTCCTGTTCTTGCAAGAATTTCAATAAGGTTATTTGGACCGCCATTATCTATGCTCTGACGTGCTTCAAGCATTGCCTGGCGAACCTCCTCATGTAACCCTCGGTTATCTTCGCCCGCTTTTATTCCTCTCATCATATATTCCTCGGTCACAAAAAACGGCATGTTTTCCATAAGTCTCCTTCTTGCTATTTCTGGGTGAACTGTGAACCCCTGTTGCATTTCGGTGTCGCCAACAAATACTGTCAAAACAAGTTCCATGACAGCATCAGATCCAAGAAATACATCTGTCGGGTCTTCTGCTGTATGATAAAGGCCAATAACATCACGCGAAAGACCATTAGTTCTCTCGCTTTTCATAGGATTTTTTTTATAAGCCATAACAGATGATCCTACTTGGCTTCTGGCAAAAGGCTCGTTAACTTCCCCATCATGTTGCAGCAATCTTATGTCGTGAGCCATTTTTGCTCCTGCTATGACGGATTGCTTTAACCTAGAGTTGACAAAATAATTTCTCACTGATTCAGACACCTCTCCAGCATCATCAAGAATTGCATCAAGTGCCATTTCACTATCTTGCAAAGCCAGAGCAAAGTTATACGCCCACAAATCCAAACGTTTGCCGTAAGTGGTCGGCTGTGCGAACTGGTAATGTGTAAAAGCTGCACATGGAACATCTCGATGTCTTTCTGCGAAACCATGTATAACATGGGCTGCGTTTGCCTCTTTTCTTGCTATCATTTTCAATGCTTCTGCATGTTTTGCATCAACTACACCCGCATTTTGTGCAGGAATTTCTACAGCTTCTTGAGTGCCTGAACCATTCCATGATACATTGTCAAGAACATAGTCCATTGCATAGAATGCCTCTGGTATTATAATTCTTCTTTCACTGGAATCATCTAATGTCCTTTCCAGCCATTGTGACGAAGCCATGTAGGCAGCGTTATCAGCACATCGTTGAACATGATCAAGCAATCCTCTTATATGTCCCCACTTTTCTTGTTCAAACAATTGGGGTGATTGTTTAAGTGCCTCTGCAAGAAGTCCCAAGGAGCTCAAAACCTGATAATCCACAATTCGTGGGTATGTCTGTCCGGTTATAGTATAGCTTGCCGGAAATCCAAGCTTTTCACTTACCATAGCATCAAGTGCACGCACCTTTCCATGGTCGCCATTGAACAACTCCAGATAGCTTGCCTGTGTTCCGGTTGTGCCTTTTGTGCCGCGCGCTCTTAGCTTATGTCTTCTGTATTCGATTTCATGAAGTGCTACATTCAGGTTCGCTGCAGGAGTTCTATAGTCTTGATATTGATCCTTGCCGTGATACCATAATGTTGTTTTTTCAGCATCCAAAGATCTGTTAAGATGCTGGGCTTTCTCTGCAATCAGTGAAAGACCATCCCTCATAGCCATTAGTTCTTCATGGTCAGTTACGGTACAGCTAGTCGCACCCACATGGAGTACACGACCAGCAGTAGGATACACTCTTTCAACCTGTTCCCCGAATTCTGTACGGTATGCATTCACGTCATGCTTCATTGCTCTTTCCAGTTCACGCGCTCTAGCATAATCAATCGTATGTTCCATTTTATAGAGCGCCGCCATTTGCTGGTCTGAAAATGACAGTCCCAGTTCTTTCTGGCTTTCTGGAAGAACAACCCACACACGTCTCCAGTTCCCGTATTTTGTCTCGTCAGAAAAAACTCCTCGCATAGCAGAAGAACACTGATAACGGAAATCACTTTCAGGAGCCGGCGGAAAAAGGCCCCGCATCTCCTTGCTCGGATATCTTCCATGAAGTGGAACAATAGGTTTTGGGCCGTTCATTATTTCATCTCCGCTTCCCTGAATCTTTGATATTCCGCAAGAATCTTATCGACAGGAACTGCGCCCGGGAACAAATCTCTGCCGATTACCCGATTCGCAACTGAAACATACAGTGCTTCCATCACGCCTTTCAATGCAGGCGGCAGCGGTTCTGGTTGTGTTGTAACACGCGATTTCCAGTCTTTTTTGTTAATTCTTTTCTCCACATCTATCCAATTCTTCCATTCCGGCTGCGAGTAGGCATACCAGTCTCTTGGTATTTGTTTGCTTACATCAACGCCATTATATGTTATCCTGCATTCATCCAGAGTGCCAAGCGTATCACCCACCATAAGAGTTCTGGTTGGTGTAAAGACAAATTCTAACTTGCCATCCTCGTTGAAAAATCCAGCCCTGCTCATTCCATCTGTTATGACTTCATTGCCCTTCAAAACCGCTTCTTGCAGAGCCGTTAACTCGTCACCGCTCAACCCAGCAAGATACTGAAGATCGTCCCAGCTAGGATATCTGTCAAATTCCTCATATTTTGTGCTGCCATCCACAAAAGGTGCTGACAATCGTTGACCTTCAACTGGCATTGCAGAAAGTCCCATCTCTCCAAGAGTCAGTGTTCCTTCCTTCAATCTACGAAAAACAGAACTGCCTTTTGGGAGCGAATTCCTGTAAATAGCTTCAACAGGTATAACTAAATTGCCTGGTGCATCTCTCACAGGCGTATAATCGTACGTCACTTTTCCATCTTCAGCAACAACAGCTGTTGGCTTTATTACTCTTGCAAGCGCAACGCGCATCTTTGCAGGCGCTTCTTTCGCATCATCCAAAGGACCATACCTGTCGCCCGTACTTACTCCTCTGTAGTGTGTAACAATATCTCTTTTTCCAAGCTGCTCAAAAAAATATGCTGACATCGCGCAGAGTGCCGCGCCCTTATTCTTGATATGATCGGGCATTTCACCCCAGTCAAAGACAGAATACCTGTCAGAAAAGTGAAATACTCCATCGCCCATCATTATCTCCGTAGGTTTTCTTCTTACTTCAAGATCTTTTACGCTTCCCATATCAAATTCCTCCTAGAGCTGTCGAACAGCCCTAAAATCATTATATTTTTCCCGTCCTCCGACTATAAGGTCAGCTATGCGACCTCTGACATCAAGATCATGACGTGCAACAATCTTTGCCGCGTAGAAGCCCAGATTGCCGCCATTGGCAACACCCACATGAACATAGTTATCGTGTTTGTTTACGCCATCAAGGTAAAGGCCTAGCCATGCAAGGTCAAATCGCCCGTCCCTGCGAAGTTCAACTGGCATGTTATAAGTGCAAATAATAGGAACATCTGTTATGCTCGGAGTCAATGGATTGTCATAAGCCAACAAATTCAAAGTGTCTGGTTCTATTTGAGTAGGAAACTGGTATTCTACGCCAAGCCTCTTGAGCATTTTTGCAGCGTCATCCATAGCCTTGTCTGGCTCTACAGTTGTACCTCTGGTGTGCAAGCTAACTTTCTTGTGCGGCTGTAGTGCATAATTAACAAATCTGACAGCTGCCGGTAAGTTCCCAAGGCCTACCATCCCAATGGGGTATCCTGGTGGTGTCTCGCTTGATGACAGCATAGAAGAAACACCGCGTGTAGTTTTATCATCCATAGGCAGCGCTACAAGAACCATGGCGATATCAGCATGAGAAAGATAAGCATCCTTTAGAGCATTGCACATGCCAGCACCTGCAACTATTCCGTCCCAGTTGCAGTAATCTCTGTGCTGTTCAACAATATCAGGTGTCCTATGGGCAGAAGCAACTGAAAGGTAATATTCCGTATCCGGCAACGTCAATTCCGTAGAAAGAGAATAAATTTTTCCTTCACTTTCTTGCAAACCTGACATGTTTTTGATATCAGAAGGTGAGCCGAAAGCAATAAGCACTTTTTTAGGCATCTTTATTTTTTGATCTGGAGGCTTTTATACGTTCGAGCTGTTTTTATTGAATTACAGTAAAATCACTAGCGTAATGTCATAGATTTCGTAACTTTCCCGTAGTTAAAAGCTTTATAAAGACTTCGATTGTAGTACTACCGTACAGTGACTGTATGGTCATTGTGATGGTGTCGTAGATGAAGTACAAAACCCTCTTGGCAAGCGGTTTAATACTTTTGTCTACTATTGCATATGTCTCTGCCCTGTCAAACGGCAAACCAAACGAATTGACGGACATAACATACAGAATGAGGCATCTGCCAAGAAGTATACTAAAATAGAGGTGTAAAAAATGGTAATGGAAACCGTCCAGATAAGACTGACAGAGAAGCAAATAAGAAACATAGAAGTTCTTGTCAAGAAAGGAGTCTATCCTAATCGTAGCGAGGCTGTTCGCGACGCTGTCAGAAAGCTTGTCGAAGAAGCAGTAGAATAAAAAGAGTCGGTTAGATGCCAGATGCACCTGATTTCTTAGAAAGAGTGAAACAGTACGAGGCAATGCTAGATTCTAGAATTAGTGAATTAGATAACGCTCTGAGAACAGATACATATCCGGACGGTGTCAAAGGGCATTCTCTAAGGTTGAGCGATAGATTAACAATAGCAACATATTGTGTTGCAAAAAGTGATTTGCATCAAATATTTCCGGAACTAAAATAAAAAAAACTGAATCTGTCAGCATAGGCGACTGATTTTATGTATCAGAAACTCAGAACTTTTTTATCATCAGCAAGGTTTACCAGTAATCCTATAGCTCAGCTTAGGGTATATTCGGAGCTAAGTGATTTTAGACATGGATCAGAAGTTGAAGCGAATGGTCTCATTGACAAATTTTATATGTCTCAAAGAAAGTTGCCTATTACGATAGATAAAAAGGGATATGCCATAGCAAAAGATACATCACGTGGTTATTACCACGAATGGGGTAAAAAATTTCCGGATCTTTTTTATGATTCTCCTTTTGCTTTTGTGCTGACGTATAACGATCCAGCCCTGGAAGATACAGACAAAGGAATAGCCTGCACGTCGTTTGAAATTGACGGTAAGCACGCAATAAGAATAACACAACTTCAAGGAAAATTAGGCAAAAAATATGCACTGTTACCTATAAGATGGGAAAAAATGTTTGTCAGGTTAGTCGAAGAATGGGCAACGAAAATGGGGGCAAAAGAATTAAGAATTTCTACAGCCGAATCTAATTTCTGGAGACTAAGTATACGTAGTGAAAACGGACAAAGAAGATATGATACAACAGCGGAAGAAATGGGATTTAAAAGAAGTGGTGAATTTTACTCTGCTAATTTACCTCTCCCTGATTAAACCAAATTACTCATAATTTCTTCCATCAAAAACTTAAGAAAGAAAAATTAATCTTTCGAAATATTTACCATAATCTGATTTAAGATTCCATTACGAGGATATTACCTTTATTTTTTCTGACGCTATAATTTCACGTGGCTTGAGTTTTTTGCCCTGGGATTTTACGTGTCTGTGAATAATGTAAATTACTGCAAGGACTATAAGTCCTGCCAGCAAAATAAGGAAGTTTGTTTCTGTTGGGTTTGTCAAGGAAAAAATACCAAAACCTATCATTATAACAAGAAGAATAGCAAGCATGACAGTAAATATGCTCAACTTGTGTATTTCATTGGATGTGCTTTCTTTTGTATAGGAAAATTCCATTATTATCAGCTAAGAAATAGGAACTCAGAAATTCTCTTAAAGCTTTGTAAATGAGGCGAATTCACAGAAAAGAAGAAGTTTTCATTACTCAGCTCTTACATAAGCCGGGCGAGAACCCACCCCGCCGTTGCCTGAGTTTAGTTTGCAGTTTTTTCTACTAAGTTTTGTTTAAATATATGTTCCGATACTGTATTATTAACATGAAAGCCTGTAAGGACACAAATTAGAAACAGGATTTTTGTGTATTCATGAAATTTTCTGTTTCTTACAATATTCAATGGACTGTCTAAAAAATAGATATAGGACGATACAAGAAGCGTGAGAAAATGGTAAATATTTACGAAGCTGATTTTACTTTACATCCATCAGAAGATAATGGCAAAAAACAACGGAGACTTAGACCAGTTATCATGCTTCAATTTCAATATGCAGAAGAAAAACCAATAGATATACCGGCGCTTATAGATTCTGGCGCAGATCAAAGTGTATCATTTCAAGATATTGGAGAAATATTAGGTATCAAATTTCAAGGAGAGCCAACAAGCCCAGTCAATGGAATAACTGGTGAATCAAACGCTTGGGAAAAACCTGTTTCTGTTAAGATAGGCAATGAATGCATTCTCATTAACGTATTTTGGATTAATCGAAACTTTGATAAAGATTCGGATTACATGATGGCTTTAGGAAGAGAAAAAATATTTGATACTTTTGATATTTCCTTCACAAGAAGCAAGAAAATAATATTTTCAAAATAAAGGCTACCATGCCATTATTTTACCTTTCTTTGGAAAGCTGGCTATTCCTATTCGTTTATCAGAATATTCTCTTCTAAGGACGTTCATGACTTCTTTTATAGATTTACCAGTAAAAACTACTTTACCATCGGCTAAGCCAATAATTTGACCCTGATGTTTGTTTATGTCAAGTTTTTTAAGAGCCTTAGAATTTTTACTTTCAAGCAATTCCATCAAAATCACCTTATCAATAATCTTTATATACAGTAACCATATATAAAACAAAACGTAGGTTACTTCTTTGTAATTTTTCCGTGCTGTATTTTGATTTTCGAGCAATGCACCTACTTGGTCGGTATGTTATCTATATACACAAAAAAATTTAAGATTTAGTTAACATATTTTTTTCATCTATTTCCACTATTGGTAAGTGATATTCCAGCTACTTAGCTTGGCGTTAATCCGCCCATTACCTATTTCAGCAAATTATT
>JBBSYB010000056.1:3362-5200 GCA_038045465.1 Candidatus Aenigmatarchaeota archaeon | reverse complement strand
GCAAGAACCAGCTTGCTACCTGTGGCTTCTGCATGCTTTTTGGCGTCGAATATTACAGCAGCTGCGTCAGAGCCATAAGTGTGCTTTACAACGCGCATGTCAAGTCTGCGGCCATGTTCCTCCAACTGCTCAATGGAAGCTGCACGAAAAGTGTCAGCCGCGGCAAGAACAGGATTGTATTTCTTCAGCTTGTTTGCAAGCTTCGCCAGGGTCGTAGTATTGTGAACAATGAAGTTATTGGCTACAAAATTATGATAACCAGGTATCGTAAAATCATAAACCCATTCTTCTCCATTTATAACTTCTTCAATTTTTCTCACTTTCACCCATCTCACATCCGCGCTTGCCAGTGTTTCCAAAAACGGTGAAGAAAGCTTTATTGATAGTTCAGCAATTCTCTCTATAGGAATTGAAACTTGATAATATCCAAGCTCATATTGGCTAAGAAGGCTCGGTCCTATATTCAATAAATTAGCCAAATCTTGCTGAAGAATACCAGACGACAATCTAAGATTCTTTAAATATTCAGATTGCATAGGAATAAGTTCCGTTCTCTCAAACTGAGAATTCATTGCAATAAGGTTCTCGAGTTTTTTCTGTTTTTCAATACCCAAGAACCCTATGGAATTTTGGAAAGTCTTGAGTTTGTCTTTGCCAACTACGCTAACTCTATAGTAATGCTTCCCGTTTATGTCCTTCTTGCCAATAGACGCTATGATGCCGAAACGAAGTAGCATAAGATAGTGCTGCCTGGCAAACCTTTCGCTTGCTGTAGTTGCTTCAAGAACTCTATGACTCAATTCTGCGCTGCCATCACCTTCCCAATAAGCTCTTAGAAACGATGCGATAAGGTCGTCGGAGCCTTGAAGTATCCATCCAGGAAGCCTCATGTGCGAGCTCTTTTTATATTTCGGTATTTCAAGAGCTTTTTCAACAAAATAAACCAGAGAAGTATTAGCGGCTATCACATTCTTGATATGTGGATGCCTTATATCAGGTTTTATAACGATATTATTGATGCAAAATATATTCTTAGTAAGGTCCGAAAACCTGTTAAGCAGCCATTCTTCCGAATTCGTAAATTCTACATATTTAGGGTCCATGTGTCCTTCGGCATAGAAAAGTCCAAGCCACTCATAAAAGTCCTGGTTTATCTCCGGGAACATTATAGGTCTGCCGCCAACCTTAATAGAGAACTTCTCGCTTTCGACTTTCTCGGCAAAGGTGCTGTTCATTTCTGCAAGTTTTAAAATTATAGTCGATGGCAGAACATTATTGGACTTCCACGAATATCTAAAAGTCATCCAGGCAGCATCATCTATCATTTCCTGATATGCCTTCTCAAGAGAGCCAAAAGTTTTTCTCATTAGGCAATAGGCTTCTTCCACTATGGCTTCGGATTTGACAAATAATTTCCTGCTACCTATCTTACTTAATAATTCCAGTCTTATGTGAGATTTATTTTCAATTTTTACAAATTTTGGTATCATTAAGTAATCTTCTGGCGAAACCAAGTCAGCACGTTTCTGTATAATGTTTCCAGGTTTAAGCACAAAAAAAGGGTGCTCTGGTGTGACCTTTATTTCCTGGCCATTTTCCAAAATTACACGCATTAACTTGTCTTTTTTCAACTTCCATATATTCTGGGCCCGTATCTTCTCGATCTTAAGGCTATACGGATTAACAGAAAAAACACTCAAAGAGGGGTTGTTTATTATATACCCGTCTTCTACAGGTGATTCTTTATTGTTTAATTTTGCCCCCTCATAAAGATCTTCTATTGGCACAAGATTGCCATCATCTAATGGAACAAGAGTATCACCAGAAACACACTTGCC
>JBBSYB010000056.1:0-3262 GCA_038045465.1 Candidatus Aenigmatarchaeota archaeon | reverse complement strand
TTTTTCCCCGGCGGTTTCTTCCTTAATCTCTTCCAGTTCCTCTATCTCTTTGTCTATCTCGACGTCAAGATCAATTTCCTCTTCCTTTTCTTTATAGGGCTCCTCGTTTTCAGGTCCAAAAAGAGGTTCCTCCTGAGCTTCATCTTTAGACTCCTCTGTTGCTTGTTCTTCCGTTACTTGTTCTTTTACTGGGAGCTCTTTCTTTACCTCCTCTTTTACAATTACAGGAAACTCTTCTTTTTTAGGCATTTCCTTAGGCTGCGGTTCTTCCTTAGAAATTGTTTTTGATACCTTTTCTACAGCCTCTTTCAGCCTTTTTTTCAGCGAACCAAACATAATTATCAATAGTTAACTGTATCTGATCATTTTAGAACCTTACTATTAGGCTTTTTCCTTTGAAAAAAGAAATTATTATTAAAGTGATTTAAAGTCTAGGTTTTTCTTTATGCTTATGAGAGGATATTTTGGTGCGACTGGCATAAGCCTGGTCGTAGGAAAAAACGATAAAGGAAACGACAAGAACACATGTGTCATAGATGAATACAAGAGACCAACCCTATTTCTCCGTGTTGTGGATGAAGTAACCAAAAATGATGATTTCGAAGAACCAGGATTTCACATACAGTGTTGGCCGCCTAATGTAGGTTTGAGAGATAGCACAAAAATTTTTGTATATTTGAGAAGGAAAGAATGGGATGCGTTAACAGCAGGTCCCGACTGTGACGAAAACCACGGTTTTTTTATTAGCAGG
This sequence comes from Candidatus Aenigmatarchaeota archaeon, assembly GCA_038045465.1. Lineage (GTDB taxonomy): Archaea > Aenigmatarchaeota > Aenigmatarchaeia > GW2011-AR5 > GW2011-AR5 > GW2011-AR5. The sequence goes on along the minus strand of JBBSYB010000056.1, from coordinate 2,511 downwards.
TGCAAATACGATAGGTTTAACATGCTTTATTATAACATGACCGTAAACCCATAAACCTAGCTTCTATATGTCCGTATATTTAGTTTAGTCAGTTATTATATTGTCACTAGTTAAAAATCACGTTTAAATGTTTTTCAAATTTAGCAAGCATATGAGTGATGAAAGTAGAAGACGCCGGGCTGAATGGCGAGAAGTCTGGGCTGAAGAATGTTTAGCAAACGATCCGCGTACAACGGAAATCCTACACACTGTCGAAACCTCTCGCTTTACAGACCTAGACGAAGAAGAGGTCATCGACGCCTATTGCAAAGATGCAGAGGGGGAATTGTTTAAAATCAGGTTCAACAGGAAAACCCTTGAAAAATTAAGAGAGATTCCTATGTTTGAGCCTCGCAAAATGATTATAATAGAACAAACAGCAAGAGCTATTGTTGCCTATGCGTTTGCATCTTTAGCATCCTATATTCCAGATATTGCTAATGCCTTCGGTAAAAATAGAACACTCCTTGTATTCACCACAGGTACGCTAGTATATGGTGTCGGTGCTTTCTATTTTATGAAAGAAACAATGCAAGATTATAGAAACGACAAAGTTGCGTGGGAAATTTATCAAAGATCGTTGAAAAAAGAATAAGCTATTCCGCGTTGTTTCCAGCAAGCTTCTGCAGATCTGTCTCAAGCTTGCCCATTCTACTGGCAAGAGTGTTTATCTGCTGCACAACTTCATTATTTATGTCGCTAAACTCGTGCAGCCTTAGTTCAAGTATTTCAATAGATTTCGGGACGCTTTCTTTTACAACAAGCCCTGCGCCTATAGCAACAAGAACTTTTTCAATATCTTTTATGTCCGAACGTACGAAAGCTCCGCTGCCGATTGAAGACCACATTTCATTGCCTTTTTTGACAGTATCAAGTTTTCTAAGAGCATCAAGAGTAACATTAAGCTCATTTTCCCTTTCGTCTATAGCATGCTTCTGCTCTATAAGCGAAGAAACCTGCTGCTTGAGAATCTGAAGTTCAATATACTTTTCCTGCATTTCCTGCTGGTCATTGTGAGCATGACCCTTCTCATGAGCATGCTTCTTTTCTTCGTGTTTTGTCATAATTATTGCCTCTTATTATGTTTTTTAGAAAGTTTATTTAAAGCATCTTTTATAATGTCCCTGTGATCAAAGCCGATTCTTTCAGGAAGCTTATTTACTGGAAAAAATCTGACTTCTGAAACTTCTTTATCCGCAACCCCTGAGAATCTTATGAATTTCATCAGAAAAACAACACTCAAACTAGTGCCCCTCGGATCTCTTTTCGGTCCGGAATAAACACCAACCATCTTTTCAATTTTGACTTTCGCGCCCGTTTCTTCTAAGACTTCACGAATAGCAGTCTGTTCTATCGTTTCGCCTGAATCCATTATACCGCCAGGGAGCGTCCAGAAGCCTTTGAATGGCTTGGTGGCTCTTTTAATAAGTAAAATCTTGCCGTTGTGAATAACAACAGAATCTGAAGATGCCATGGGTTTTATTTTCCAGAGTTTAGCAAAATCTTTGTCAGATAATCTCATAAATAAAACCTGCCCGAACACTTATAAAAATCCAAGAACGTCAGTTACCCTTCCAAGCTCAGGTCCGCTGCAGTTCTCGCTCACGACAAAACCACTGCTGTTGGCTATTATGCCGGCTCCTGGATAGGGTGAGCCAAAATTGACCGTTGTTATATCAGCATCCACGCCAAGCACACGTTCTATGAGTTTCTTTTCTTTTTCCTTCACCTTTGGATGAAGCAAACATCCTTTGTTTGTTGCAAAGCCTACATTACCTATAAGATTCATGTTAGCTATTGTCGTAATTTCACACGGTAAGCCAAAGAATTTTTCTATCTCCCTAAGGTGTTTTTTTATAAGTGGTGAAATCAGTATACCATTGTCATTCATGAGTATAAGATTTCCCACAGAAGAATATCTGCTATTTATCACGAGCGTCTGAATATTTTTTCTTATTTTTTCAGCGACAGGATCAAAATCCTCAATGACCTTTGGCATAATCATCCCGCTTGAATTACCAGTGCAGAATATTCTCACTAGATCCATGTTAAGCAGAGGAAAAGCGTAAGTTTTTACACCAAGAACGTCTTTTATCTTAGCGGTATACCTATCAGAGCCTATGAAACAATATTTGTCTGTAGCAAATCCATAGAGTCCTATGTTAGGGTCTCCGTCAAAATTTATTCTGAGGAATTTCATAGAATCACTTCTAGAATTAAGTATGAGCTTACTTAAATATTGGTTTTTCTGGCTATGTAACTATATTCATCATTACAGAACCTCTATGGCATTTCTCTTATCCCATGTGCTTTATAAAACTTTTTGAGACAGTTAACGCATGGATTATACCTTCGGTTTTGATAAAGCAGAATTGGCTAAATACGGTGCTAAATCAGTCGTTTTTGATGTTATAAAAAGAGATTTCAAAGACATACCCATTCATCCTTACGTCAAGGTCAGTCCTGTTGCGG
>JBBSYB010000055.1:0-8493 GCA_038045465.1 Candidatus Aenigmatarchaeota archaeon | reverse complement strand
GTCGAGCCAGTCCACGCCATTTAGATAAAGCTGGAAGTTGTCGTATTCCTTCTGAAGAAGTTTCTGTTTTCTCTGTGTCGGACTTATGATTTTTGCTTGGATTGTTTTCTGCATCTAATCATCTCCACAACAACATCATTAAGACTTGTTGCCATCATTTCAGCTTTCATTATGGTCAGCTTCTGCCATACTTCGTCTTCAACCTGTATCATTTTCATACTTTAATATTATAACATTAAAGTATTTAAGCCTTTGGCTTTCGGTGCTTCGCACACGCCATTCATCCCACTCCCAAAGGATGTGGGCTTTCTGGCTCGAAAGCTTTGTAATTTCTACGTAATTTTCTGAATCTTTTGCCCGGATTTAAGAACTTTTGAGTTCCTTTCTTAGTTATGAAATACGACGGTGTTCTAATAGCACTGTACCTACTTGCATTAGTTGTCATAGTTGTCAAAATTTTTGACATGGTAGCTATTACCGTTGTCCTGATACTCATCATTCTCATGATAATAATACAAAAGAGCGGGCTTGAAAAACTTCTCAAATTCAACGAAAGCGAGAGGAACAAAAAGCTTGATGAGATACTGGCAAAGGTTGAGGATATCTCGAAACGCACAGATAATTTCAAGGATGATATTAATCGACAGGTTGTATTTGTTGATAACAAGGTTAGTGAAGTGAGGCATTTTGTGGAAGTCGAGGTAAGCGATATTTATAATGACCTTTCCAGAAAGCTTATAGGTATAGAGGACCGAATAGGCGAGCTGCGCCAAACGCTAGCATCATCCATAGGCTCCATGGATGAGAGAATACGAGGCATAGAAAGTAAAAAAGACGGTGAATCGGTAGAGTACTAAACTGGTTTAATGGTGAAAAAATGAGTATAACAGACGTTCCAAATTATGGCGTTTCTCAAACAGAAAGGCATGCTGCTAGAATCCTTGAGGCTATGGAACAGCTATACATAGAAGGCCGTATGCCTAAAGATGGCTACCTTGCAGCGCTAAGGGGAACTGATGCTTCTTTTCCGGTTCATGATTTTTATAGAAGAATGTTTGAAAGGGACAATATAACACAGCCTGAATATGCGTTGCTCTTGAAAGAACGACTAGAATGTACTCAGCAAGAAATAGCAAAGGCTAAGAGGCCGCTGGCAAAAGGTCGTTCGAGGTGTTAAAACTACATCCAGGAAGCCTAATTCGTATCTTTTAAATACTTTACCCAGAAAGTAAGATAACCCGTGTCGCAAGACATACTGATGCCAAAAGCCCAGAAAGAAGTTGCCTAAGCAACTTCAGTCGGGAGCTAATTCGGCAACAGGAGGGCTTTGATAAGTATGAAAGTCACCAGAGAATCCACCGGAATGAAGCTTGATGAAGCTCTCAAGAAAATCAGGGAAGGTGAGAAAAGGAAATTCTCCCAGACCGTTGATCTCATAGTTAACATAAGGAACATAGATCTCAAGAACCCGGCGAACAAATTTTCAAAAGATATTTTACTTCCTCATGGCCGTGGGAAAGAGATCAGTGTATGTGTTATTTCGGACAACATAAGTGGCAGCATAGGCAAAAACGACATAGAAGATTTTTCGAGAAGCAAATCTGCTGCAAAGCAGTTCACAAAGAAATATGATTTTTTTGTATGTGAAGCACCACTCATGCCTCTGGTAGGTAAGGTGCTTGGTCGTTACCTTGGGCCTAAGGGCAAAATGCCGCGCCTACTTTTGCCGGGAAAAGATCCTAAATCTATAATTGATGAGTCAAAGAAATCTGTCAGAATAATGCTCAGGGATTCTCCAACAATACAAATACCTATTGGCTCCGAAGACATGCAGGACAGCCAAATAAAGGAAAATGTTGAGAAGGTCCTCGAGGAAGTCAAAAAATCAATACCTCCAAAGGCGCAGCTAAAAAATGCTTATATCAAAACAACTATGGGAAAGGCAGTTAAGATAGGTGTGATGTAGATGCTCAAACAGGACAAGCCAAAATGTGTGGATGAACTCACGAACATGATAGACAACCACTCGGTAATAGGCATACTTAACATGCATAAAGTCCCTTCCCGAGCGCTTCAACACATAAGAGAAAACATACGTGGTACAACAATAATAAAAATGGGTAAAAAAACGATGATAAAAAGGGCTCTGGAAAAATCAAAGAAGCAAAATATAAAAATGCTCGAAGAGAAACTCACAGGCGTGCCTGCATTGATGCTGACAAACGAGAACCCATTTAAACTTTACAAGCTCTTGAAGGAGAATAGAACACCGGCAGCTGCCAAGCCTGGTGACATTGCCATAAAGGATATTGTAATACCTAAAGGCCCTACAAGCCTGCCACCAGGGCCTTCCATATCAACACTGCAGAAGGTCGGCCTCAAAACTTCAGTACAGGCAGGGAAAATAGCAGTTTTGCAGGACAAGATGGTATGTAGAACAGGTGAAAAAATAAGTCAGGACCTTACAGATGTACTGAGCCTGTTAAAATTAGAGCCAATGGAAGTTGGCCTTGACCTGGTCTATGTATGGGAAGATGGAACCATATACGGAAAGAGCGTGCTTGACGTAAGCGTTGATGATTACATAAATGAAGTCATAAAGTGTGTGCAATGTGGAGTTAACCTTTCGGTAAATACGGGTTACCCTACGAAATTCACTGCACCAATAATGCTGCAAAAGGCGTTCCTTGAAGCCCGCTCACTTGCCATAAACGCGGACATAATAGAAAAAGAATTCATAGAACAAGTCCTCGCGAAAGCAGAACGGGCAGCAAAGACCCTTGAGAATAAAATATCATAATAAAGGAGGAGAAAAAAATGAATTACGTATATTCGGCTTTATTGCTTCACAGTGCCGGAAAAGACATAAGCGAAGAGAATGTAAAGAAAGTCGTCTCTTCTGTAGAACAGCCTGACGAGTCAAAAATAAAGGCACTTGTAGCTGCACTTGACGGTGTAGACATAGCTGACGTGATAAGCAAGGCTGCAATGCCCACTGCTGTTGCTGCTGTATCTGCCGCACCTGCGCAAGAAGCGAAGAAAGAAGGGCCAAGCGAAGAAGAAGAGCAAAAAAAAGCTGAAGAAGCCGCCGGTGGACTTGCCAGTCTTTTCGGTTAGAGATTTTTTAATTTCCTTTTAATTTCTATTTTTTCTAATTATAGCTAGCTATGAAAATAATTTTATTGACTAGGAAAATCTCCGTCACGATTTACCCAAAAGCCCCATTCAATTTCGATGGAACTGTATACGTTCCGCAACACTTCTCTACGCCGGATTTTGAATGGAAAAACGGGGTTTTATGGCAAAGCATGAATTTTAACAGGACAATATACGGATTGAAAATGGAGAATGGGGGTACAACAGCTAAGCCGAAAATCAAACTTATTGTTTATTCAAATAAAGAGGTGTCGAAAGAAGATCTTTTAGCAATAAAAAATGAACTTAACTGGCGTTATGGATTGGATGAAGACCTTGCAGAATTCTTCGACAAATTTAAAAACGACAAATTCCTCAAGCCTGTATTCGTGAAGCGGAGGGGCATGAGAAGCAGTTGCATGAATTCTTTATACGAGCTTCTTATGATTTCAATTGTTCTGCAGAATGCAACCGTGAGAAGAACAGTGCAGATGATGAATAATCTTTTAGAAAAGTATGGAAAGAGGGTTAGGTTTGACAACAAAGAACTTGCTGTATACTGGAATCCGTCTGACTTGCATGATGTTACAGAACCTGAATTAAGGGCTTTGAAGGTCGGCTACAGGGATAAAATGATAAAATTAATCTCCAAGAGTTTTTCAAAAAATGATATCGATGAATTCGGATTAAGAAAAATGCCCGCCGAAGACGCGAAAAATGAGATAACTAAACTTTATGGCGTAGGACCAGCTACAGCTCAGATCATTCTGGCAGAGTATCTGAGAAGGCATGACATATTTGAGCTTAAGGGGCGGGCGTGGGAACAAAAAATACTTTCCAGAATCCTATTCAATAAAAAATTGGTTCCTGCTGAGAAGATTACAGAAGAGCTTGAAAAAAGATACGGCAACTGGAAAGGTCTAGCTTATTATTATATATTTACAAATCTATTTTGGGAGCACAAAGAAGAAAATATTGAATGGCTTGAAAAAGAAATCAGGCTATAATGTATGTGATAATTATGAAGTTTGTAGTTTCTGAAAAGGTATTCGAAAAATATCCTGATACAAAAATAGGTGCTATTGTTGCAACTAACATTGAAAATAAAGGTGTGGGCGAAGAAATATTAAAACTTCTGGAAGATGTACAGTCCTCTACAAAAGAGAAATTTGAGATAAATACCCTCATAGAAAATTCATCTATAGCTGTTTGGAGAAATGTCTATAATAGTTTCGGTTCGAAACCGCGTGATTATAGGTCTTCTGTAGAGGCATTGATAAGAAGTGTGCTTAACGGCAGAGGTGTAAGACATATCAACAAGCTTGTAGATATTTACAATTATATATCATTGAAGCATGTAATTCCAGTCGGTGGAGAAGATATTGATAAAATAGAGGGGAACTTGCACTTGAAATTTTCTGAAGGCAACGAAAGTTTCATTCCATTAGGAAGCGATAAAGAAGATAATCCTTACAAAGGTGAGGTAATTTATTGTGACGACAATAAAAACACGCTCTGCAGACGCTGGAACTGGCGGGAGTCGGACAAAACAAAAATGACTGAATCAACAAAAAATGCAATTATAGTAATCGAAGGCTTCAATTCTAATGTAGAATTGGCCTTGAAAGAACTTTCTGACTTAATTAAAAAATTCTGTAATGCCAGAACTGAAGTGTTTTTAATAGAGGAAACCAATTCTATAGCAGAGTGGTAAACATGCCGATGCTCACCGACAAGGAAGCGAAGAAAAAATATATCAGCGAATTTTATGGTCATCCGGATAAATATTACGCTACTGAATATCTGAAAAACGAGGGTTTTGCCCGTGGTATATGCATTAATTGCAAGAAACCTTTCTGGTCTGTCAAGGAGCGTAACGTTTGTGGTGATCCGGCCTGCGGTACTATTCCATTTGATTTCATCGGCAATACGCCAGCTAAGCACGCTTTAGATTACATAGAAGTGTGGAAAAAATTCTCTTCTATGTTCAAGAAATTTGGTTACACTCCAATAAGGAGATACCCCATAGTTGCAAGATGGAATCCTACCATGGAGTACACAAATGCTTCCATAGCGGCTTTTCAGCCTTACGTAATATCCGGTGAGGTTGAACCTCCTGCGAAAAAGCTTGTTATTCCGCAGCTCTGCTTTCGTACTGTTGACATAGATAATGTTGGTATTACCGGTTCCCACAACACGGTATTCTGCATGATAGGCCAGCATATGTTCGTGCCGCCGAAAGAATGGGACCAGAATCTTGTCTTTAGCCATATACATACGTGGCTCAAGAAAGGCCTGGGTCTTCCCAATGAGGAAATAACATTTCATGAAGACGCGTGGGCAGGCGGCGGAAATCTCGGGCCCTGTATGGAATACTTTTCCCGTGGTTGTGAATTAGGCAATCAGGTTTACATGATGTACGAGCAGACAGAAACGATGGGCGCCAATGGCGTCAGTCAGCCTGGAATAAAAGGGCTTGATCTGAAGGTTCTTGACATGGGTATGGGCCAGGAAAGAAATGCCTGGTTCTCGCAGGGAGTCAACACACAATATGACGCAACATTTCCGACAGTTATAAAACATCTTCTAAAAACTACAGGGCTTGTTATTGACAAAAACCTTACAAAAAGGTACGTGCCTTATTCTGGACTACTCAACCTAGATGAAGTTGATGACATAAACAAGGCGTGGAAAAATGTTGCAGAAAAGGTTGGATATGATGCGGAAACATTGAAGAAAAACATTCTACCGCTGGCTGGCATCTATTCCATTGCAGAACATAGCCGGGCATTGCTCATAATGTTTAATGATGGCGCGCTTCCTTCCAACATGGGCGACTCCTATAATCTTAGAATAATTTTAAGACGTATGCTTGGATTTGCTGACAAATATGGATGGAGTATTGATGTTCATAAACTTTTCGAGCTCCATGCAAAATATCTAAAACCCCAGTACCCAGAGCTTTCAGAAAATCTGACGGATGTAAAGGAAATATTTGACGTCGAGAAAGATAAATATCAAAAAACTAAAGAAAAGTCCAGACAAATAATAACAAAAATAGCTTCCAGAGATATAACAACAGAAGATTTGTTGGAACTCTATGATTCACATGGCATTTCACCTGATCTAATTGTTCAAGAGGCAAAGACGTATGGAAAAAATATAACAATACCCGACAATTTCTATGCACTTGTTTCTGAGCTACATGAAGAGCGTGAACAAAAACATGCGACAAAGAAAAGTGTAGAGTTAAAATTCGGCGACGTCGTTCCAACACAGGCACTTTACTTTGAAGATCACACAAAAAGCGAAAATCTTGCCAGAGTCATGAGCATAGATGGAAATTATGTTGTTCTAGACAGGACTGTAGCATACCCGACATCCGGCGGGCAACTCCACGATACGGGAACTATAAACGGTATAGATTTTATCGATGTTTTCAAATATGGAAATTTAATTGTTCATCAAATGAAGAATCCACCAAATTTTAAAGAAGGCCAGGAAGTACGGGTCAGAATAGATGTTAAGAGACGCCTCCAGCTAGCGCAACATCATACAGCAACTCATATAATAAATGAGGCTGCGAGGCGTGTTCTTGGAAACCATATTAATCAGGCCAGTGCATTCAAAGGTATTGACAAAGCACATCTAGACATAACACATTACGCAGCTATAACCGATGAGGAACTAGATAAGATAGAAAAACTTTCTAATGATTTCGTTAGAAAATCTATTAAGGTAAGTAAAAATTTCATGAAAAGAAATGTTGCAGAGGGAAAATATGGTGTAAAAATTTATCAGGGTGGCGCTGTACCTGGCCGCGAGCTAAGAATTGTTAACATAGAAGGCCTTGATGTTGAGGCTTGTGGAGGAACACACCTAGATTCAACTAAGGATGTTGGAAAAATAAAAATAATTTCTGCTGAGCGTATTCAAGATAATATATCAAGAATAACATTTGTTGCTGGTGAGGCATTATTGTTTTATGAAAATCATCAAAGAAGTTTAATATCTGAGATTGAAAATATACTTGGGTGTAAAGGCATAGAAACTATAGAAGCAACAAAGCGTATTTTCGAAGATTGGAAGAAGATGAGAAAACTTCTAGACACATACAAAAATAAAAAATCTGAAATGGTTATTTCTGATCTTGAAAAGAAAATTATTAACAACTTACTTGTTGAGAAGCTAGAAAATTCTGATATGGGACGACTGCAAGCTATATCGAAAAATATTTCTTCTCCTGACAGAACAATAATACTTTTTGGCGTGAGTGACAAAGTTTATGTTTTTATTTCATCTGGCGAAAAAACAAAATACAATGCCGGTGAGCTAATGAAAAAAATATGCTCCCAACTTTCTGGAAAGGGTGGTGGTAGTAAGAGTCTTGCTCAGGGCATTTGTATGGAAAAAGACAATCTTGATGAGTTCATTCAAAAATTCAGGAAGGAAATAATATGAAAGATGGTGAAATACTAAGGGAAATCAGAAATATACTAAACGTAAGCTACGAAGACATACCTAAGACTCTTTCTAGATTCAAGAAGGAAATTGAAGAGATGAAGAAAGAAGTAGAAAGTTAAACCGTCAGATTAAGCGCGTTTATGGCACACTCTGTTGGCATTACTATTAAATTTGAGCATAACGCGTCGAAAATTTTGTCCGTTGTTATATTGAAAATGTCATTCTCTCCGTTTATATTTAATATCTTAGCGTAAGTTTCCTGGGATATTATTTTTATTACTATAACCTGCTGCTGACCTGATGGTGTTGTGAAGGATTCCGGAATGTTGTTAATCATATTTACTATGTTGCTATCAGTAGACTCATTGTAGTAAAATTTCAGGAAAGTAAAACCATTCTGCACATATGTATTTTCCAGATTCTGATTTATCTCACCATCCACTACAAAATTTTCAAGCGGTTTCAAGTCTGTGTTAGTTGTCTGGCTTCCTTGAAATCCGGAAAACACAAAAGCTATAGAGGAGAGTGCAAATATCAGAATTATAGAAAGTGCCATGAGCGTCTTTTGTGTGGATTTTCTCATTTTTACTCGCCTACGTGTATATGAGCAACTACATTTTTGCCCTTTCTTGCAAACTCCTGAAACTTTTTCAGTGCGTCCGGAGTTTTAAGAACGTGGATATCTACACTGGATTTTTTGGCAGCGTTCATAACATCTTCTGTTATGGTAAACTTTCCCTTGAATCCTGTGCCAAAAATTGCTATCTCCGGTTCGTGCAGGAGCATTCTCTCGAATTCCTTTTTTCCTATTTTGTGTGTTTTCTCTAGTTGTTCTATTCCTTTCGTGTGAAGAAAGAAATCATTGGATACTACATCATCGTTTATGTGTATCTT
>JBBSYB010000054.1:0-1594 GCA_038045465.1 Candidatus Aenigmatarchaeota archaeon | reverse complement strand
ACCCTGCAGGAAAGAAAATCAGGCGGCATTTTTGAAGCTATAGCTAACTTCTTTTCCGGAATCATAGACGCTATCACGGGACTTTTCGGTGGTAAATAAAAAGTCTTTTCCATAAATAATTCTATGTTTTTAGTCATATCCGGCACGCCAGGTACGGGCAAAACTATTATAGCTAAAAGTGTAGCCAAGGCACTTGGCGCTAAGCTAATAACTACTGATTACTTGGTAAAAAAATATAAAATTCCATCTACTCTTGACAAAAAAAGAAGGACAAAAATCATAGATACCCGGAAACTTGCAATAGCTGCCAAGCATGAAGCGAAAAGATATGAAAACTCTGTTTTTGAGGGTCATCTAGCTCACTTCGTTCCGTCAGACGTTGTTGTAATATTGAGAACAAGCCCACCAGAGCTGGAAAGGCGTCTGAAGAAAAAAGGCTGGAGTGAAAGTAAGATAAGAGAAAACGTTGAGGCAGAAGCAATGGGTATAATTTCCAATGAGGTAAAGAATGCGATCGAGATAGATACTACCAAAAAATCTGCCCAGGAAAACGCGAAAGAAATTATCAAGATAATAAATAAAAAGACACGTGGAAAGAAAATTGACTGGACAAAAAATTTTGAATTATATCTAAAAAAGAAAAACTAAAATTTCTTCACTCCGCCGAAAAGATATCGGCCTTTTCGGAAATCTTTGCCGTCAACCTCTGCTCTTGCTGTCAGAGAGTAACCTCTTCCTAGCTTGAGGTAAGGCTGAATTTCGCTATAGAAAGCCCTTCTTCCTTTGTATGGCGTTTCAAGACTTTCTAAAACTTCAATAGAAAATCTGCCTGCTTCTTTTCCATAGAAGGCTGTGGCGTTTGCTCCATCTTTATTGAATACGATGTCCAAAAATCCGTAACCACCCAGTGCTTCTGGCAGGGTAGTATTTCTAATACCATATTTTGCATCTGAAATGCCTGTCTTATCAGTCTTAAGCACAGCAGCCGGAACTATTTTTGAATCACCAATACCTAGCGTCAAAACATTTCGGCCAGAGTAAGTGTCAAGTGTTCTTTCACCTTGTTTGAATGTCAGTTCATTAAGACCATGAAATCCTGGTTTTATTTTCCCAAGGGAAAAGTCTACGTTTGTCAAGCCACGAACCCTAGCATCACCACTGGTTGTTTCAAGGGCTTCTAGGGCGTTGTAGCCTAATTCAACACGTTTACTTTGTGCAGGCGTCTGCGCTGCTACATTTACAGATCCAGCCAGCAAACTTGCCAATAAAGCGTTTGTTATTTTTCCCATGTTCCACACCTCATACAGTTACTACTATATAGTTATTTATTTATATAAGTATTAACTCTCCAAAAAAGGAGAGTATTTAAGACAAAGAAGCAAAGAGTAAGTATGGATGTTAGTGCTCTCGAGGGTATCGGACTGACCAATGCGGAGATAAAGGTTTACCTGGCGCTATTGGAGCTGGGTGCCACAAAGACTGGATTGTTGATTGAAAAGAGCGGACTTCAGAGCTCGGTCGTTTACTCGGCGCTGGCGAGGCTCATGGAAAAGGGTCTAGTTTCTTCTATAAAGGAGGGAAAAATGAGTACCTA
>JBBSYB010000053.1:0-1486 GCA_038045465.1 Candidatus Aenigmatarchaeota archaeon | reverse complement strand
ACGGCTCAAAAGAGAGGAATTTTGAGGATTACCGTGGATTTAGCGAAAGCAGAGCAGCGCTGATAGTGAAAAGTCATATCACGGATTTTTGGGTAAACCCCAAAAACGATGAAAGTCGTGTTTTCGCTAAAGAAAGTCGTGAGATGGAAAATCCGGGGCTGTGGACGATGAATAAGGAAAAGAGAATCGGGACGTGCTCTCAACGACAGGCAATGTCGGCAGCGGAGCGGTCACGCCATCTCGCGGAGCAACTTGGAACTGACTCCAACCCTGACAGCGGCTTCATGCATCTTCTTGTCGTCTGTGATGAGCATGGAGTTGGTTGTTTTGGCGCAGGCTATGAAGATGCTGTCAAAGCCGCTTATCTTGGTTTTGGCTGCGATTCTGACCGCTTCGCTCATAAGATCAATATCATAAACGATTTTTCCATGGTTTTCGACAAAGTCGGATACTTCGATACCCTTTTCCTCCTTGCCTGTAAGCCTTGCTCCAATGGCTGCAATTTCAACAACAGCGACAGAAGGAATGTGCATGACGGATTCTTTGCTTTCAACTTTGCTGATTATGGATTTTGCAATGACATGAAGCCTGGACTGTTCCTCATAAAGAACATCTTTCTTTCTTCTCATTGGAGGGATAAGACCTTTTGCAAGGACTGTAGTGTCCAAAGTGACATTCATAAATCATACTCTCTATCGCGCATTTCGCGAATTAACTTGGTGGAATCAACATCGGATATCCTCGCTTTTTCCATTGATTTTGTTAATTCAGATAAGGATAATACTCTCTTCTGCTTCTTAGGCTCCAATTCTTCCATTATTGAGTGCAATTCCCTGTCAACATTCCTCAGCCTTTTCACTATGTTTGTCTCTTCCATAAATATCACCACTGATAATTATATTTCTGACTTATTTAAAACTTTCCTGCATGAGCGGCAAAACCAGCAAGAGCAACACCGGCAAGGTGAAAAAATGGGACAAGCGGCAACAGGGACAGCGCCAAAGGCGCGGGAATCTCAACGTCGGGCAATAAATTTCAACCCCGGCACAGGGACGGCGAGCCCCACACAGACATTATCAGTAGTGGGCACGGTGAACTTCACGAGCTTGGACACGTCTGGAAGCAGCACGATTTCATTCCTGTGCATAGACGCAGGGGGAAAGGTATTCAAGAAGGCGACAGCTTGCGCGTGAGGTGAGAAACATGGCGCTGGAACAGAGAATAGCGGTTCTGGAGAAGAAGATAAAATGACGGGGAACGTAAGAAAGGCGGGAAATGACATGAAACTGATGCGCGGCTTTAAAACGCGGAATTTTGCGGAAGCGGACGAATTTAACAAAAACTCGCGTCATTTTTATATCACGGATTTTTGGGTAAACCCCAAAATTGCATCGAACCGGAGGTTCGTGCATATTGTGCGAACACAACGTGTTCAGCACAAAAACGATGAAAGTCGTGTTTTCGCTAAAGAAAGTCGTGAGATGGA
>JBBSYB010000052.1:8588-23836 GCA_038045465.1 Candidatus Aenigmatarchaeota archaeon | reverse complement strand
AGAAAATAATTCCACCGATTAACTAATAGTATTGTATATATTCCCTTCCACTAAATTCCCTCAAAAACGGCGGCAGTTTTATCTGACCGTCATATCTTCCTCCGTCGTGATCTTTGCCAAGACATCTCATACAACCTTTTCCTACTACTTCTTCAAATCCGTCTATAGGCATATAGCAAAAAGAAGCAACATTAGGGCTTCCCTGAGTGTACACGTTTGCCCATTTTTGCATCGCTACATTGATTTCGTCTATTCCGTGAGAGTTTTTGTAAATATCTAGAATATCTGGGTCTATTATACGCATCACTAATTCTTGTGACCCGCGAAAATCAATACCCTGATGACAAACATCTGTTGTTGGCGGAAAAGTGACTCTGACATGAACTTCTTTAGCACCCATTGCGTGAAGCAACTTAAGATTTTGCCGTATCACCGTGCCACGTATTATACTATCTGTAACAAAAACATCCCTCTCTGCTACAAGCCTGTTAAGTTTTAGTCTACTTCCTGCCAAAGATCGCCTGCTCATGTGGTCAAATGTCATAAAACTTCTCTGAGCAAGTGATGCGCCATCTTGTAGTCTTATAGGATATCTTTCTTTTGGGGTTGCTTTGTACAATGGCCTTCCTGAAGCGTGCGCATAGCCCATTGCAGCATAATCTCCAGATTCCGAATCTGGTATAACATGATAGAATCCATCTACAGGGTTGAGTTCATGCAACTTTTTACCTAACCTGACTCTATTGTCACAAACTAAGCCGTCGTCTGTGTCAGGCCTTGCAAAATATATTCTTTCAAGCTTACATGGAGTTAGTGCTGTTACAGGCGGTTCTGATGGGTAACTCTTGAGGCCGTTTATGTCAATTACTATAACTTCACCTGGCTGGACTTCCCTGATATTGCCATCATCCATATCAATATATGGATTGTTACTGAGCGCAGGATCTTCTGAAGCAATGGCATAAAGTCCACGCTTATCGTTTTGATAAACATATAATGGTCTGTAGCCGTTTCTGTCTCTGAATGCCACAAGCGTATTTTCGTTAGGCAGGATCGCGACAACAGAAAATGCGGCGTCTTCAAGTTCTCTAACCAGTTCTTTTGCTCCATCTGCTACATTACCTTTTTCAGATATTTCATTCAAAAGAAATGCAGCTAGGGTCTCTGTATCCGTTGTTCTTTTATGTCTGTAAGATGTTTTTGTTTCTATCCAGTCCCTCAAAACACTCGCGTAAGGTATTTGACCATTATGGCATATATGAGTTTTCAATCCCTCCAGATCAACTTCTATAGGAGGTATGTTTCCCTCGTCTGTTCTGCTTCCATCTGTTCCATACCTCAATCCGGCTATGCTTATATGTCGCTGTGGGCTTTTGAAATATCTTGGATAAAATTGAGACGCGGGTTCTGAACTTGTATAAGTTTGTCTGCCGTCAGATAGCCCAACACCCTGTGGATAAATTCCGCCTCTGTTCTGTTCGAACTGCGCAGAAATGCATGTTAACGGAATGACATTTTCCCAGTTAACAGAATAAGCACCCACAATGCCGCACATGAATTAGCTATGATTATTAAATTTAAATAGAAAAAACATTACGATTCCTCTACCTTCTTTCCCCGATCCTGCGGGATTATCTTTAATTTCGCGTTCTTGAAGTTTTTTTCCAGTTCTTTGCCGGCGAAATATTCGTGCAGGAATATAGCCAGCGCCGCCACTTCACTGTGTGGCTGGTTGCCTATGGCTATATTGTAATCAGCCGCCGCGTAGATTTCCGGCGGCACCTTTTCACCGCCGACAACAATTAAAATATTTGTCTTTTTTCTAAGAGCTTTTATTTTTTCATGTATTTGTTGTCCATACATTGTCAAATGAACCACGGAGAATTTTTTTCTTTTGTATTCTTCTACTACAGGTTTCCAGTTTTTTTGATATTCTGCAGAAAAAGAACCACCCCATCTGACGCTTACTTCTTCTATATTTTTTATTATTCCACTGTCCTGCTCACCGCTGTAGATTATTTTGTCAGCGCCGAGCACCCGTGAAACAAGTCCGCAATGTGTGGAAATACGCTGGTCACGACCTAAGCGATGGCCAAGGCGAAGAACAACTATCATAAGTAAAATATGTGGCGAACGGTTTATAATGCTATACAGCACGGTTCCTTTTCACAAATCTTTCAATCCTGTTAAGAGCCTCGTTGAGCAACGGCTCCTGTGGCAGGTAGACAATGCGGAAATGTTCCGGCATGTCAAAGCCCGACCCATGGACAGTGGCAACACCCTCTTCTTCGATCAGCTTTGTGACAAATAGCTTGTCATCCATTTTGAAATTTATTTTAGGAAAGGCATAGAAAGCTGCATGTGGTTTCTTCACGCTGAGGCCCTCTATTTCATTTATTCTTTTGTATATAATATCACGCCTGCTGCGCAATTTTTTCACAGCGTCTTTTACATGTTTTCGGTTACCTTCCAGCGCCGGCTTTACAGCATATTGTTGCGGCGTCACAGAACAAAGACGCGCTCGAGCTAACTGAAAAAGAGCGTTCTTCGCTTCTTTCAGTTCTCCGGAAACATCCTTTATTGCAAGCCAGCCAGTTCTCCATCCCGGCGCCAAGAAATTCTTTGCTAAACCGTTGAACGTTATTACCGGAACCTCTTTCGAAAGAGCAGCTGTGTGATACATTTTTCCCTCAAGAATCAGCTCATCATATATTTCATCCGAGAAAATCAGAAGGTTGTGCTGTCCTGCCAGGTTTACTAAGTCCTTTAGTGTCTGCTTGTCATATACTGCTCCAGTTGGATTGTTCGGATTTATTATAACAATTGCCTTTGTTTTTTCATTAATGTTCTTTTCAATGTTGTCTATGTCCAAGTTCCAGTTCATATCTTCGTTGAGTGTGTAGAAGTTTATGCCAATATCGTATAGATTGAGATAAGCGCTGTATACGGGGTAAGATGGCTTTGGTATAAGGACATTGTCTCCGGGATTGAATAGAGCAGCGAAGCACATTCCTATACCTTCAGACACTCCGGATGTTACAACTATGTCGCCATTGAGTACATTCACTCCGATGCTGCGACAGTAGTCAGCTATGGCATCCACCGCTTCCGGTTCGCCCATCGAATCTGCATAGAAGTTCTTGTTCTGCTTCATCGCCTTTATCACTGCGGCGATAAGGTGCGGCGGCGTTTTGAAGTCAAATCTGTTTGGATCACCTATGTTAAGGTATATCATGTCTCTTTTTTTGGCAACCTGCTTTGCAAGCACCGCAATGTCTCTTATGGAATATTTGACGTTCTTTGTTCTGTCAGCTGGTTGCATAATAATAAACTGTATAGAAACAAATTTTAAGCCTATTTTAGTGGAGGTATAGCCCCGGACGGATTCGAACCGTCGTCCGAAGCTTTCTTAACACCATTCTTTTAGTACAGCTTTTCTTTCTAAGAAAAGGTGTTCCAAAGGCTTCTATGCTTGACCGCTACATTCCGTGAAGACTACAGTTATCTAATCTTCTCCACGGGGCTGTACAGGGCTAATACTTCTACAGTTTAACAATGTTTTTGTACTTATGCCTAACCTCTTAATTCTTTTATCTAGCGTTGTTTTTGGTACAACAAAACCGTCCTTTTTCCACTGTAAAATCTTTGTTATATGCACTAAATTTGCGCTGCCTACTACTTTAACCCATTTTTTTAGATTTTCGCTTCCTGATATTTGAATAACTCTCAAACCACCAAATCTGTGATCTTCATAACTGCTATATTTGAATCCTAATTTTGACAATATACTTTCTAAATCTCCAGAAAGAGGACCATTTTTGAAATAGAACTGAATCCTGGGGTAATAATTAAATTTTCTTGTTTGCTTTGAAAATTTTATGCAACCATCTGTATCGAACAAACCACGCAAGAAATGTGACATTAATTTCTTATTTTTCAATATTTTTTTGCTTATCCTATACCCACTTTTTTCACCTCTCGACATAGAAAAAGTTTTTGTAAAAAATTCTATGATACTCTTAGAATTTATTTGTATATAATACGCATTTCTGTCTTTACGAGGTGCAAAATAGGGGGTTTTGTTAAATAACTTTTCAAAAAGTGGCATAACTCTATTCTTTAGATAGTAAGATTCTTCAGAACTACAAACTACAATTATGCTGTAATTATTTTTATGCAAATAACCGTCTCCAACTATAATTCCGTATAATTCAGCCAACTTCCAATCTAAAGATTCCATACTAAACCCCAGGTCTATATTTATTTGATAACGCTTAAATAATCTTCAAGACAACAATAGTTGGGTTGATATGACCGGTGGATTACGGACAGTCCGATACTAATTCTTTAGACATTGCATTTAGGTTTTTAAGTGCGAAAATCAGTATAATTGGAGAGATTGCATGAAAATACTTTTGACTCACTGCGACTACATTGAATACGAAAAGAAAAAGAAGGCTATAGCATCAGCCGAGCAGACTGATGTCGAAAAGGAACGTATCGAGGAGTGTCTTGTCGCTTTTTGTTCTTCCGAAGAAGGGGATGACGAGTCCGTTGCCGAAAAAACAGTGGAAGAAATTAAAAAGGTAGCCGAGCAAGTCCACACAAAAACTATTGTTGTTTATCCTTTTGTTCATCTTAGTTCGACGCCCGCTAAGCCCGCTGTCGCGCTTAACATGGTAGTAAAAATTGCAGAGAGTTTGAAAAAAGATTACGAAGTTCATCGATCGCCGTTCGGCTGGTACAAGTCTTTCGAGCTAAAGTGCAAAGGTCATCCTCTTTCTGAGCTGTCACGAGAGATAAGATCTGCAGCCCAGGAAAAGATCAAGCCAGTCAATAAAGAGAAAAAAGAAAGGCAAGATTCAAGGGGAAAAATAATTCTTGACCGGAGGAATCTTCCTCCCAATGACCACAGAATACTTGGCGAAGAGCTGGGTATATTTCACTTGTCAGAGGAAGTAGGTGCTGGCCTGCCTTTGTGGCTGCCAAACGGAGAAACACTTCGAAATGTTTTGGTTCAATTCATGCGGCAGATGGAAGAAAAGTACGGCTACCGTTATGTCAGCACGCCTCACATCACCAGAGGACACCTCTACGAAAAAACTGGGCACTTGCCGTACTATAAGGATTCAATGTACGCGCCCATAGACATTGAAGGTGAGGATTACTACCTAAAACCAATGAACTGTCCTCATCATCACATGATTTATAACAAGCTGGTAGAAAGCTACCGCGACCTGCCTCTAAGGCTAGCAGAGCCGGGCATGACTTACAGAAATGAACTTTCCGGAGTTACCTATGGCCTGATAAGGGTCAAGGCATTTACACAAAATGACTCGCATATTTACATGACACCGGAGCAGCTTAAGGAGGAATTTCTTGGTGTCTTGAGACTTTTCAAGGAGGTCTACGCAATAGTTGGAATAAAGGACTATTGGTTCCGCTTGTCGCTTCCTGATTTCAAGGGCAACCCCGACAAGTTTACAGGCGACCCAAAAGAGTGGGCTCATGCCTGCGATGAAATAAGGAATGCAATGAAAGAGTTCGGTGCAAAGTTCGTAGAAGAAGAAGGAGAAGCAGCATTCTACGGACCTAAGATCGATGTCCAGATAAAGAACTCCCTTGGTAAGGAAGAAACCATTGCTACATCCCAGGTTGATATTGTTGTACCAAAGAGACTGGGAATGTTTTACATAGATGCAAACGGCGATAAGAAAACGCCGATAATTATTCACCGGGCAATCCTTGGCAGCTATGAGCGCTTCGTTGCATACCTCTTGGAGCAGACAGAAGGAAAGCTTCCCATATGGCTATCGCCGATTCAGGTAAAAATCTTATCGCTTACAGACAGGAACTCGGACGCCGCCAGCAGATTTTGCAAATTATTTATGGAAAAAGGCATCCGTGCAGAAGCTGACTTAAGGCAAAACACTGTTGATTACAAAATAAGAGATGCGGAGATGCAGAAAACCCCTTATATAATCGTAATAGGTGACAAGGAAGAAGCTAGCGGCACGCTTGCGGTGCGAGCACGCGGTGAAAAGCCACGCTTCGGTGTAAACGTGGAAGAATTCTTAGCACACATAACTAAAGAAATAAAAAACAGACAATAGACGCGTTGTATTATTTTAGCTTGCGGATATAAACTTTATTTATGTTTTCTGAAATATTGAGCGGTCTCGTGACCTGGGTTCTTTCCATTATACATGCCTATGGCGCTTTCAGTGTGTTTATCGTTGTGATTCTCGAGGAGCTCCTGTTGCCCGTGCCTTCTCCTCTCGTGATAATGGGTGCCAGCTTCATTCTCATACCGCCTGACATCGCGTTTTGGGATGCTATGTCAAGAATATTTTTTACGATTGTTATTCCCGCATCCATAGCATCAACCATTGGGTCTTTTTTTGCCTATGGCATAGGATATTTTGGCGGCCGTAGGCTTGTAACAAAATTTCACAAATTTCTCCGAATATCATGGGCAACAGTGGAGGCTCAGGAGAAGAAACTGGAAAAAGGCCGTAAGACATGGATAACCATAGCAATTTTACGTGCCATACCTTTCTTTCCCATTGCTATCGTATCGCTTTCCGCCGGCGTGCTGCGGCTATCATGGAAGAAATATGCAGTAGCCACGTTTATAGGTTCAATCCCACGAACGTTTATTCTCAGTCTGGTTGGATGGGAACTCGGTTCAGCCTATGTCACCATTGCGGGAAAACTAAATCTGATGGAAAATATACTGACTGTTATCGTTGTGATAGCGATTATCTACGCACTCTACAGGTACAGACATAAATATACCCATCACTACAAAAGAATTTTTTCTAGAAGTAAAAATAAAATCGTGAAGAAGTAGAGCTAGTCTTTCAGACTTTTATTTTTTTGCCAATAAATTTTGCCAAACTTTCTTCCTCGAGGCCTCTTATGTAGTTCTCATCAACACTGCCACGCAGTACTCTGAGGTCATATTCCATTTTCTTTCTCGTGTCCAGTAACTGTACTGTTCTGGAGTTCACTTTTTCTAGCTCTATATCTATTGACATAAGTTCTCTTTCAAGCCTCGCGACCTCATGTCGCATCTCTTGTTCGAGCGTCATAGTAATCACCGTAAAGAAAAGACCAATACCCAATATTATATGCCTGACTGAGTTCTTAAAATTATGCTAACCTACATTTTTTTCGTCATATATGGAGATTCAAAGGCGTAGCCAAGATTTTCAGTATGAATATATATTCTGATTTATAATAAGTTTTATATACTATCTATACCATAGGAATGTATGGGCAATGTTTCGGTTTTATTAAAATCTGATATACGAGAAAGAATTTTTTCTGTAGCCATACAAAAAATAGGTTCGCAAACAAGATTAGCAAAATATCTTAGTTCGAAGACTAATAGGAAAATAATTAGAGAAACAATAAAATCTTGGAGGATTGGAAAACATATACATGGCTGGGATATTTTATTGCCTTTAGATATTTTGAAAGAATTATGCAAAATAGCGAGATATGATTACAATACTGCATTAAAGAATGTTATAAAATATAATCCAAGATGGGCAGATCCCAAAAATTCAAAATATATAGTAAGGAAAAATAAATTAAAACTGATAAGGAAAAATGAAAATACACTTTTGGATATGGCTTCTATTCTTCCTCTAACAACTCTAGAATCTGTAAGGTCAAGAAAATGTTTGCCTTTATTTGCTGAGATACAAAAAGATAAGATTATTTTATGGTCTGAGAATTCTTGGAAAAGATCGACTATAATAATTAAACGCTATGTAAAATTGAACAGTATTTTTTTCCAAGCTTGTAGCATCTATTTTTCTGAAGGTGTTACAAAGTCTATTGGAGCATATAATGCAAAAATATCGCTTGGTAATACAGAACCAGATATAATAAATACATTTATAAAATTTCTAAATACTGTTTTTCTACAATATACGCCTAAATATAGAATAGATATAAATTCAAAAAAGCTTCAATTTGATGATGAAAAGATAAAGGAATTTTGGATTAAAAATATAAAAATTAGAATAATAAAAGAAAAATTAAAAATAAGGGAAAGGAAAAATCTTTATTCGGGTCTGATAGAAAATAACGGTATATTCACCATTTCAATTGATAATACAATTGTCAAACCTTTATTATTGAATACTATAGAAGCCTCTAAAGAATTAGCTCTTAAATATAAGGAGTGGTCAAAAGATTTTCTAAGAGGACTTTTGATATGCGAGGGATGTGTTTATTGTAAGAAAGACGTTTTGAAATCTATTCAAATTGGTCAAGTTAAGGGCGAAAATAGAGAATTCATTAAAAGGCTTTTGAAGAGTTTGGATATAGATTTTAGTGAAGGAATAAATCAGATTTCAATAAACAATTGGGATAATTTTTATAAAATATATTCATACGAAATGTTTCCATTTAATCAATTAACTAATACGAACAAATATGCAAAATTTTTAACAGGTTTTAGAAACTGCGAGGAAACTAAAAAAATTCAGAAATTAAGACCATTCAAGGAAAATAGCTTTACAATGAAAGAATGGCAAATTTATTATAATTTGAAGATGTATAATTCGCCTCAGAATACACTAAAATGGTTCGTAAAAAATGGATTTTTGAAAAAGAAAAGAATTGAAGGAAGAGTTTTTTATGAAATAAATAAAAACGATAAGACCCAAAAAATTTGGAGTTTATAAATACTTCGAAAGGTAATATCTGTCTTTTTTGTATCCAAAATTATCAATATAGTATCGCCTTACTCCGATCCCGCTGGTTACCGATATTTTTGCGCAGCTGTTTTCTTTCGCGATCTTTTCCGCCTTTTCCATAAGATTTTTACCTAGACCTGTATGCTGTGCATCTTTATCACTTCTCTTTGTTATCGGGACAACGTTGCCGTACACATGCAGTTCACGTATCCTTGCGATATCACCCAGACGCAATCGTAAAAAGGCAAAAAGTGCATTCTTGCTTTCATAGCTCAGAAATATCTCTTTGCCGCCAGAGGCTTCGTATTCCAGCATTTTCATCTGAATATTTTCATCGATGTTTTCCACATGTCCGATCTCACGACATCTTATGCACCGGCATTCAACATTTTCTTTTTTCATTCTCTCTTTTGTAAGCTGCCGGAGATTTGTTACCCTTGCGCCAGCTTCTGATTTGTGCTCTGATATGTCGCGCATGACACGTTTTATTCGCACAAAAGCCGGAACAATTTTCTTGAACTCTATAAGCAGATTAATTGCCTGTTCGTTTGTAAGAGGCGCATACTTCCCGCTTTTCCATAATTCGTACAGTCTAGTCCCGGCCACAACAAGCGTTGGGTAAATTTTCAGCTCATCGGGCATGTAATCAGCTGTGAAAATGCGCGAGAATAATTCTATTTCTTTCTTTTCGTCTATTTTTCCAGAAAGACCAGTAAGTCCTGGCATCCAGTGCACACAAACTTTCAACCCGCTTTCCTTCAGGCGCTTTATGGCATCTACGTTTGCCTGCGCGTTATGCCCCCGGTTGACTAATTTCAAAATATTATCGTCCGTGCTCTGCACACCAATCTCGACACGCGTGCAGCCGAGCTTCAATATCTGTTCTATCTGCTCCTGCGAACAGAAGTCGGCGCGTGTTTCTATTGTTAAGCCAACACATCGGTTTGCTGCGGCCTCGTTTGCTAACTGGGCAGAAACCAGGTCACTGCTTTCGAATCCATTAAAACCATCTAAGCAACGTCTGACGAACTCATCCTGAAAGCTTTTCGGAGTAGCAAGGAAAGTGCCGCCCATTATTATCAGTTCGCATTTGTCTGTTGAGTGTCCAATAAGATTTAGCTGCTTGATTCTATTGGTGACTTGGAGAAAAGGATCGTAGTTGTTTCGAATAGCTCGCAGTGTTGTGGGCTCAACGCCGGTGTAGCTTTTCGGCGCTATTTCGGAAGATGGACAATAGATGCAATTAGCAGGACAACTATTCTCATGCTTCTCGTGCATCCACATGACTGCTACGTTCGCCACACCGCTAGCAGTCCGGACATTTTTTATTTTAAGCAGCTTAAGAATACGGTCGTAATCGGCATCGTTTTTTGAAAGAAGATTAATGATATCGGAGTTTTTTATGAGATCGCCTTGAGCAAGTTTTATCTTCGCCAGCTCCAGTTCCTCAACGGTTTTTATTTTTCCGCTTCTTATGTCGTCGAGCAGTCGTTGTGCTATCATAAGTAGAAATTAAATGAAAAGTTCTTAACAACAGGGTTATAGCGCGTGTTCTGGCGGCTCCTGTTCAAATACAACTTGCCCATTTTTCAGAACTCTTGTGACAATAGCATAAAAAGATCCTGAACCCATGAAACCACCTTCTCGTCTTTCCCTCTCTACTGCCTCTTGGTGTAAACGTCCCCCTATTGCTATCGCCTCGTCTGTAGAGTCTGCTTCTACTGTTACATCTGGTCTAAAATTGTAATGTTCAAACTCATCGAACGCATCATGGACCTCTTCCACAGCTTCAATAGTGTAACGAGCTTTTCCGATTCTATATACACGTTCCTGGCTGCGTAATGTCCAGCTAGTACCTCTTACAGAGCCTGAAAGTATTGCTCCGGAAAATAATTCTTTTAGGTATTTTGTCACTTCGCCTACGGATTCGCGTTCCGCATCTAACATTAACTCCGTTGCATCTTCATCATCCAAGCAGTCCCTTGACGACATGCCAGCTTGCTCTACTACACCGCTTATTATTCTGTAGGGACAATCGCCATCGATCCTAATTTTGTATCGCAAGCTAAATGTTAGTTGTGGACGAGGTGATTCTAAATCGCCGGATTCGTAGCTTAAAACCAAAGGGTATTCCGGATCCGCCCCGCTTAAACTTACACTGGGATTTATTCTGACTGACATTTAGACCACCTCTAATTATTAAACAATTCTTACTGCATATCCTCTTGATACCATTCCTGTGAACATTGTTAGTGCCGCATCATTACTGGGCGAAATAATCGCTGTCGTATCTCTAAAATCGCTTGGATAGTCATAATTATTAAAAAATACCGATCGGACGCCAGTATTGCGCAGAAGGCCGTCACTGTAAAGACTGTTTGCGAAATTTGGTGTAAGCTGCATACCAGTTCTTTGCTCTGTATACTCTTGGTCGCAGAAGAGTTTATAGGCTTGTAGAGCTCCTTTTGAGAAAAGTGCCATGACAACATTGGGAAGAGCTTCCTGGACCTTTTCCCCGTTGTGGGCAACTACGCCTATCTTAGAATCGTTCTCATCGCCAAGACGTGCAAGATATGTGAATCTCATTGGGCCTATAGGGCCTATCTCTCTGCCAGAAGCTTCGTCCATAGACAATAATCTAAGATGCGTACCTTGCCTATTTCTTTCATATTTTCCTTCCTGTCTCGTATAACAAAGCATTACAAGATTTTCACTATCATCAAATTCGACACGTGTGTGTATGTCGGCTAAAGTTCTTGCATTCTTTATGTCACCCATGAAGACCCCTGCTGGCGAACCCACATAAATATCTCCTGTAAAAAGATTCATAACAACAGAGTACTTTATCATATTGTCTCTAATTAGTGTGACGGATGTGTTGCACGCATGCCTTCGTGACATTGCATGCACCAACTCTACTTCCCTGTCAAAAACTTTTCCAACTCTATCACCAGGTTTGCCTAGTCTTCTAATGACATCATCAAAATAAGAGCTGCCATCAACAGGATCGCTTATAATTGTTGGCGTGGTATGTTCTATCCGAAGTTTTCGCGGCACTCTTCCGCACTCTTCTGTGACGATCACGCCAGTTTGATTATAAACTCTTAACATATGATCCATATGACCGCTAAAACCATCGCCAATGGAAATAGCATCTTCTGCAACAATGTCAAACATGCGCGTGTCTTTTCTGTCCTTGCGTGCGTATCGTTCTCGTGTTTCCTTATCAAGTTCAGATATGTCTCTTACAGCTTCTTCAGTGGGCATGTCTCTTAATCGTTCAAAAATACGGCTCATTATTTCTATACTACCATTGAGCATTTTCTCGTCTTCTGGTGTGAGGTACATAGAATCTTTGTAAATGATGTAGCAAAAGCTAAAATACGTGATTTGCTTAAATACGTTTTTTGTATGTTACGTATATGCCATTCAGGATATGCATGATAGGTTCTATACCAAAAGGCGACGGCGAAAGAAAAGGTTGGACTGACTGGAAGACCGAGTACAAAAATAAGCTTTCTGTTCTCAATGACGTAGAGTTTGCTGATGGTGATGCTTGGCGGGACGAAACAATGCCGTTTCTGCTGGTTGGTCATGGTTTGCACCGGATAAAAATCTCAGATCTGGTGGTAGTTATAGTTAACCCAGTAAAGGTTTCGGACATGATTTACTGGGTTCACATATAGCTCACAAGGAAGTAATATCTTGTTTGTTTCCTTGTAGAGCTATAACGCTGAAAGCAAACTCGGTGCAGGCACATCGCAGGAAATGATCGTGGCGAAATACTTTTCTAAACCGGTTGTTACAGTTTTGCCAAAGAATACGCACCATAGAAGATCTGGTATGATTTTTGACAGGACACTTATAGCAAATCTCAATGATATTTGAACTTTTGTTGAGTTTGCTATAAAGGAGATCTCATAATATTAAAGTTCAATAATTTGAGAGATCTCCTATTATTCAGGATTGGATACACCCGTTTATCTTAACTGTTTCTGATTTGGTCGTCGAGAACATTGGCGAAGCTATTGACTACATAAAAGAATATCGTGAGAATCCTGACAGCAAGAAAATAAAAGATATTTCATTTATTGACAATTCTATTGCTGCCTACGAGAAGTTCCTGAAGAATTAACTTACTTTACAGTCCTTGAGTTCTTTCATACCTAGAGTTAAATGACAAAAGCTTTATATAGATAATTAAACAAAATATAACTTAGTTTAAGGTGATATAATATGACTGAGATAGAATGCAAGACCATGAAAATAGGCGGATCCTTGGGAATCATAATTCCAAAGGACGTCGTGGAAAAGGAAGATTTGGGGCCAAGCCAGACAATACGTGTTAAGATAAGCAAGCAGGTAAAAGTAAGGGATGTATTTGGATCTTTGCCTGACTGGAAAACGCCAACACAAAAATTAAAGGACGAGGTGCGAAAAGGATGGTAAACTATCTGTTTGACACCTATGCGCTGATTGAAATAATAAAAAACAATCCGAATTATGTAAGATTCATGGAAGAATCAATAGCAACGACACGCTTCAACTTAGCCGAGCTTCTTTACATAGTAATGGCCGAAAAAGGCGAAGCCAGTGCCAGAGAAGTTTTCTCAAAATTCAAGGACGCAGAAATCGAAGTGTCAGATGACATTTTGGTCAAGGCAATGAAATTTCGCCTTGACAACAAAAAGAAAAATATGTCATACGTGGATTGCATAGGGTACATGACAGCATTAGAAAACAGGATAAAGTTCCTAACAGGAGACATAGCTTTCAAAGACATGTCAAACGTGGAATTTGTAAAATAGTCGCATACGACTAAAAAATTAGCCTACTTCACAGGCTTCGCTTGGTGTCCCTTCATCTTCAGGAACTGCTCTGCTGTCATTCCAGGCGTCTGATTAATTACAGTATTCTGAAGCCTCGACCATTCTTTGTCATCATGCGTCCTAACGTAGTTTGCCCAGAAATCTATGAAAGCCATTCGCTGCTCTTGGTTCTTGTTCATTTAAGCATCACTTCATATTCTTTTAGTTTTTTCATGTTTATAGCCTTTCCTAATATCTGCCTGAGATGTCTGGCGTCTTCCATGTCTTTTGGAGACTTCAGGACATTTTCCTTGTACGCTATTTGGAGTTCAAGGTTTGATATTATGATCTTATCTTTCCCAACGATTGCGGCAATGGAAGTTTCTAGTGCAACCCTCTGAATTTTATTTGTAGCAAGCAAGATTTCCATGTTAGGAATCGGTTTTCCCTTTAGCGCGAATCTTACCGCAATATTGTCATTGAGATATGAAAAGGACTCATGAACTCCTGCATTTATGCATTCGTATCCTGCTTTTTCCAGGGCTTTATGAATATCTTCCCATTCATTTTTCAGCATTTCAGGAATCAGCATATCTATGTCTTCGCTGCCGCGAGTCCTGCCAAGGAGAATCGAAACATATCCGCTTACTATGACATATGGCGTAAGACGGTTGATTGCTTTGCAAAAGCTTATTGCGAATTTATCAAGCTCGGACAGTTCCCGGTCGAGTTTTATTTTGCCTGGCGTAATTTCCATAATTAGTTATGTTGCAAAAATAATATTAAGGCATTAATGAGGTATTATACTGCTCTCAAAAATAGAATTAATCTACTTCACAGGCCTTGAATTGTTCCATACGTGCTCGAACAATGGTTCAAAGACATTTGCCGTTGCGTGGGAACTTTGTGTCCAAAGAGCAACATCCTGTGTTGGATGAACTTTCACATCATCCGTAAGACCAAGAATAAATTCCTCACCGTCCACAACACACATGCGTCCAAGGAACTTCTCTATGATGTCAACATCTTCTGTGCTTCTCACCTGGGCATACTTGGAAAGAGCTCTTGCATGCTCTAGGGTGTTTTTTGTAACAGGCGCAGCTATCTGTATTTTCACGCCTGCATCTGATGCTTTCTTTAGAACATTAGTATGATTTTCCACAAGCTCCGCAAGGCCATTTTCTGTTGTCATGAGCTTTATGGTCTTTTTGGCATTTTTCATCATCGTCTCAAGTTGCTGCAGCATTGCATAGCGACCCTTCAAAGCACCTGTGAGGTCCTCAGGTTTAACTGTTTTTATGTTGTCTTTGTGTATCCTTTCCAGTTCTTTGATGTGCTCGCTCTTCACAAGGCGGTCCACCTTGTCGCTTGTTTCCAAAGCTTCTTGATGTACCTTTTTCTTTAACCTTTCCAGAGCTTCACGAGGCTGTATTGCAACATATTTCATCGGCTTGCCTGGCTGGACTATTACAAATCCCCTGTCAGCAAGCGATTCAAGAACATCATAGCATCTTGATCGCGGAACATTAGAAATATCAGAAAGTTCACCGGCTGTAGAAGAGCCACGTGAAAGCAGAGCTACCCATAAGTTACGCTCATACTTGTTTAGACCTATTGTTCTTAGTGCGTCCAATACCTTTGAACTTGCGACCATTTTTACCCCTCTGTAGTTGTCTCTATCCGGCAAAAACTATATAAATATATCTCTTGACCAGTAACAAATACC
>JBBSYB010000052.1:0-8488 GCA_038045465.1 Candidatus Aenigmatarchaeota archaeon | reverse complement strand
TGTCTCTATCCGGCAAAAACTATATAAATATATCTCTTGACCAGTAACAAATACCTCCGCATGAAAAGCTCTTAAAGCAAAAGAAAATCACGCACGGACTGCGGGAAAATCACGAAAATTTACTGTTTTTCAGCTTAAGTTCTTTGAAGTCAAACAGCCATTGATAATTATGCAGCAAACACTTGACCTCCTCAGGGCAGAAATAGATGATTCTGATTTCAAATACGCATTTTCATCAAGAACTGCAGACGGCCTTCATTTTTTGTATGATGACGGAGTTAGCACTACCGGTACAATAAGCCCTATATTTAGAAAATATATGGATAGAATAGAATCTAATCTTATTTACTGGCCTAACGTAGACGAGCTTAGACGAGCCGGATTCAATTCCGGTGAAGACTATGATAGATGGACGGAAAAATTAGAAGGGCAACCATATTTGCTTTCCTTTAGAATGAAGTAAAAATTTTTGGTTTGGTAATTATTATGGATATCCATATAAGTCCGCTGGACGGAGCTATTTCTTTTGTGCCTTCAAAGCCCACTTATGTTATTGGAATTGTACGACCAGATGAAGCGAAATCCTTTCCTTTGGTGGAATCGTCACATTGGCTGCAAAAAACAAGTTATGACTTCAGTGATGTTTGGCCTGGCATAGCGCACATCGGAGATGTTCTTTTTAATGAAATAATGGCAGAACGGTTGGTTGCTGAATTTGGACAATATCGTGATCAGTGTGGTGCTTTATTTGCTTATTGTGCCAGAGGAAAAAACAGAAGCCCTGCTGTCGCCATAGGCCTGAATACGACATTCGAATTAGGACATGACACTGCTTCGCTGAGAGCAGAATATTCGGAAGCAAACTGGTATGTTTATTATAATGTTTTGCTTGCTGGAAAAAAATATCGCCTTTCAAAAGACAGCGGTTTTAGAAACGATTTATTGGATAGAGAAATAGAAATGTTCAGTTCGCCTAATTCATGGTGGCCAATATAAACTGCTGGTTCTAGAACCAGCCGCCTTTCTTCTGCTTTGCTTCCTCTTCCTTCTTTTTCTTGTCCAGCATCTCTACGATTTCTTTTACCTTTTCAATTTCCTTCTTGTCGTTTCCTATTCCAGAAGAGTTCCCAACACCTATAATTATGATTTTATCATTTTTCTTGGTGCGTCTTACTGCTTTTTTTATGAAGCTATGAACGATTGGCACCGATTCGTATACTTCCTTTGTCATTGGTGTTATTGCATCGGTCATGCCAACCTTTACTACAATGCTGTCTATGGGCATTTTCTTCGCCATCAGGGCGTTTTCTATCATTTCCCTCTGACCCCAACCACCCATGGCAAAGCCAACACCCTCAGCAACAGAGCCGGATTTTTCGCCTTCCAGCTTCTGAGCTGCGTCTATGGTTATTATCCTTGCAATTTTGTTCTTTTTCATTATAGCTGATATCGCCTCGTCGTCCCTGCCCAGGTGAGGAGAAGGACCCTTTGCCTTAAGCACAAAACATTTCCTGCCTTCTATTACTGTTGTGCCTGCCATTATGTCTTCAGCTGTTTCCTTGCTATTTTCCATGAGCGATGCAGCAACGAGTGGGCCTATGGAATCGCCTATGGGCCAGCCATTGACAAAGGCTTCAGCACCTTTTATCTCTGATTCTGCTATTTTTTCTATGATAGGTAATTGCATCTGAAGTATCATAGCGATTTGAAGGTTCTTGAATTTCTTTGCCATTTCCACATAATGGCGCACAATCTTTGATATCTGTCTCAGTCCTATGGTCGCCCTTATACCATAGTTTATTTCCTGCTTTTCGTTGTAGCTTTTGTCTCCAGCCACTTCCTCGACAAACTCGTCAAATCGGCTTTCCATCCCTCTTATAGTATGGTCTATTTTTTTGACAAGTCCATAGGGATCGATGTTAGAAGGCTCGATAACAAAGAAATCACTGAACTGCTCTATCTTGTTCTTGAGTTCCTTGGAGACGTTCTTGTCCACCTTTCTCGCGGTGATTTTCATAGCATCCTGTGACATGTTTTCTATCCGCACAGCTGACTGCTCTATTTTGTAGATGAGCTGGGACAGCATAATTCTTGGATACAAAAATATGAGTGCAAAGAACAGCACAAACCAAACTACAGTACCAGCAATATCAGTTTGAAACAGCATAATTAACACACCCAAATTAGCTTACAACAACATAGAGCGTAATCCTTAAATAAGCTTTTTCTTTCGAAAAGAAAAACCTTGGAAAAAGAAAACACACCTGGAAAAAGAAATGTATTGAAATATATTATTTAAGCAGGGACGCCTAAGTTAGAAACATGTTTGACTGGAAAATAGTTGTGACTGTAATAATAGTTATGGCTCTTGCAGCAGGCTATGTCGGAACCAATCCTATGGTTTCCGGGTTTTTTGATACTATCGGCGGAAAACTGTCCTCTTTGACTGGCTCCGGCTCCAAAGGCAGCATTGAGTTTACATTCAACGCCGACAAGTACCCAAACATAGAGTTTTCGGCCAAAAACCCAACCAACATTACCGTTATTGGCAACACAACAGCGACCCTTAAGAGCGGCACCTTTAGCACGAAAAGCATGTCAATTTATAATTTTACCGGCTCAGGCTCAATAAGAGGCAACGAACTGATTCTCAATGGCAAAATAGGGAAAATAGAGCTCCCGGAAATAACCATCGCCGTTCAGGAAACCATATCATCAAACTCAACGTTTACGAGCATGTCCGCTGATTACCTGACAGCAAAAGATATAACAATAAAAGGCACAACAGGAACACTAACCGCAAGAGGTGCCACGACCCAGTTTTCCGGAGATATAACAATAACTTCGCCATCAGGCAGCTTTGAATTTTACAAGAACAATGCAGTGTTTACGCTTTCCGGCAGCGCCAGCAAGATAACAATACCGAGCGCTGGAATAAATATAGGATAAAAAACACACGCCTTAACTATGGATTCCAGTTGCTGCTAGCGATTCTACATGCCTAGGCAACCATGTAGCTTTTTCATATTCTTTTCGCAGGTCTTCTGGTATGCTATCGTCTGCGACGTTCGTTACCGTTAAACGGTGCGTACTAGATCCTTCTAAAAGTGCATCACATACGCGGCTTAAATCATCTAGTGCAGAAACCAGAACATACAGCATGGAGTCTCCGCTTATTCCCAGGGAATGAACTTCTCCGAAGCATTGACTTATATAAGTTTTTCCTGGACGAACCAGGCTTTCATATTTAGGATGGTCTCTTAATGACGCCTCTTCAGCAGAAACCAAATACCTTCCGAACAGCTTCATAGGTAGTTGATATATATAATCTATTTAAATTAATCTTCCTCACGTTTCTTTTTCTTCTTATGCTCTATTATCGACAGCGGCGTTATGTGACTATTTTTTGGCTTTTCTTTAACCTCTAATTCAGCATAGTCCTTCTCCCAGCCACTAGGTCTTCTTTTTTTCTGGACTGCCGATGCAAATCTTATCTGCTGCTCCTTCTTCTGCAAGTCCTTTTCACGCTCTTCCAGTTCCTTTTCCTTCTTCTTGTCACGTTTATCAGGTTCCTCTTTTTCCTCCTTTTCTTTGACCTTCTTTTCGCCATGAGGAACAGGAACCTTCTTGGCAGCTTTTTCCGCCATTCCTAGGACTTTGTAGATCGATTTGCCAATCAGATAGACAAAATAGACGCTAAGACCAAGTAATATGAAGGAGAACATGGAATCGCGATCAATTGGTATGTCAAATCCAAGGAAACGATTCATGACAACAGGAAACAATATGGCTGCAATTACTATCCATACCGCATTGAGAATTATGGAAAACGCTTTTTTCATGGACACAACAAAAAGTATGAAGATTATAAGCAGCAGGAACATCGTTGTGGTGTCCAGATTTGAAAGAAATTCAAATGCCATAAAATTAATTGCACCGCCGGTATTTATACGATTATTTTAAATTCTCTTTACCACATAGAGCGCCGCAAGTATCAGGAAAACAACAGCCAATGCTATTGTCGTCATGCCAATAGGACTGCTGGTAAGTGCAGTCCTGAGTACGTCTAAAGAAAGTACTATTCCCACAATATATCTGAGCCAGCTTCCTGCTGCCATATTTATCAATTCATGTGCAGTTCTACCATGTCGCCATCCTTGAGAGGATAGCTGAGGCCTGCCTGTATTATCCTTCCGCCTCTTGTTATGCGTGCAAATCTGAAGTTTGTCACGAAATCTTTATGAATGCGAACAGCGAAGTCCTTTATTGTTGCGCGAGTTGACAAAGCCATTGGCGAAAACTGCTTGATACCTTTGGAGTCTTTCCACACGATCTTTTTTGTATAGACAACCATCAGGCCAAGCATTGACCATATCTTTTCTTTGAGAATGTTTTTTTCATCGCTTGCCTTGATTACAATGCGTTTATGCCGTATGTAGTTGTTTTCCAGGACACCTTCTATTATCTTTTGTTCCTTGATGTCATTGGCAACAACTATTATCGCATCAGCGCACCGGGCTATGCTCATGTATTCGGGATCAAAGGTGGATGGTATTTCCACCAACTGAACTTTTATGCCCTTGTAGTCCATCATGCCTATTTCCGGCTTTGTAGTGGTGTAGGGCGTGACAGAAATTTTCGGCTTCGCATCTGTTAGCTTCGAGAGGAGTGTGGATTTTCCGCTGTTTGCCAGTCCTATGATACACAACTGGGCATCGCCTTCCTTTTTTACGCCCACATGCCGCGCGCCTTTCTTTTCTGATTCCTTTTTCAGTTTGGCGAGTCGCGCCGTGAGCTGCGCATGGGCATTCTCGCTGCCATGGTGGCGCGGCAGAAGTCTTATCATCTCTTCAAGCGCAGCTATCTTTTCCTCCTTGCTTTTTGCTGACTTGAAGCGATTCTCGGCCTTGTAATATTCCATGGGCGCGTTAACAGGCATAATAAGAATTTACGAGAGAAATTATAAGCTTTATAAGCTTCCAGATATAGTTACTATTTATGAGTGACAAAAAGAAAGTGCTGATAGTGGATGACGAAGATATTGTAAGACGTCTAGTTGCTAGAGTTTTATCTGAAAATGGATACGAGGCAATTGTCGCAGAAAACGGAGAAAATGGCATTAAAAGAATGTCTGAAAATCCTGACATGATTGTGACGGATTTCAATTACAAAACGCCTGGTATGAACGGGGTTTTGTTTGCTCGTCGTGTCAGAGAAGCAGGGTATGAAAGACCGATTATAGTTGCGTCATCAAAAATTCAGGAGATAATGGACACATATACTGATGCATTCGGCATACAAAATCCGGTTTTTAACGGATATCTTTCCAAGCCTTTCAGGCCAAATCAGCTTCTCGACGAGCTTGCCCGTGTTCTTGCCGAGCCTCAATCACAATAAGTTCTTCCAGGGAAATTTTTTCTCTGGCTGCCACTTCGACCCGCATAAGTAAGATTTTGAAGCAACCAATAAAAAGCTTATAAGTGTTGAATTTAATGCAATGTGTTATGAGTACTGACATTGGACGGAGAAAACGTGTTTTGGTATTGGTAGAGCCTAACATAAGATTCTCTGTCGGTGAAGGACTGACAGGAATGGGGTACGACTTTACAACATTCGAAGATTCTCATAGAGCTTTACATTCCATAAAACATGCGGTATATGATGTTGTTCTTATAGATTATTCGAAAACCAGAGATAATTATCCATTTGTTTGCGATGCCCGTCAAATGGGATTTAGTGGTCCGGTTATTTTATCAACCGGCGACACGCACAAATTTTTAGAAAGATATCCAAGAGCTTTAAGAGACGGCATTATAGACAGAATTTTAGAAAAACCATTCAACTATAAAGAACTTGGAAAGGCCTTGAAAGAAGCTATCGAAAGCCGCGAATAACGATAAGTTCTTCCCACTCAATTTTCTCGCGCATTATCGAAGTTGCCGACATTTTTTGCTTCTTGAATAGTTCTATAACTTCTTTCTCTCCGGTTAACGAAGAAATAAGAATTAAGACCAAACCGCCTGGGTTCAGATGAGACTTTACTTCCACGACGAACTTTTCAATTACCTCTCTTCCCGTAGCACCGCCGGCATACGTGAGGTCTGTCTCGCCTTCTTCAACTGGCAGATAAGGCGGATTAAAAATAATCAGGTCAAAACTGCCGGTTATATTTGAGAAAAGGTCAGATTCCAGTGCAGTTAGAGTGCATCCCAATCGCTCGGCATTTTCTTTAGCGGCTTTTACAGCTACTGGATTAATATCAACAGCTGTGGCCAGCGCGCCCGCTTTTGTCGCTATTATTGATAAAAGACCACAGCCACAACCAACCTCAAACACAGTTTTACCTTTTAATTTGAGGTTTTCTACAACTTTTGCCAGGAGTAGCGAGTCTTCCATCGGATAGTAAACGCTTTCCGGTACCTCAAAAACCATTCTGCCGTAATAAAATTTCATAGAATTAGCTATTTCACCATTAACCAATTAAACCTTCTTTCTGGCGTCCAGCACGGCTTTCCTTTGTATTTCCCTCGTACGATTTTCGACATATCCACAAAGTGTGTCATACCTCATGGGTCCACCACCCAGAACTCCACCCTCTTGCCTTAATTCTATGCGACTATAATGTCCTACAGATTTTCTGAGGGCATCATAAACGGCGCCCACGAGTATCGGATCACTTGACGCAACGTCAACTTTCGTACCTTCTTTATCGTATTTCAATCGAAATCTCATGTTTTTGATATGTATAAAAACAATTTAAGCGCATTATAGTGAACCCAGAAAAGAAAACGGACTGTTTTCTGGGTTCACATATAGTTCCCAAGGAAATCCAGATTGATTCCTTGGAGAACTATATCAGCATTTTTTTGTTAACCTTTAAATGTAATGGGAACCATAGAATAGTAAGGTGTTTATTCTTGGATGATTTGATAAAGAAGTACACATTAATCAACGCTCTTGAACACGAAGGCGTGGCACAGACTAAAAGCGTCCTTGGGAAACTGCTCTCAGAATTTCCTGACATGCGTTCCCGAGTACAGCAGCTGTCTGGAGACATAGCCCGGGCTGTTGAAGAAATAAACCGCATGAGTGTGGCGCAGCAGCGCTCAGATCTAGACAAGATGGGCGGCTATACGCCTGTAAAGCGCGTAGAGAGAAAAGGATTGCCTGATCTTGACCTGGGCAGGGACAAGTTTGTGGTGCGGTTTGCCCCAAATCCTGATGGTGCTATTCACGTCGGAAATTCCCGGCCTGCTCTTCTCTGCGATGAATATGCCAAGAAGTATGGCGGAAAATTCATACTGCGTTTTGATGATACAGACCCAAAGATAAAAATACCTGAAAAGAGGTTCTACAAGTGGATACGTGATGATTTGAAATGGCTCAAGATAAAAGTTCATCAGGAAATTGTCGCCTCGAGGCGCCTGAGCATATATTACAAGATGGCGGAAAAGCTAATCCAGATTAACGCCGCTTATGTGTGCAACTGCGGCCCTGAGTGGAAAAAGCTCAAGAACGCAAACCGTGCCTGTCCCTGCCGACGCAATGACGTCAAGACAAATATGCGCAAATGGAAAAAAATGCTTTCTCACAGTTACAAAGAAGGCCAGGCTGTGTTGCGCATAAAGACCGATTTGGAGGCAAAAAATCCGGCT
This sequence comes from Candidatus Aenigmatarchaeota archaeon, assembly GCA_038045465.1. GTDB lineage: Archaea > Aenigmatarchaeota > Aenigmatarchaeia > GW2011-AR5 > GW2011-AR5 > GW2011-AR5. The sequence continues at coordinate 833 of JBBSYB010000052.1, read as the reverse complement.
GTACGTGAATGGCCGGCCTTCCGCATAGTTGACAAACCAAGGCATCCTCTTGTAAAGAAACACGTCTGGCCGCTTTATAATTTTGCTTCTGCCATAGACGACCATCTGCTTAACGTGACTCACATATTTCGTGGCCAGGAACACTGCACCAACGAGGTCAAGCAGCGCTACCTCTATCAGCACATGGGCTGGAATTATCCTGTCGTAGTGACGCTGGGCCGCTTGTCCATGAATGACATGGTCCTCAGCAAAAGCCAGATACGAGAAGGTATAGCAAAGAAAAAATTCAGCGGCTGGGACGATCCAAAGCTGGGCACGCTGCAAGCTTTGAGAAGGCGCGGCTTCCAGCCAGAATCATTGAGACAAATAATAATTGACATAGGTCCTAAGCCATCAGATATTACGATATCGTTTGAAAACCTGTCAGCGTACAACCGTAAGCTAATAGACAAGACATCTGACCGTTATTTCTTCATACCCAATCCAAAGAGAATAACTGTAAATGGCATGAAGCTGAAGAAGGCGAGCATACCGCTGCATCCTGAAGAAAAGCACGGTTTCCGTACATTCTCCCTAAGTAATACCTTCTTCATCGACGACAAGGACTTTGAAGCCTACAAAGGTCTGGAGGTACGCCTGAAGGATTTGTGCAATATAAAACTCGGAAACATCTCCGAATTTACAGGAACAGAACTGAAAGCAGTTCCAAAGATACAGTGGGTTCCTGCCAAACACCTGTCTGTCAGAATAATGATGGCCAGGGGTGAGATAAAAGGCTACGCCGAAACTAATTTGGCAAAAGTCAAGCCCGGCTCTGTTGTGCAGTTCGAGCG
>JBBSYB010000051.1:0-5951 GCA_038045465.1 Candidatus Aenigmatarchaeota archaeon | reverse complement strand
CTGCATTCGTGACGCTGGTTTTTATAATGGTCGCGGCTTCTTAGAAGAATTATGTGAGAAAAGTGCTCCGTACGGGATTTGAACCCGTGCCGCCGGCTTTCTTTTTCTTCCTTCCGCTTTGGTCAAGCTTTCTGGAAAGGTTGATTGAAAGGCCAGTATCCTTGACCGGGCTAGACGAACGGAGCGTCAGTTAAACATAATTGTTGTGCTTTTAAATAAATAGAAAATCAGCTTTTTCCCTTTAACTTCAGGATAGTCTTTCCCTAATTTTTAACCTTATCTTCAAGCTCATCAGCCACAAAATCACCCGAGGTTTACAGAGCATATTCTGTTAGTCGTTTCTTATAAATCTTTACGTTCAAACAGTTTATACGAAGCTGGGATAGCCAAGCTTGGTCTACGGCGCAGGTTTGCTAAACCTGTGAGGCGCAAGCCTCACGAGGGTTCAAATCCCTCTCCCAGCGCTCATAATTATGACAACTATTGCAACACTGTGCTACATAATAAAAGACAACAAGATACTATTGGTAAAAAAGAAGAGAGGCCTTGGCGTGGGTGTATGGAACGGCCCTGGCGGAAAAGTGAGTAATGAGAACATATCATTTGCCGCGTCACGCGAGACCTATGAAGAAGTAAGAATAGTCCCTGCTGAGATCAAGAAAGTCGGTGAGCTGGAATTTTATTTTGGTCAGGAGAATGAAGTGGACTGGTGTGTTCATGTTTTTGTAACCGATGAATTTGACGGCATCGAGAGAGAGACAGAAGTTGCGGTGCCAAAGTGGTTCAAAATTGACAGAATTCCTTACGGTGAGATGTGGCCAGATGATATAATCTGGATGCCGCTCATGATCGCGGGCAAGAAGTTTCACGCTAGGTTTTACTTCGACAAGGAGGCCAAAAACCTTCTAAAGCATGAAGTAAAAGAATTGAGTGTAGATGCTTTAGCATCTGACTGAAAGGGTCAGTGGTCTACCGGTATGACGCCGCCCTTACATCTGCGGAAAGCAGAGCTTTCCCAGGCACAGGAAAGAAAGAAGATTTGTAAGCTTCTTTCCTCGTGAGGCGGATATAGAAGGTTCAATTCCTTCCTGACCCATCAATTAATTTTAACAATCCTTATTTTGAAAACCAGTGTCTTTCCAGCCAGTGGATGATTCACATCTATAAAGACCGTATCGTTTCTTACTTCGAGAACACGTACTGGCTGACCATCTCCATATAAAACATCCCCAGCCTTTGTGCCATTAGGAACACTTGAAATAGGAAATATCATAATGTTGTCCAGGCTGTAATTACCATAAGCCTCATCTGGTTTTATCGTAACGTTCTTTTCTTCACTATCATGCATTCCAATAACTGCTGCATCAAAACCCTTTATCATCTGGCCTGCACCAACAGTGAACTGAAGTGACAAAGAACTATCAAATATCGTGCCATTCTCGAACATGCCTGTATAATCCACAGATACGTTATCGCCTATGGTAACGACTTTACCTGTTGTACCTACACATCCAAGAATCAAAACAATGGAAAGTAGTGCAAAATAGTATTTCATTTCCTAAATTTACGGTCAATAGTATTTAAGTTGACCTTTTCTCGCATTGATGAATCTTCATTCAATTACACACAAATTACATCAAAGTGGGTGAAAAAGTCAGGGAATCTTTAAATGTCTCCGTTGCCATTATAGCATAAGGAGGAATAGAAATGCCCATAACAATGAAGAGCTTCTCTGATATGACAAGAAAAGATGTATTTACACACAAGGGTGTTTACTGCGGAAAAGTCATCGACGTCGGTCTCGACCTTGAAAAATTCCGTGTTAAATCCCTGGTTGTTGATGCGGTTCGCGGCTCTTTCCTGGCTTCGCTCGTTGGTGACAAGAAAGGCGTCATAGTGCCATTCTCAATGGTTCAGTCCGTTGGCGATGTAGTCATAATAAAGCACATCTCGCCTACAGCAGTCGAAACAGAAGAGACAGAAGAAACGCCGTCAAATTAAATTTTTTCTTTTTTTATCTAGTTCTTGTCAGAAATGGCTAGTTTTGCAAAATCATTATTAACTTGCCACACCAATTACTCTTCATGAAAATCCCAGATCATGCAGCTTACAAGATGCTGGAAAGCTATGGGATTCCAGTAGCGAACTGGTCCTTTGTACGCACGCTGGAAGACGCTGTCATTGCCGCGGAAAACCTCCATTTTCCCCTTGTTCTCAAAATCGACTCACCTGAGGTAATGCACAAAATGGTATCGGGCTGCATAAGGACCGCCCACGACATGGATCATTTAAGAAAGATGTTCGAAATCGTCATGAAAAACGCGAGAAAACAGACAAAGAACATAAACGGCATAATATTACAGGAGCTCATCCACAGCGACCTCGAGAATGTTCAGGAATTTATAATCGGCGCCAAGCGTGACGAGCAGTTCGGTCTGGTAATCATGTTTGGTGCTGGCGGCCGCCTTACAAAAGTAAACGACGTCTGTTTCCGCCTAGTGCCCATAACCGAAAAAGACGCGCTAGAGATGCTGAACGAGCCAGAAGTCTCTAAGTTGGTAACGCGCCACGACAAAATAGCTGACATCCTGCTCAAGGTCTCCAAGCTGGCTGAATATGAAAAAATAAGCGAGCTGGATATCAACCCGCTTCTCGTGTCTGACAGGGGTGTGTTAGCTGCTGATGTAAGAATACTAATTGATTAGCTATTTCCAGTAGGTTAAACTAATTAACCTACGAAAATTACAAAGAAATCACGAAAAATCATCGTTTTTTCTAATGCCTTTAAATCAATTCGTAACGAAAATAGTTAAGGTGGAGAATACGCTTACCTTTGGGTTCTATGGAAGAAGCAGTCAGGGAGTCAAAACCGCTACGAGAATCTTCTCCAAGGCTTGCTTTATGTCCGACTTTTACGTCCAGAGTTTTGTATTCACCGGGGGCAGAGGTCTTAAAAAAGGTTTTGTAAAAATTGACAAGAACCCCATATTATCAAAACAGGTAGAGGACCCGGATTTTTACCTGGTTTTTGACCCGACTCTTGACATGAACGCAAAAAGTTTTAAGGATTCAAGTATCGTTCTGTTTAATTCCCCTGAAAAAATGGTATTTACCCAGCTGAAAAAACACAAGATAAAAACGTATTTTGTGGATGCCACTGAGATTGCACTGACCCACATGAAAGCCAACATGCCGAGCACTGCCATGCTCGGAGCCCTGGCAAAGCTATTCAACAAGATTTCCATGAAGAATATAAAGGCCGCCATGGAAGATATGCAGAAAGAGAGCTTTCTGGCATTCGATGAAGGCTACAAAAACGTGAGATAATGATAAACGAAGATGATGCAAAATTCGGAATCCCTGTGCTGCAGCCAGGTCAACAGGAGTTGCCTGGTCGTATCCGTGTTCTGAAGCCAAAAATAGACCTGAAAAAATGTCAAAAGAACTACAACTGTATGGTGTCCTGTCCTCATAACGCCATAACAGTGCATGCCAATGGTTATCCGATGATTGACTATAATCTGTGCAATGGCTGTCTTATCTGCCTGCGCGAGTGCCCTGCTTTTGCAATAACCGAGGAGCATGAAAAAAGGGTGCCGAAGGTGTAATTATGAAAGGCGAACTTCTATCTTCTACTGATGCTGCCGCATTTGGCGCCAAAGCCTCTTTTGTAGAGGCAGTGCCGAGCTTTGCGAACCCATTTTCTATCGAAATTAGCAAAAAACTGGCAAAGATACACCAGTGTGATATTTTTGACGTGCCGACAGCAGGCGACGCCTTTGCTTCTGCTCTTGGCTGTGTAGCCACAGGCAAAAGAACATTCATTCCTGCCTCGTCGCCGCTAAGCCAAGACGTGTTTTCAGCGCCTTTCATGAGGCTGCCATTTGTTGTGGCAAACGTAGCAAAAAGCCTCCATGGTGCAAAAACCGATCATGCATCATCCATGGCTTTGCGTGACGCCGGCTACCTGATGTTCTTTCCAGAAGGAAATCAGGAAATCCACGACACGATAATACAGGCATATCGCGTCGCCGAAGACCAGAAAGTGCTGCTGCCGGCTATAGTAAATATAGACGGCATTTCAAACTTTTCTGAAGGTATCCAGCCAGCAACCGACGCTGCCGTAAGAGGGTTCCTGCCAAAGTTCCGTGGGCCTAAACTGGACGCAAAAAATCCCCTTTATTTTAACATTCATTCCGACAAGTATGACGAGCTAAAGCTCCAGCAGCAAAAGGCAATGGACAACGCCACTGATCTTCTCAAGAAAACAGACGAAAAATGGAGGCAGAAGTTCCGCCGCGGCTATGGCATTGTCGAGCGTTTTATGATGGAGGACGCCGAGACGATCATAGTGATAATGGGATACCATTCTTCTACAGCAAAAGCAGCCGCGAAGAAGATGCGCGAAGCAGGCAAGAAAGTCGGCGTGCTGAGAATAAGGGTCTTTAGACCATGGCCAGCCAAGCTTGTTAATGAAGCTCTTGCTACAGCCAAAAAAGTGCTGGTTTTCGACCAAGCTGTTTCTATCGGCACTGGCAGCATATTGGCAGCCCACCTGAAGCGATCGTGCTCGTCCCTAGTAAGTATGGGCAAATATCCAAGCGAAAAAGACTTCCTAGACGCCGTAGCCCGCGTCGAAAAAAGTGAGCATGATTTGAAGTTGTGGCTATAAATATTTGCCTACTCTTTCTTTGATTTCCCTTTGTACAGCCGAAACAAACGTAGCTTCATCTTTTGCAAGCGGCTTTGATGTGAAGCCATTTTGTGCAAATCCGTAGACGCTATGAGAACGAATGTAATCTTCCGTGTCATCAAAATGAGCGTAGCAACACGGACTTGCAGATGATATCATCGTAGCCTCACGGTCGCATTGCTCATTACCGTTAGTTGATGGTGTAAATTTGCCTACAAAAAATTGTTCCGTCATATTAGGTGCCCAAAATTTTATCTCGTATCGATGTGCGGTTTTGCCAAGCCATTTTTCATATTCACCTGAATGGTACAAATTCAAGGCATTGATATATCCCCAGAACGAAGCAGGGAACCTTGTTAAGCCGTTTCTATATACGTCATTTGTCCCATCCACAACAACGATATCTGGTCCATTAGAATTTATCCATCTTAGCGTTTCATCGGAAACTGGATGCGAACCTGAACGTCCTTCAGTGCGGTGATCATAGTTTAAAGAAGGCGAATACTCATGAACAACAGTAATTCCTGTTTCTACCAAACGGTCTTCTATAGGTCTGACGATAAAATAGCTGCCATATCTTTTATTTCCGATAACAAGTAGTGGATTGTCATTGCGTTTGCCTAAAATATACGTGAAGGTAATCGCAGCCTGTTTTGCAGTCTCATCTATATCCCAATAAACACCATCTGTCAATATAACATCTTTACCTTCTAACCAATGTGAACATCTAAACTCGTCAAACGCGAATTTACGTTCATGTTTAACTTTCTCTACGTAAACCTTAGATCCGCCAGTCGTATATCTCGAGTATTCCAGTTCGATATGAAGCGGATTAGCGTAATCAAACCTTCCGGCTTCTATATCACCCTGCGCAGCTCTAAACAGCTCTACAGCACCAGTTTTCTGCGCCGCTGCCCATATTTCAGGCGTAGGCAATAACTTTGCACTTTGCAACACTTCAAATGGCTCTTTAGCAGGCGGCGGAAAACCCATCATAGAAGTAAGCATATCTGGACTTATGGCGTCGAAGAACGCCGCGGCATATGCTCTATCTGTAAATATCAGAGCCAGTCGTCTAATCAAATCGGTTGATAAGTAACTACCTGCGTTTGCCGTAGCAGCAGCTATTTTTGGATGATTTCCAAATTTTGCACTGTACCTTGCGAGATGGTTAGCCATATTTAAAAGGAAAATTCGTAACTTTATAAATTGACCACTGGTCACCGCTTCGCTATAGACCAGTGGTATTTATTTTGAA
>JBBSYB010000050.1:13005-14944 GCA_038045465.1 Candidatus Aenigmatarchaeota archaeon | reverse complement strand
GAATATCTTGAGAAGGAAGGTTTCATATTGATGCACACGCCGTGCATCATTGCAGCGGCTACCGAAGGTGGCACCAACCTTTTTCCGCTTTCTTACTTTGACAAGGAAGCGTTTCTTGTACAGAGTCCACAACTCTACAAGCAGATGCTTATGGCATCTACTTTTGACAAAGTAATGATAATCACTCCGGCATTCCGCGCCGAGGAGCACAACACAATCCGCCACCTTAATGAGTGCATTCAGATGGACATAGAGACGGCTTTCGTTAAAGATGAAGAGGGTGCGCTGAAATACGCCGAGGGAGTCATAAATTATATTTACAAACAGGTCGCTGAAAAATGTAAAGAGGAGCTGAAGGCGCTTGATAGAAAATTGGAAGTGCCTAAAATTCCTTTCAAACGCATGACCTATGATGACGCGCTTAAGTTTCTGGCAAAAGAGGGAATCAAGATAGAGTGGGGCAATGACTTCACGCCAGAAGCAGAGAAGATGCTGGGCAAGCACTTTAATCCGGTTATAGTAACAAAATGGCCGACAGATATACGCGCTTTCTACTCGATGCCTGAGCCGGGCAACGAGAAGATATGCCGTGGCTATGACATGCTCATAGACGGCGTGGAAGCCATGTCCGGCGCGCAGCGGGTTCATGATTATAAGCAGCTAATCGACATATTGAAAAAACGCGGCATGAACCCAGACAATTTCAAGTTCTACACTGATGCCTTCCGCTTTGGAATGCCGATGCACGCCGGATGGAGCTTCGGGCTTGAGCGGCTGACCATGTTCATCTGCGGACTCAAGAACATCCGTGAAGCGACGCTGTGGCCGAGAGATAGAACAAGACTGACACCTTGAAGAAATAGTCAATTTATTATACTGGCATAAAATGCTTTGACTGTTATATTAAATTTTTTGAACATATCCCCATATAATTTTGCATGTTCTATTGGAACAAGAATAGCATTGGGTCCTAATCGTGTTGAGGAGGTTTTTTCAATTAAGCCTATATATTTCTTTCCTTTATATTTCCATCCATATATTTTTTTGCTGAGATGAACCCGTTTAGTTTCTGGTGTTACCTTTGACCACACAAAAATTACTATATTTTCTTTTTTTGAAAGCCTTTTTTGGTATTTTCCATATAATGTTATGCCATTTGCCCATATGGATTCATTTAAACCTGGCCAATTTTCTAAAGAATCAACAATAATTTTAATGGGATTATTAATTCCTATCATTTTCCAATATTTGCTGTATATATCACTTGTTTCAAAATCTTTCAAAATTTTTTCTACCTTATGCTTAATTTTGGAATTTTTTAGGATGTCTATAAAAATATCAATATCGGATTTTGGTGTAGCTGTGCCACGGGCTACGGATCCAAATAAAATAATAGATTTTATATTTCCTGAATCTTTTTCATCAAGATTTTGCAGCAAAAAGCTTACATAACTTGTTGCATAGCCGGTTAAAATTTTATTCATACTCAACACCCATTTCTACGAATAACTTCTTTATTTTATTGAAAGTTTCAATGTAATTCTCTAAAATCTCATGTTTTTGCTTTTTTCCGTAAATTAATATATTGCGTTTGTTTTCTAATTCAACCATCGAACGAATAATATTATCCTTATTTTCAAAGTTGGATTTTAGCCTATCTTTTGCTTTTGTTACAGAAGAAAAGAATTCATGTTTTATCATCGCACCCGGATCTAATAAACCCTTTGAGTGCAAATATATTTCAAGCATATCAATTGCAGCAAGAGAACAATTGAAGCCTAGGGTCCTTTGTTTTTTATCTATACCCTGTTGTATAGCAAACCTTATTTCTTCAAGGCTTTCTTTTAGAGCTCTTTTATGTTCTTCTATGTTCATTTATACACCTGTATAAATTTATATATACAAACGTATAAAAACATATAACAAGTCCTATTTTTAT
>JBBSYB010000050.1:0-12905 GCA_038045465.1 Candidatus Aenigmatarchaeota archaeon | reverse complement strand
CAACCATTGCCTTTACGCCGCTGCTCAAAGGCACACCGCGTATTTTCGCTGCTTGTTCTGATGTATAGACGCGCTCATGAGTGAGAACTTTATATTCTATATTGTTGTCGTCCAGCAACGCTTTTAGTGCTTCGACTTCTGACTCCATTCAATCAACACTTCTTAAAAATTCCATCATTTTAAAGTTTATTTTGTTGCCGTGCATAAATTTTATAAAATAACTTTGTGAGGATTTTGGTATCATAAATAAATTTGAGCCAAGTTGTTTGCCACCTTTTTTTGTTACTATGCCTTCTGATCTGTAATTATTTTCAATCCTGCCAAAAAGCGCCCTTTTTATTTTTAGATAGGACTTCTTCTTTTTTGGCAAATCAAATGAAAACATCACAATCTTTTCAGTATCCTGCTGCCTCACGGATTTTGAAAATAATTCTATACCTTCAGACTCTATGCTGGTCTTTAATTCCCATTTCTTCATCGGACCTGCCTTTACCGATATTGGATAGATAAAATTGAACAACTTCCATTTTTCAAAATCTTTTGACGCCATAAATTTCATTTCTGCAGACTTGGAAGCTCTCAGTATTAAGTCTTCATGAATTTCATTACAGTTAATAAATATGTCTATATCGCTATTCTTGTCAAGCTCCCCTCTTGCCCCCGAGCCGAAAAGATAAACGGCAGTAATTTTATCTTCAACATCTTTTTGAAGAAAAAGGAATGTAAGAAAATCTAGCGCATAGCTTATAGACTTTCTTGTTTGTTCACTCATCTATATCACCTATTTTTTCAATAAGCATACCTTTTAGCTTATTGAAGGCATTGACTACGGCTTCTATCTGGGTTTTCGTCGGACGCCCGTAGACAAGGTTCGTCCTATTTCCTTCTATAGTGTAAATAAGGTCGTATACCTTTTCCTTTGAGGGGAAGTCTACTTTCAGCTTTCTTTCTATCATAGCCTCTACTTTTTGCTCTGGCAACGGTCTCTTGAACCAGTCGTGCTTGATCATTTTGCCTATAGGTATCTTCCCTTCCTTATGCAGATAAATCTCTAGAAGCTCTATGGCGCATGCCGACGTATGAAACCCTATCGTTACAGGCTTCTTTTCGATGCCTACGGCTATTGCGTCATCTATCGCATCAAGGCTTTCCTGCAATCTCTTTTTGTGGTCACGTATGGCACTCATGTTGGATTATTAGTTCCAAAAATATTTAAACCTTTTGGTACTAAAGTTCCATATATTTGGAAGAAAAGTTCCAAACATATGAAAACAGTTTTTTCTGCCCAGAAGGAAGGTTAACGACGGATATAGCTCTACAAGGAAATAAACTAGATATTACTTCCTTGTGAGCTATATGTGAACCAAGTCATAACATGTCCAAAATCTTTACTTGGTTCACTATAACTTGGGAGATTTTCACACGCTCAAATCCATCATTCGCATTTATATTCAGGAAAAACCAATAAAGTTCTAGTGTACATGAAAGCTCAAACAGCTTTAGGAATATTTATTGTCTTTGCGGCTACATTCCTAGTTCTGGGATTCTACGGGCACGCTATAGGCGACTGCGACCCGCCCTGCGCAAGCGATGAAGTATGCCGACAAGGCAGTTGTGAGCCGCGAGGGGGCGGCGCTGCATCTATTACCGCAACTGTAAGCAAGGACCCTATTTTGCTGACAGACACGAACCAGTATATAGAAGCGTTAGCGACCGACACCCGCGAGGTCATGAAGACAATAAAAATCTTCGCCGACAATTCGCTTAAAAAGAGCTGCGACGTGCCGCTAAACGGGCTTACTTGCAGGTTCGATTTCAACGGCACTGATTTCTCTGTGACAACACACACCTACTATGCCGAGGCATTTGACGTAGCTGGCGCAAGCCTCAGAAGGGATCCGTCTACCGGGACTAAAAGTTTCACAATCGCCAACACCTCGGGTCAGCTTGTTGATACAAGAATAAAATCGGGCACCACAACGGTTTCATATCCTGCAAGAGGCGGCTCCTTCAATGTGGAAAGCTACATCCTGTCAGTTGCCACTATACCAAATCGCGCGAAATACTGGACACTTTCTATAGATGGCACCGAGATAAAGAGATGCACTGATAGTTTTGCGCCCAGGGTGTGCACGTCAGATGCAATTCAGTCAGCAACCTATGATGACGGGCAGACGCATACTTATGAATCAAAAATATTAGCCGCCGATGAGACTACGGTATCTTCTTCGCCAGCAAGGACATTTGTAGTCGGCGGGACGAGCAGTTGTGGTGCTGGCAAAACGTTGTGCAGCGGGACGTGCAGTGATAATTGTGCTTCAAGCCTTTGTGACAACAACCCGTGTGATGGATGCACACAACAAACATGCGGAGGCATAACTTTGTGCACTGCCCTTTCGCCGCTGCCTGCATTTCGCCCCGGCTTTGCGCCTTCAAGCACTAGCACGAACCCGGCAGATTTCACAACAGATGATGCGCGGGCAATGAGAATCGCTGCGTGTCTGGATGCGACCAAGAACAATGTACCAGAACTTAAAGCGAAATACGATACTGTTTTTGGAACTAACCTGAAGCTATTCAGTCCTACTTCTGATAAGATAAGATTTCCTACCATTGGCTGGAAGGATGTGCTTCTGAGCTCAAGCCAGTGGCACTTGGAAACCCCTGGAGATGCATGCAATGACAATAGTGATTGTAAGTCCGGAAGTCAGTGTACTGGACTAAGCTCTGGCGGAGCGGTTTACTACTGTTCATGCACAAGCACAAGCAATTGCAATCCAGGACTGACTTGCGTCAGCGGTAAGTGCATGGAGTCTGGTGGTCCAGGTGCTTGCGAACAGGGACAGTATGTAAACAGACTCAGCGGCTGGGAGTCAGCAAAGCTTAATGATTGTAATCATGTAACAACAAAATATGTGGCAGGCAGAGTTTTCTCGAATTATGATCCAGCAGGCGGCGTTACTGATGCCCTCATGACGGCACTGAAAATAAAACTAACAGCTACAAAGGTCAGCAATAAAGTCATTGACTTCGGCACAGACGGCAAAGTGGATGTAATATCTAACTGTTGCAGCGCCAGTTCAATGTGGCAGTGGGTTGTTACTGGTCCTGGCGGCGGCATTCCTGTTATAACATCTGTAAACCCTCTATTTGTGAAGAAAGGTGACATGATAACCATAACTGGAACAAACCTCATGGACCCCAATGGCAAAGGGGTTGTGCAATTTATTGATTCCCGCGGCGATCCTGCCGGCAGGGAAAGTGTATTCGGCACGGTCAATGCGGCAGGAACTGTTATAACCATAAACGTGCCGACCGGCGTTCTTACGGGCTCTGTGAGGGTGCGGGTTTATAATGCGGCAGATAAAATATCAAACGAAAAAATAATCACTGTCAAGGGAGATACGCCGCCAGTGACGCGAATAACTGCGCCGGCAGCGAGCAGCGTCCAGACAGGCAACTTCTCGCTCAGTGTTACGGACACGGATGATACTGGTCTGGACAAATGTTATTATACAACTGGCAACTCTGCACCCACTGCTTTGCCGCGGGGAAACATTGCACTTTCTAATCCTTACCAGGTATGGAGACCGCTTGACGTGGCTTATAGCACCAAGAGTGATGTGTCGCTGGCTATATGGAGTACTGCTCATGAGGGCAAGGTTATTGGCCAGTTTATAAATGGTGACGGAACATTGAGAGGCGGCAATGCTGTTGTTGGAAGCCATAATGATTTTGTTGGCGCAATAAAAATCACATATGACGAAGACGATGATTTATTCCTCGTAGCGTGGGGCAGTGCGGTTGGCAATAACATGGGGCCGACATATGGCTCGCTTGTCAAACCAGATGGCACTTTTGTCAAGCAGAATTTTGTCATTGTAGATAATTGTGATCTGGGAATTCATGCTTCCTCGAGCGGCAACATAGCCTACAGCAAAGACGCTAAAAAATTCTATGTAGCCTGCACGCGCGGCATTATAACCAGAGGCATCATTATAGGCAATTCAGTTACGCCTGACGGCACTGTTGGAAACGAAGTGGCAGTAACAGGCGGCGATATGTTCGGCTCTTCAGTTGCTGCAGGCGGGAGCACTGTTCTTGTCACGTGGTTTGATTCAAACGGGGTTGCCTACGGCAGACTCTATGATCCTAATGGCGCAGCTTTGACAAGCCCAATCAGGGTTTCAACCGGAGTGTTGGGAGGTTATGTGGTGCTTGTCGCGTTCTATGATAGTACACGAAATGAGTATACTGCTTTCTACTGGGGAAGCGTTGACAAAAAACTTTACAAACGCGTTATTGGACCTACCGGCACTTTGGGAACTGAATCTACTGTGTTCACTAACAACAATGTTGGAGTTAGTGACATTGCCTACAATTCTTTGACTGGCAGCTATTTCATTGCTGACCAGCACAGTGCTGACTATGGAAACGGGTACATTGAAATAAGCAGCAGCGGAAGTGTATCGGCGTCGGTTAGAGTTTCTGAAGATGTAACCCTTCCGCATTACACACCAGCTATAATAGCTACAAAGAACAACGTGCCGCTCACAATAATGAATCAGGCTGGCGATGCTTATGCTCAGTTCGGCGGCACGGGAGGCGCAATTACTGGCGGCAAACTCAGGACATGCAACAGCCAGACAACAATAAGCGTCGGGTCGGGCGGTGATTGTTCACATCAAGGGACCTGTACGATAAGTGCGTTTGCCCGCGATGTTGATGGCAATGTGGGTGCGTCGGATTCACGCAGCTTTATTATACGTTTGATTTCTACAAATATTACTTCTCCAGCTGCTGAAAGTAATCAGACCGGCAACTTCTCTGTCGAAGTGCAGGACAGGGACTTCACTTCTGCGGTACAGGGGCTTACCTGCACGTACGATGTTTACAGCATCGGTTCGGCATCTACAAAGACCGTTGACAATGCTGGCCGCAGGTGCAACAGCAACTTCACTGTTACTGTTGGGCCTGATGGCAACTGCACTTCTATTGGACAGGGTTCATGTAAGGTTGTTGCGAAGGTGAGCAAGACCGTAAACAGTGCTAACATAGAGGCAACCAGCGAGCGATTCTATAACATTGACTGGGTAACGCCATACTCGGAGATTGTTAGCGCGCCCAGTAACTGGGTAAATTCTGACTTCTCCATCGCTGTAAAAGACGACGCCCAGGGCATTCCCAGTAGAATATCAAAATGCCAGTATAAGGTTGTCAGCAATGGAACCCAGTCGTTGCCATGGACTGACAGAGTGTGCGGAATAGATTCGTTAGTCAGCATACCGATAACTGTTGGCCCAGGAAAGAACTGCAGGCATGAGGGCGGTGACGCCTGCACGATATTTGTCAGGCCCATAGACAGGTCAGGAAATCCCGGCATAGAGGACAGTGTTTCTGTTCCTGTAATGTTTAATGTTACGGTAGATGGGTTTTCAAGCACAATAACCACACAAACCGAAAAAGGACTCAGCTTCAGCGGCACCACAAGACAGGAATTGCGCGCATCCACGTTCTACGTGTGCAATAAAAACTCCAATGTTGACCGCTGCATAACAGCCTACAACAGCAACAACAGGGGCGCGAACAAGCCGAACTTCTGCGGCTCACTTCTTGGTAGTTGCGAAGTAAGGTGCAGCGACCAGGCAGTTTCGTATTACTTTGCCGCAAGGGGCTCGCCGGTTGGACAATCCACAACAGTAACGGTTGTCAGCTCTATCATGAACGCTGCATGCCCGACATTTAACATTGACCAGATAAATCAGTGGTATCAAATATTTACCCTTCTCGAAACGCAAATTGGCACTGAAATAGGAATTGTTGACACTTGCATCAATCAGAATGGCATGTCGCTTATTTGCAACAATGAAACGCTTGTTATTCTACGGGAGGCACTGTTAATTACAAAAGACCATTTGAGGAACATGACACTGGAGATGCGAGACCTTACGGTTACAAAAGCGCGGGAGCTGATTCAGCGCTCGATTGATGCACACAAAGATATCAGCGACCTTCTCTATAAAATAAGGGCTCCGACACTGGTCACGCTGACTGTTAACATGCCTGATGTTGTAAGATTTAACCGCAGCACTTTACTGACAACTATAATAGACAAGGACGGACCCACGGATGCCTATGGAACTGTTTACTGTGCCATAACAAAACCTGGTAATGTGGTCCAGCAAAACAATTCAGGATGCCTTGTACTCGGCGGCTCTGGCCAGCACTCGAGCGCCTATAGTATTCCATTCATGCCTGACAGGTTTGGCACGTGGACCTATAGCTGCAAATTGGGACGTTCGGTAAGACCTGACTGCTCCTTTGAGGTGAACCAGACGCCGGTTAGTGGCACGTTTGCCGTATTGCCTGTTCAGAACACATTCATAACATCAGTGTCAACTCCGAGCACTGCATTGAAAGGCAGCTTAGTGAATGCGAATATTGGTGTTAGAAACCCCGATGACATGGACAAGTTTGTTAATGTAACTTGCAACTTCAAATATATTTCCGGGACTCTTATTACCAGAAGGAATTCATCAGATTGCACTAGTTTGCCTGCAACTGCCGATACATCTGTTCCTGTCAAGATGTACGCCAGCACACTAGGCGAATGGAACGTCAGTGGCTGCTCTGTCTACTCATCCTTATCATCAAACTGCGCCAGTCAAGCACTTGATAACACTTCTCTTGACACGGCAAGCTACATGGTAATTCTGCCTGATATGGTTTTCATAGAGTCTGTTGGTTTGCCTCAGGCACCTGTGCTAAATAATTCATTGCTGAGCATACCTGCGGTTGTTAATAATCCTACAAATGATGTGGCTTACACTAACCTGAGCTGCTTAATAGAAAGACAGACAGGCTCCATGATGGTTACTGACAGGAAAGGCGTTGATAATGGCAGGACAAGTACATTTTCTCTTAATTTCACACCAGATTATGTTGGCGCTTGGTTCGTGGATGTGTGCAATCTTTTCGTTTCACCTAACCCGGACTTCTCTGACAGTACTCTTGTTTATACGCTTGACAATGTGGGAACATTCAATGTTATCGCCCGCAACAATCTTACAATAACATCAGTGGACACACCCAACGCAGTTCAGAACAATACACCTGTCGTAGTAAGTGTTTCTATTACAAATCCTTCTAACTCCCGCTATGGCCGCGCTTTCTGCACCGTAACAGATCCTGTTAATAAAGCCCATACTAACAGTTCTGCCTGTTCACTGGTCACTAAGGACGTGCCAATCACTTTCCCGGTCGACTTTTTTGCAAACAGAACAGGCGAATGGCACATTTCCCAGTGTTCTGTTTACGGCTCGGCTAATGCTGACTGTTCCTCGTCTTCATTGCATGACAGACAAACTTTTGTTGACAAGTCATTTAGTTCAACAACATCCTGCACTCGTGTTTCGGGCAATGCTACCAATCCATCTACTGGCGAATGCCGAGAATTTTTCAATGAATGCTTGCCTTCTGGCTGGACAACTACTGGTGCCTGTCCTATTGTTCCCAACACGATCCGCATAACAGCAGTGTTAGTTCCAACCAGCGCGATTAACAACTCCAACGTGAACATAGACACGACTGTTTTGAATTCAATTAACGACGACAGGTTTGCACAGGTCAGTTGTTCTGTCAGAAACCCACTTGGTTCATCGCAACTTCTTACATCATCATGCGATGGCATCCCTACGGGAACTTCACATACCTACAGGACAATACTGCCTGTAAATACAGTTGGCTTGTGGAATGTAACGACATGCAGCGTAAACGCAGGCATAAGCTGCAATGTTGCATCGCTGCAACACAGCGTTAACGCGAGCAAGACCTTTAATGTAATACGCGGCATCAATCTTTCCTTTGTTTCATTTACACTGCCAACGGACACCCAAGTGAACAACACCGCAACCGCTACCATAAACGTGAGAAATCCTTCAGACGTGGCACGCTATGCAAAGGTTTCCTGCAGCTTCAGAAATCCAAAGAATCAACTGGCTTCTAATTCAACTTCATGTGTTCAGGTAGCTGGCACATCAGTCTCGCCATTTGACATGAATATTTATGCAAATGTGGTAGGCACGTGGAGCGTTGAAACATGTGCGCTTCGCGGTTCGCTTGACTCAAGCTGTTCGACCGTGTACGATTCAAAGTCAAATATAGGCACGTTCAACATAACCGGGTTCAATGTGGGTCCAGGTTGCACTCGTGTTTCGGGCAATGCTACCAATCCATCTACTGGCGAATGCCGAGAATTTTTCAATGAATGCTTGCCTTCTGGCTGGACAACTACTGGTGCCTGTCCTATTGTTCCCAACACGATCCGCATAACAGCAGTGTTAGTTCCAACCAGCGCGATTAACAACTCCAACGTGAACATAGACACGACTGTTTTGAATTCAATTAACGACGACAGGTTTGCACAAGTTAACTGCGCGGTCAAAGACCCGAACGGCGCGACATATATACGTTCTTCGTCATGCGAAGGCATAGCTGCCGGAGCCTCTCACACATACAGAACAACCTTGGCTGTCAGTACAGTTGGCTTATGGAATGTCACAACCTGCAGCGTCAGTGCTGGCTTGGACTGCTCATCGGCAACGCTGCAACACAGCCTTAATGCAGGAAAGACGTTCAATGTAATACGCGGCATCAATCTTTCCTTTGTTTCATTTATACTGCCGCCAGACACGCTTGTGAACAACACAGTAGCATTAACAGCAGTTATCAGAAACCCTTCAGATGCGGCCAGATACGCACGCTTATTCTGCAGTTTCAGAAACCAGCAGAACCAACAGACATCAAATTCAACCCCATGCCTGCAGGTGGCTGGCACATCGACACCGTCATTTGCCGTGAACATATTTGCGGACGCAGCAGGCACCTGGAGAGCTGAATCGTGCACCCTGCGCGGTTCGCTTGATTCAAGTTGCTCAGCACTGCACGACTCAGCGTCAAACATAGGCACGTTTAACATAACCACAACAACACCGCCACCTTCAATAGCACTTTCACAACTTTTCATAAGCAACATAAGCGCAAATCCAACCGCAATCAACAGCAGCCAGATAAATGTTTTCGTGTATGGAAGAAACAATAATCCTGCTAACAGCAGTTATGCTCTTGTTGGCTGTGACTTCCTAAATTCTTTTGGCAGCTCGACCAGACAAACGTCCTCGTGCTTGCAGATAACCGCCAACAGTACAGTGCGCTTTAGCGTTTCCCAACTGATGAATGCAGTGGGAACATGGACTGTGCGCAACTGCTTCATAAATGCTTCAAGTATGAACAACTGCGCGCCTTCAATACTTCATAATGTGTCCACAGAAACAAGGCCAATAGCAGTTTCGCTTCCTCCTAATCTTTACATCACAAGCGTGAGCGCGCCTGGTGCTGATGTGGTAAATAACACGAACGTGAATATAGATGTTTTTGTTAACAATCCTCTCAACGATGACAAGTATGGATTCGTCAGTTGTATAATGGAAGATCCCAATGGAGATAGCCAGACCAGGACCACAACCTGTTCTTCGGTGCCAAGACAGACTAGCAACAAGAAATATAATGTCTCTGTGTTTGCCAATGTTGTCGGCTCATGGAACGTTAAGAACTGCTCAGTCAGCTCTTCGACAAGCTCCAGTTGCGCAGGTTCCACCCTTACCGGAGAACTTATAAACGGCGACACATTCAATGTCGTGCGTGGCTACAATCTTACCCTATCATCGTTATCTGTGCCACAATCTGTTTATGTGAACCGACCTTTAAGCGTGGCCTATACACTGAGAAATCCTTCAACCTCTGACAGACTCGCCCGCGTTACCTGTACCATAACAAAGGGCGGCCAGAGTATTGTCAACACATCCTCTTGCATGACAATAGGCCCTGAGTCATTCATCGATAATAATGCTTTGTTTGCGCCTGCTTCAACAGGAACGTGGTCTGTTACTTGTGTGGCTGAACGCTCCTTTGATGCCAGCTGCACTTCCCTGGAGGTCCATGACAGAGATTCTGAAAACTTTAATGTAACTTATCCGCCTGATCTGTTCATACAATCAATAGATGTGCCATCTCTTGCGCTCAAGGATTCTGTAGTCTCTACAACCCTAAGAATAAGAAACACCGCATTCACGAGCCTTTATGGATTTGCTGAGTGCACGTTCAAGAACAGACTCAACGAAACAACATACAACGCATCTGAATGCCTTAACATGACTTCTGACACGACCATAATAAACCTGGGCGTTACTCCGGCGCTTCGCGGCAACTGGACTGTTTACAACTGCTATGTGAATGCTACTCCACTGAGCAACTGCAGTTCATCGAGAGTCCATAACATCTCGACAACGGAGAAGTCATTTAATGTGTATGCGCCAGTACTCTCTTTTGACGGAAACATAAGCCTTGCGTCATCAAATCTTATGGTTGGCGATGTTGCTGATATAATTGTCAATGTGAAAAATACGGGAGAACGGCCTTACCTTACATTTGTGAACTGTACACTCGTCAATCCTCTTAGGGTTTCTTACATGTTGACAACACCGCCACAGACGCTGCAAATAGGCGAGACAAGAGACTTCCATCCGCAGCGCGAGGTTGATGTATCAGGCACATGGAAGGTTGGCACCTGCAGTATTTACAGCATAAGCAGCCCGCCTAAGCTGGAAGCAAGCAAAATTGTTAACCAGATTTTTGATGTGTTGTATGTGGCTTCGACAGACGAATGCAGCAACAATGTTCCGTGCCAGACCGGCTTTACCTGTCAAAGCGGAACTTGTGTGGCCAATCCAGTACCGCAATGCAGTGCGAGCAACTGCCCTGGCACAAAGGACGGATGTTACTGTTCCAATGACCGTTGTGTATCGTGCGGCCAGGGATATACATGTTCACAGGCCAGATGCGTGCCAGAGACGCCAATTATCAATACATGCAGGGCGTCCAATGACTGCACAACGGGCAATGTATGCGTAAACGGCGTCTGCCAACAAAAGCCTGTCGAGTGTTACAGTGATGGCGATTGCGGCGTCAACTATGCATGCAGATCAGGGAACTGTGTTGTGAGCGTTCAAAAGCCGTTGTTGGACGAGAAAATAATATATTTCCTTATAATACTTCTCGCTGTGATAATGGTTCCCATAATTTTATTCATTTATATTAAGCGGTCTATATAGTTTAAGTGATGGAATGGTAATGCTATGAAAGGAATTTCCCTGCCGACAAATATGATAATAATCGTTGCAATAGCAGCGCTTGTCCTTGTTGCTTTTGGGGCATTTTTTTTGACAACATCAGGCTCAGGGATTTCAGACGCTGACGCACAGAGGATTTTTGCCGGCGGTTGTCTGCAATATTGCAAGCCTGATCTCTACAGCACTTTCACAGCCGCTTATATGGCTTCGCAAAACGATCCGAATTTCATACAGGCGTGCACGAAGCTTGGCTATGGCGACGGACAAAATGCGAACAGATGTCTTGAAAAGTGTCCTGGCTGCAATGTTATTGTTGACCAGAATGACAGGGATGCAAACAGTGGGATGGATCGTATTTTTGATACCTTGTCCCAAACACCATCATAATTAGTAGGTGATATATAATGGCAAAAAAATCAAGAAAAGTGAGAAGAGCACCAAGAAGCGTGCCAAGAAGAGCACGCGAGAAGTCATTGCTCACGCGGGAGGAGTTTTTCCTGAACAAGCATGACGAAGAGAAAGTCCTGCTTTTTGTTACGGGCCTTGTTTTTGGCATGGGTCTTGTGGCAACCATAATGGACAAATTCCTTTTCGGCGGACTTGCTATGCTTGTTGTCGGCCTTGTGTTGCTTCTCATGGAACTCAATGTAGAAGAAAAAGTGTATAAGATTTAGTTGTTTTTTGCTTTTCTTTTTTACAACTAATCAGAGCTAGATGTTGGTAGGTAAGAGATTACCTTCTGCAGTGTCTGCTCAGGTGTTTTTTATCGGTATTAATCACAATCCCATAATCAAAGGACACCATTAGCTTAAATCTGAATTCCGCCCTGCCTTCAGACAGTACTTAGTTTGAGCTATTTTGTAATTGCTAAATGCTTAAATTCTTCGCGTTCTAAATTAGATTGGTGTGTTGACATGGAAAGGAAATATGAATACATTATCAAAGTAGATAACAAAGAAGTCTGGCGTGGAAAAACCCCGAAAGATAAATTAATAGAACTTAAAAAGAAAAATCCGAATAAAAAAGTTTCTATTGCTTGGGAGTCCGATGATGATATTCGTGTTGTTGTAATTGGTTGATACAATGAAATTTTCTTACATTGAAAAAGAAAGCAGAATTTTGGGCCATGTTCTAAAACCGCTTATAAGCATAGAAATCCTTTCCAAGGATGATTTATGGTATGGTTTGGACGAGGTCTTAGTTGACACGGGAGCGGATATAACTTTAATCCCTAAAAGTGTAGGCGAAGTTTTAGTTGGCGATATTACATCAGGCAAAAAGGCCGCAATCAAGGGCATAACACCTTTTGAGCTGATCATCTATATTCATAATTTGAAAATGAAGGTTATGAATAAAGAAATTGAAACAAGTATTGCTATAGCAGACTCAGACGATGTTCCGGCTGTTCTAGGCAGATTCATGGCTCTAGATCTGTTCAATGCCGAATTCCTTAAAGGCAAAGAATTAATTCTTGATTGATTTAAAAACCATCACATCAAAGTAAAATTAGATATATATGACGCAAATAGACGTAACGTTTCTTGGAACAACGGCAGGCATACCAACGGCCCACAGGAATCACGCTTCGCTCTACGTAAGATACCAGAGCGAGAATGAGTTTTGCTATCTCTTTGACTGCGGCGAGGGCACGCAGAGACAAATTTTCGCTAGCGGCCTGAACTTTATGCGCATCAATGAAATTTTTATCACTCACTGGCA
>JBBSYB010000049.1:0-1605 GCA_038045465.1 Candidatus Aenigmatarchaeota archaeon | reverse complement strand
CGGATTCTTTGGCAGAAATCTCATGACTTTCATCGTTTTTGGGGTTTACCCAAAAATCCGTGAGCTGCAAAGAAACATAGTTTCTTTGAGCTCTCAGAGAGCTTCGCTCTCTGCAGATATGAAAATAGGGTGAAAAGTACCGTATGTGAATATCGGATTTCCCATTATCCTCAAAATTCCTCGCTTTTAGGCGATTTTATGTTTTCATGCTATTTCACGCCCACCGCTACTAGTACCTTGCCGGTTTCTACGTTTCTCTTGTTTTCCAGAGCCCTTCCGACCGCGTCGAACATCTTCTCAAGCGTCATGTTTGCCTTCGGTGTTGCTGTCCCTGTGCCGGGGTTGAGATTTATTGCCAGACGTTGAGATTCCCGCGCCTTTGGCGATGTCCCTGTTGCCGCTTGTCCCATTTTATCCCCGTGCCGATATTGCTCGCTGCCTTTCTTTTATTATTTTCTTTTCACCTGTGAATGACGCTTTGCGTCGTCCAGCTTCGGCAAAACGCGAGGCATGTAGTATCTCTATTCCAATTATTTCATTGTCCTTGTCAAGCTCAATGTTTATTCCGGGTGCTATCTCTTCAAAGCTCTCCTCTTCGCCTTCTCTGATGCAGATGAACAGCGAATCGGATTTCTCGTCGTGATTGTATCTTTTATTCATCTTTTATATCATATCCTTCTTCATGTCATCGATATCATATTTTATAGCGACCTTGTTTTCTTTCAGCAGGTCGATGAATTTCCATATAGACACGCAGGCTATTTCCGACGCTTTCCCAAGCGAAATTACGCCATCCGAATAGAGCTTGATCGTCGATTTTTCCAAATAGTCATTAAGACCTCGCGACAGTAGCTCGCGCATGACTGTAGACCTGTCTTCTTTTCTCTCTTTTGCTATCTTGTCAGATTTCTCAAGCATCTCGCCCGGCAAAGTCAGGCTTACTCTTTCAAATTTCATTTTTACCACCTCGGAGATCGTATGCTGCATTCAAAAACTCCGCCACCACGGCGCCCGAGATCCACGCAGACTGCGCAAGTTTTTTTATGGACTGCTCGTATTCGTCCAACGTCATCTTGTTTTTTTGCAGCGCTTCAAAAAGCACGCCAAGAGTGCTTTTGCATCTTATTCCTTCGGACTCCGCGATTTTCCTTGATTTCCAGTCGTCAATTATTAGCATTTCCGCATGCTCTTGCTTGCACAGCATTATTGATTCTGCCTCGCCCGCGCCTAGCGCGGATTTCAGTTTCGAAAGCTCTTCGCTTTTCGCGACTTCCTTCACGAATATGAAACTTCCGACATATTTTTCGACTATGAAAGCGTCACCGTAGTGTTCTTTTTTGCCCCTTTCTATGACTTCTGCCTGCACGGCATTTGCGATAAAAACTTTACCATACAATTCCCTGAACAATTCAACCCTGTTTATCGTTGAAAGCAAAATTAATGGCGAACTGTTCGATATAATCATTTTACATCACATTACATCATTGTGTATTACTTTATACGCTATTAGATTATTTAAAGTTGACCCTAAGTCCCGTTTTCTTATCTAGTTCCATCTCACGACTTTCTTTAGCGAAAACACGACTTCCTCGGAAAGCATCAGCT
>JBBSYB010000048.1:0-2284 GCA_038045465.1 Candidatus Aenigmatarchaeota archaeon | reverse complement strand
AGAAAGAAGGACAGCACAAACAAGTGGGTTTATTACACTCTAACAGACAAGGGTGAACATCTTTTCAAGCCGCAATTCTATTCATGGGTTGTCGTATTTTCTTTGTCAATAGTTTTCATATTTGTCGGACTGCTGAGAATGTTTAATAATAGCGGCGGAACGCTGGCAGCTACCGCGGCAAAAGAAAGTGACATGCTAGCTCAGGGTGCTCCTTCAGTTGCAGGCGTTCCTATTACTGTACCCACAGATTACACAGGGTATTTGCTGATTGCTTTAGGTGTAATAGGAATAATTTACCTGGTTTACAGGAAGTACAAAAAGTAAGCTTAAGTAAATCGTAAATACTGTCATTTCTATGGGACTTATACCCGAACATCATGGAGAATTGAGCAGTCCGTCTTGTCCTCGAGAAAGATTTGTCGAATTGAGGCATGAATACAGAGATGACTATGTTGCTCTTCAGTACATAGACGTTTACGATAGTCAAACAGCATACCATATTCATTTCGGGGCATTGCGCGACGCATGGGTTCGAAAAGATGAAGGTACAATATCCAGAGAAGAAACTTGGCTTAAACAGCATTATCCGGATATTCGACAGAATGGTAGCGCCTAAAAATAATATGTTCTTTTTCCAGTAGGGCTTTTTCTTCCCAAGAAAAAGGGTTAAGCGTAGCCGAAATCTTCTGGCGTTGACTCGAACTTCTCGTTGCGCTTTTCCTTTATCAGCTTTGCCAGGAGCCACAGAATCAGTGCAACGGACTTCTTGCCTTTGTTGTTGCACGGCAGGACAACATCGATATATGATGTGTCGTTGAAAGTATCAGCAAGCCCGATTATGGGGATGCGCATCTGTATGGATTCTTTTATTGCTTGCTTGTCTGCAGCAGGATCAACGACTATGGTTACTTCAGGCTCGAAGAATTCTTTATAAGACGGGTTTGTTAGCGAGCCAGGCATGAAACGTTTTGTTATGGCCCTTGCTTCAACTATCTCGGCAAATTTCTTCGCTGGATCCTGGCCGTTTTCTTTGCGTGAAACAATAAGTATTCTTTTCATGGATGCAAGCATATTTGCTGCAATCTCAATTCTCTTGTCCAGCATGCCCACGTTAAGGACAGCAAGGCCGTTGGGTCTCACTTTGTATATGAAACGCTTCATGTCCGCTGTTTTTGATGTCATACCTATGTGGACACCTGCTGACAGATATTTTTCTCTAGGTAGCAATAGTTTTCCCTTAGCCATTATCATCGCCTTTTAGGAAGGGCCCGCCTTATGGTTATGGGCAGCACATCCTTTTCAAATTCCTGTCGAGCTATATTTTTAGGGTCGCTAGCAGCGTTCGCTTTTATCAGGAACGGCGCACCCATGGATATTTGCAGAGCCCGGGCAGATATTATTCTTGTCTTTTCAAAACGCGTCAATCCTTCGTAGAATGCCATTTGTACACCTTTAGTGGTTAAATCAAAGTAATCCATCTAAGCCAAACTTTTTAAGCGTTTGTTTGACTCATCCAATGTATTTTATGTCCTCGCCTTTCTTTGGCTCTGAGAGTTGCTGAAGCATTTTCTTATGTATTTTGTCCGTCTTTTCTATGCGATCTTCCATTTCTTTTATTGTTTTTTCCAGCTTGGACATGTCAACCTTTATTCCTAACAGCTTTACTAATACATGGAGAAGGCTGTCGGCAGCCTTAGGGTCTGTTACCAGCGGCAAACCAAATGTTTCACCCATGATACACAGACCATTTATGTTGTAAAGCTTTCCCAAACCGAGGAGAAGCCCAGAGGCGCCTACTATAGTTCCTATGGGATGTTCTTTTCCGAAGTCTATGCCAAGTTTTTCGTATTTTTTGAGAACTTTCTTATCGTTAACTGCGCCGATGACACGCGGAGTGCTAATCTCCTTACCCTCGGCAAAGCCACCCAAGGTTATTATGTCCTTTGTGCCCATTTTGCTTACAAAATCAATTATTTTTACACATATTTCGTAGTGACCTTCTGGCGTTATGCTTTGCGTATCTCCGGTCAGTATAATGATATCGCCTTTGCGGCTTTTGTGATAATAAAACTCGCACTTTAGCATGCTGACTACTGAGTCATTTTGCAGCAGAACTAGTGGAAGAAAATGCGGTGAATAAAGTTCTGCAAATTTCTTCATCTTAAGTTCGTTTATCAGGTAGCCGGCAGCCACACGCCCTACATTGCCTATGCCTGGTAGTCCTTCTATCAGAATAGGTTTTTTCAACTTGACCTTTTCGAGAACTTTTATTTGAGTCTCCATA
>JBBSYB010000047.1:0-19159 GCA_038045465.1 Candidatus Aenigmatarchaeota archaeon | reverse complement strand
GCCAAAGCTTCTGCTAGACCTTTCTTTTTGTTGAACGAGCGTCTGTAGGTGCTTTGCGCTATAGCTCTTAGTGTCTTGTCAACACGCCTCTGAGGCGCTGTTATGACTGACTCACGCGCCATTATGCTTCCCATCTGGAAAGAAATAACTTCTTCGCGCAGGGCCGCGTTTTCTATTGCCCTGACGAGAACTTCTATTGGGTTTTTGTTTTCCTTCTTTTCAATTATTCCCATTGCCTGCTCAACTACACCAATGACGTTTGTATAATTTCCAGAGAATTTGCCCGACGTGAGCCGGTGTTTTTTGCCAACATGGCCCGAAACAAGCATTTTTAGTGCAAGCCTTTCAACAATATGCATCCTTGATTTGTGAAAACGTCCGCGCTGGGTGCCTGCAGAGCGTGGTAGTATTTTTGGATCAAGATTTATGTAGCCTTTAAGACTGGGATCATTTACAGCAACATTGGAATCCCATCGGTTAAAAAGTTTGACATCAAAAACCGTTTTTTCCCTTTTCTTGACAGGCTTGATTATTTTTCGCGGTTTTCTTTCCGGTCTTTGATATGGCCTTCTGTCATCTCTTCTATCACCCATACGGCCTCTTCCGGGCGGTCTGTCATCTTGATCCATTTCATTATTAGCTTGTCTCATAACATCACTTCAACGATTTCTGCTTTCTGCCCGTTCTTATCATTTCCAGAGAAATATCATTTACCTTGACAACTGCGTATTTCACACCAGACATGCTTCCGACGGCACCGCCCTGGCTGCCTCCAATGCCCTCAACAACAACCTGGTCATGCTCGGAAACGTGATTTATTGCGCCTGTTCTTGGTACGTGTGCAGTTATCTGCTTGCCGTTTTTAATTAGCCTGACCCTTACACATTTGATAAGCCCCGAGTGAGGCTGCTTCTGTTCCACTATTCGCTTCTCAAGAACGATGCCCTTGGCCTGTGGAGAGCCTTCCAAAGGATCTTTTCTTTTCTTCAGCTTGAGAATCCTATTTCTATATTTAATCTGCTTCCACTTGTACCTCTTCCGGTCTCTTTTCAGTTTTCTTGCTGCAAATTCGCCTGCCATTCTAATCACTTTCTCTTCGGTAAATTATGATGTAAAGCTTAAAAACTATCATTAATCACTTGATTTTTAGCGCCTTGATGTCAAACAGGCGCTGCAGAAACTTGTTTATCACCTTGATATTTCTGCCGTTTTTGCCTATTACCCGAGCCCTTTCTGAGGGCTTGATTTTTACTGATATGACATTGTCCTTCAGCGAGAATTCCTGAAGTCCAGGGATAATATTCTTTACAAAATCTTCCAGGGTTTCCGCATATTCAAAAACTTTTATGCTTTTTTTGAAGACCCGTTCAGCATTCTTTATTTTTGACCCGTTCTTGCCGACCGTTGAGCCGTACTGGCCCTGGGCGATAACAAAATATATCTCGTCATCTTCACTTATGGAGTCCACTACCGAAGCACCGGTAAGGGTCTGGAATATATTCATTGACTGGATTGCGTTCTGGTCAAGCGTTACTTTCATATTATCCTCTTATTTTAGCTCAGCGTATATGTCCTTGAAGCCAACCATGGCGACAGGGAAAGGTTTTCCTAGTTTTGTGCCAAGTTGTGTTTGGTCGCCGTCGAATGTTTCCACCTTTACATTAATCAGCTTTTCTGTAAGCGCTTTGGGACAGTTCTTCGCAACAAAGACTTTCTTTACCTTACCGTTCTTTATTTCAGCGATTATCTGCTTGGCGCCTATTATCATTTTGTCATCTTTTGCCATTTCAATTACTCCTTTGGTTTGCGCATCTTGCCCATTTTTTCCATGTCTACGGCCAGTTCAACCATTCCTGTGCCGACCGGAGCTATCTGACCAACAAGGATATTTTCAATTATTCCTTCCAGCTTGTCCTTTTCGCCGTAGAACGAGGCATTTATCAGGTGTTTCTTTGTTTCCTCGAAGTTAGCACGAGCAAGTACGCTGGCCTTTTTGCCAGCAACGCCGTAACGGCCTATGTCTTTTATTGTTCCGTCAAAGGTCATCATATCCGCTAGAAGCATTAGGTGTCTTACGTCGACATCAAGGCCCTGCTCATCCAGTGTTTCCTTTGATTCGTTCAGAATCATGTTGCGTGCGGCTTCAATGCCAAGTACATCATAAACCTGATGAATATCATTTGTCTTTGTCCGTGCAATGTCCACACCCTCGAACTTCAGTATTTTTTTGAGGTTTGTTCCAGTGGTTTGTATTATCCAGTCGTCTTCTTCCTTTATGACAACAACATTATCCACGCCCTTTACACCATGAGTATGAATTTTCATCACCTTGCTTTTTATCTTCCTGAGATTCTTCACATTGTCTTTTTTCGGTTTTATGTAAATATTTTTCCCTCTGGTCGAGACATCGCAGTCCTTTATGTGTTTTTCCAGAAGTTCCTTCACCAGATCCTTGTAGCTTTCCTTCTCCAGCTCCAACTCGATTTGTAGGTTGACCAGGTCTATGGAATCGTAAACTACTATGCCGCTCATATCCAACGCTTTTATTTTGCCGGCTATTTCTTTTGCCTTGTCCTTTGTGTTGTATTCCTTTGTAAGATAAATTATCATATTCTTTTCGAAAGTTTTGCGTGCGTCAAATATTTCTATCAGTCTTGGAAGGCCGTGCGTAACCTTGCTTAGTCTGTCAGATTGGGAAGCCATCGTATAGGAACGCATCGTATTGTGTGTTATGATTCCGTCGAAAGTGGTGAAGGTTTCTGTGCCTTCAACAGTGAAGTCATAAACGTACTCTGAGGATGGCTGCACTTTTTCCATTTCAATTATTTCGTCCCAGACAACGTCAGCCTCATACATCTGTCTCATTAATTTAAGTTCATTTTTTATGTCGACATTATTCTTTCTTGAAAATGCTTCGAATATTTCCATGTGCCTTAGAAGTGCCTCTCTGCCAATCTTTTGTCTTTTTGTGGAGCTGTTTACATATCTGCTGGGATATTTCAGCTTTCTTGCAGTTTCCTCAAACAGGTTGTCAAATCCATCAAATACGTCTATGTAGTCCTGTTTAGTTTTTATCAAACATAACTTGTCTAATTTCTCTCTTTTTAATTGTGATACAAATCCTATTTTTTCACTGAACCGTCTGGCATATTTATGACCTATTATAAGCCAGTGTTGTTTAGAGTAATGCTTTACGGCAAATATTCCAAATCTTGCCAGCAACAGGGCAATTCCATCAAGGAGCTCTTTTGAATTCGAAGACGCACGGATGACTTGCCGCTCTATAGAAACTGATCCATCACCATCGAAATAACCTCTCAACAGGCCTTTTACAAAGATTTCTTGCGCGCTGAAAGCAAATTCAGGTACTTTCTTGTTTTTTGAGCCCGTATTGCATGTTTTCTTGAGCAATTTGGAAATAAGAGCAGAATTTACTCTTATATCATGACCTTTTTTGAAACCTCTGAAGTTATCGTACTCGTTATGTGTCAAGCCATAGGACTCTGCAAATGCCCTTACAATTGTCTGGAAATCTTCATTTGTATTTGAGATGTTGATGTAATTATTTGTTGCGTTGCCTTCTGAAAGATATGCACCTACAAAAAATCCGAACGTTTCATCAAGCGGCATTGTTTCAGGGATGTTTTTTCTGTTTATAGCATTCTCCCCAACATAAGATTTTACTCTTATTTCATGCAAACAATTTTCTGGCAAGAATTTGAGTGATGGTATTCTCCTGCCTGCGTTTAATTCCGTGCCTGCTATTGCCTTTATTTTATTGCCTTCTCTGACTACAAAAGAGTGCGAATCTGTGGCAATTATCTGTCTTCCTGAGCGCGTTTTTATCTTAAGCAATCTTTTTGGCGCTTCATGCCTACTTACAGCAAGCACGCGTTTCCATTCTATTTTTTCATCGCTGTTTATGCTTGGGACAAAAACATTATTCTGAGAAATATCACATACATCCCACCCGTCAACATGTTGTCCTTCTTGTACAACAGTGTCAATAAAGTTGCCAATTTCTGCTATTCTTATTTCATCCTTGTATTTGACAATAACTTTTTCGCTTCCGTCTAGCGACATTTGCGTTGCAGGTTCGCTTATGGACTGGGCAGCTATGACGCCTATGGCTTCGCCTGGCTCATACTTGTATTTTTCAAAAGCCTTCTTGAACTGCTCAAGTTTTTCTTCCCGTTGTTTGCCGCTCAGTCCATGCTTTTTGCAGTACGCTTCAAAATTCTCCATGATTTTTTTCGGCAATATTTTTATTTCATCCATGATTATCACCCTATCCAAGCGTATTTTTCGCCTGTTCTGCCCACTCGCCAACTATCTTCCAGCACCTGAAGTGCTTTTTCAGCAGCGCGGTAGAGATTAGTTCCCCCATCAGTTAAAGACTGCGAATAATGTTCTTGTGCATATCTTTTTACGCATCTCATTATAGTTCCACGTCCGATAGGTCGTGTGCCTTTTCCAACAAACGCGTTGCACACACCTTTTCCCGCAATGTCGATTAATTCCATATTACTCTAATATCCTCTCAATATTGACTTCGCCGCTGTCTGATTTGGCCGGATCAACACCATCCTCACCGGCAACGAACTGAATAATATGATTCTTTGAGTCGCGCACAGTTCCGTCGTATTCTACACGCAGATCCTGCAACGCATTTACCAGACGTCGTTCCATGTATCCAGAGTGACGCGTGTGTAGTGATTTGTCCATGAGGTTCTCGCGGCTGTTCATGGCATCGAAGAAAAATTCAAACGGATCAAGGCCTTTCTTGTAGCCATGGCTTACGTAGCCGCAGGCTTTCAGTCCTATGTCGCCACGCTTGAAATGAGATGTGGTGCGTCCTGTATAGCCTCTATGTATTCTTTCTCCTTCAAGAGCTTCCTGTCCGATGAAGGCGCACATCTGTGTCAGGTTAACGAAAGAGCCTCTTGCGCCTGTTACCGCCATCATTACTGAAGAATTCAGCGGCAGGTCGGCTTTTACTATCTCGCCTGCGGTGTTGGAGTTCATGCTGCCCATCTGTAGTATTCTGTTTTCAAAAATCATCTTCTTTGTCATGCCGGCTGTTGATTCTATCCTGCCCGCATGGAAATCCTTTATCAGTTTGTCAGTGTTCTCCTGATATTCTTCGGTAGACTTTTCAATGCGCTTCTTCGCCTTCTCCGTCAGGTTCGTGTCTGATACAGATATGCTGAATCCTTTCTTCGTCACGACATCCAGCACAAGCCTTGTTAAACGATCAATGAAAATGCGTGCAGCTTCGCTTCCGTATTTCTTTTCCATGGCATCTATAAGTTTTCCTGTCTTTTCGCCCAGCGCGTCATCATCAATAATACCTTTCTTGAGCATGCCATTCTTTATGACAACCATTTCATCATCAAAGCCTGAGCTGTATACTGATGATTTGAATTCGAGATTGAGATCCTTTGGAAGCAGCATGCTGAATATTTCACGGCCCGTGTATTCTTCTTTCATTTCAAAGTCTTCTATGCCTATTGCAAACAACAGCTCAGCAGTTTCCTTGCGTGAAAATTTGGCGTCTTTTTTTGTAAGCATATACGCGCCTGTAACATGGTCGTGCTTGGCTGATATGATAGGCGAGCCGTATCTCGGAGAGCGTATGTGCTTCTCCACAAGCATAAGCATTTCTGCCTCTGTCTGTGCCTCTTCAGTCTGAGGCACATGCAAGTTCATTTCGTCACCGTCAAAGTCTGCGTTGTACGGTATGGTAACCGCCAGATTTATGCGCAGTGTCTGGTAAGGCATTATCTTTGCACGATGCGCCATCATTGACATCCTGTGCAGCGATGGTTGCCTGTTCAAAAGTGTTATGTCATTGTCCATAAGGTGTCTTTCAACTATGTAGCCGACATCCAGTTCCTCGGCTATATCTTTCTTGTTATCCTCTGTTATTTTCTTCCTGACGCCGTCTGACCGTAGTATGTAGTTGGCGCCGGGATGCACATTTGACCCGTTTAGCACATATTTTTTCATCTCGTTGATGTTGTTCTTTGTGAGTGTTATCTGCAGCGTAAGTTCCTTTGCTATTTCCAAAGGCACACCGACTTCGTTTATCGATATGCGTGGATCAGGTGATATTACGGTACGCGCAGAGAAGTTTACACGCTTTCCTGAAAGGTTTCCACGAAAGCGGCCTTCCTTCTTGCTCAGTCTTTGCATGAGCGTCTTCAGCGCCCGGCCGCTCCTGTGACGCGCCGGCGGTAACGTAGAAATTTCATTGCTCATCAAAGTAGAAATGTGATACTGAAGCAGCTCCCATATGTCTGCTATTATGAAATCAGGCGCGCCTATTTCCAGATTCTTCCTAAGTCTTTCATTTATTCTTACCACATCAACAAGCTTATGAGTGAGGTCATCCTCTGATCTCTCGCCTGTTTCCAGCGTTATTGAAGGCCGTACAGTTACCGGCGGTACTGGAAGTATTGTTAGCACAAACCATTCAGGTCTGCCACCTTCGATCTTCATCTGCTTGACATCTTCATCAGTCATTCTTTCCAGTCTTTGCCTTACCTCTTCGCTGGTTAGCTCAACCTTGCCTTCCCTGTATGAAGTTGGTTTCTGGAATTCCAGTTCCTTCTGCTTCTCGCCGCAGTGCGGACATGTCGCCTTCTTTTTCTTGTATATTTCATTGAGTGCATTCTTCATCTGCTTGACATCCTCATCATGGGCAAGCGGCTTGGAGCATTTGCGGCATATGGAGCGGAGCATCATGTAGATTTTCTTTCCATATAGCGGATGAACAACAGGCTTTATCAGTTCTAGGTAGCCAAAGTGGCCCAGGCACTGTCCGATTGTTCCGCCGCACGTCCTGCAGCGAAGACCAGGATCAACCACACCCAAATGCAAGTCCGTCAGGCCACCGTCTATTGGATAGCCGTCCGGATCGTACAACTCAGCATGTTCTATCTTTATGGATGACATTTCCTTTATGGTCTTCGGCGACATGAAGCCGAATTCAATGCTTTTTATTGTGGTCATTATCGATCCCTTTCTTGCAAGAAAGGTCTAGATTTCACCCCAAAGAACAGGGGTTCCTCCAGATCTTGTCTTCAATATTACTTTTTTGTCTTTTTCGTCTCCTTTTATAATATTTTCTTTGACTGCAAGCTACTTTCTTTCCTAAAGAAAGGAGCTTATTCCTCTACACGGACCTTTGGATAGATTCCCATACACTTCAGTTCATCCAGCATGAGCTTGAATGCATAGGACATTTCAACATCTATGATTTTTGTTTTCTTGCATACAGGGCAGTATTTTTTGCCCTTGGTGAAATCCTCAATAGCCACAAGGCCGCACTTGTCACATATCGGTATCTTGTATTTGTCGCTGCTAAAGCGCTCTTTGAGCAGCAGCGCCGCGCCATGTGCTATTAAGCAGTCCTTTTCCATTTCTCCCAGTCGCAGTCCGCCCTGCTTTGCGCGTCCTGCCGTAGGTTGCTTTGTGAGCAGCGTTACCGGTCCGCGGGCGCGCGACTGTATTTTGTTCGCAACCATGTGGTGCAGTTTCTGGTAGTAGCACGGACCAATAAGTATTCTGGCTTCGAGCGTTCTGCCCGTCGTTCCATCATACATGGCTTCTTTCCCGTCGTCGCGGAAGCCGAGCTTAATGAGGCTGTCTCTTATGGCATCCTCGCTTATCTCATTGAAAACAGAACAATCAATTTCCTTTCCTGAAAGTGCCGAGGCTTTTGCTGCTATGATCTCCAGCAGTTGTCCCAGCGTCATCCTGCTTGGTATGGCATGGGGATTTATGATTATGTCCGGTGTTACGCCATCAGCGGTGAAAGGCATATCCTCTTCTGGAACTATTAGTCCCATTACGCCCTTTTGTCCGTGTCTTGATGCGAACTTGTCGCCCAGCTCTGGTATTCTGTCGCTGCGGACGTTTATCTTTACAAGCCTGTTGCCACTTATGGTCTCTGTAATTATAACATTGTCAATTATGCCTTCCTCACCGTGTCTTATGGTCTCGCTGGTTTCACGGCGGTTTTCTGTTTCCACCATGAAGCTTTCCACTGGCCCGAAGAAACGCAATGGCGACACTTTTCCTATTAGCACATCGCCTGATTCCACAGAAGTCTCCCTGTTGACTATGCCGTCCTGTCCCAGGTTTGCATAGGCCTCTTCAGTCCTGTAGCCATTGACGGCTTTGTCAGGGATTTTTATTTCATCCTTTTCGATTCCCCAGTATTTCTTTTCCTCGGTTGCATAGCTTCTGAAGAACACTGAGCGTCCGAATCCTCTTTCCAGTGAAGCCTTGTTAAAAACTATTCCGTCTTCCATGTTGTAGCCGTTGAAACTCATGACTGCAATTGTTATGTTCTGGCCCTGTGGGTGGCTGTCCATATCCACTTCCTCGCCAACTATGGTATTGATCAGCGGAACCTGTGAATAAATAAGTACGTCCGACTTCGTGTCCGTTCTCATCATGTAGTTTGTTGCAAAGATTCCCAGTGACTGTCCGGACATCTTGGCACCGAAGTTTACTCGGTCACCTCTGTTGTGAGATGCAAAAGGCACAAGCGATGCTGACAAACCTAGAGTTACACCAGGATCTATTTCCAAATGTGAATGTTCTTTTGTTATGGCATCTTTTCTTATCGCCACAAGGGCATTGTTTTCTTCTTCTGCATCCAGGTATTCGAGTACTCCTTCTCTTATCAGGTTGTGCCATGTTATTTCCTCTGCCTGAAGTTTTTCAACGTGGTCATGGGTAAACAATGATTTTCCGTTCTCCACGACTATCAGTGGTCTCTGTAGCCTACCAGAGTCCGTATTGATGTGGACTTCTTCAAATTCCGGTACATGAACTATGCTTATGTGCGGGTCCAGCGAACCGGTGCGTCTTTTATGCCTTAGTTTATTGACAAATTCTTCCGGCTTGCTTGTGTTTCCTACTATTTCGCCGTTGAGAAATATTATGATGCCGTCATGTGTCGCTTCTTTTTTGATGAAATCTCTGACCGTATCTACGTCTTTGCTCGTTTCTGTTATCACGGCAAATAGACCGAGGTATTTACGGAGTCCGATGTTTACGCCTTCTGGTGTCTCTTCCGCACACAAACGACCCCAGTGGGTAGCATGCAAAGCACGGGCCTCGAAATGTTCCTGTGATGCAGAAAGAGGAGAAATAACGTTTCTCAGATGCGCAATGGTTCTCACATGATTCGTTCTTTCCAACCTTTGACAGACACCTGTACGGCCGCCGATCCACTGACCCGTTGCCATGTGTGATATGATTCTCTTTGTTA
Source organism: Candidatus Aenigmatarchaeota archaeon (assembly GCA_038045465.1). Taxonomy (GTDB): domain Archaea; phylum Aenigmatarchaeota; class Aenigmatarchaeia; order GW2011-AR5; family GW2011-AR5; genus GW2011-AR5. Next base: position 9,873 of record JBBSYB010000047.1, on the reverse strand, counting down.
GGTAGTCGCTCTCCACTATGGATTTTATTGAAGGCATCTTGCCTCTTTTGACCAGTTTTTGATATGAGTATATTATTCTTGATACTAGGCCGTATTTTCCGAGAAGTATGGAGCGGAACAAAATTTCCATGAAGTCCGAGACCATGCGCAATCTTTTGTTTTCATAATGATCTATATCTTGCTCTTCTATGTCTTCCAACCCGAGCTTGAGGACTTTTCGGATTACCTGTGAAAGGTAAAAGCTCTTCTTTGCACGGTCGGCCTTTTTCTGGCCCAGGTGCGGAAGCAGGTACTTGTCCATTATGTCAGTTATTCTCTTGTCGCGGTATTCTTTCTGTGGTATCCTGAGTTTGTTGCCTATGAACTCCTTTGCGTCTTCTGGTGTTTTGACGTCAAATTCGTAAAGGTTGAAGTACATCTCCTGTTTTTCAGCATCTGTCTTCGCTATTGCCTCGACAATTTCCTTATCAGTTTCCATACCTAGGGCGCGCAGAAGTACGACAACCGGCAGTTTCTTCAGATTTGCAAATGATATGGTTACTATCCCATTCTTGCGTTCTATCGTATGGCGCTGGACAAAGCCGGAAGATTCACTGTTGATACGTGCTGTTTCAAGACCATTCTTTTCCTCGATTATTGGCCTGTTTGACAGAACTTCTTCCACCATGACTATTACGCGCTCTGTGCCGTTTATTATAAAATAGCCGCCAGGGTCGTCAGGATCCTCGCCGCTTTCTACCAGTTCTTCGCGGGTCATACCGTTGAGAACACAAAGCTTTGACTTGAGCATTATTGGCAGGTCGCCGAGCTTAACTTCCTGTGGCTCCTGTTCAACGCCGTTTATGACAGGTACCATTTCAACAAAAATAGGAGAAGAATAAGTCAAATCACGAATACGTGACTCCATTGGTGTTATTGGTCGGGTGGCGCCGTCCGCTTCCTTTACAAGCGGTTTTGGTATTCTTACTTTGCCGAGTTTTATGCGGAACTCCGCCAGTTCTGGTGTTTCCAGTTCAATCTCGCCAATTTCATCTATTATCTTTTGTACCCGTGTATCTATGAATTCGTCAAAAGATTTTATCTGGTGATCTACAAAACCTACAGATTTCTTGAACGATCTCAAAAGCGCTTTGTATTCTTCCATTTTTTCACCATGAATTAATTAAACAATGACTCTGTAATAAATATACTCGCCTGCAACCAGAGATTTTCTTGTTATCTTGACCACATCGCCGTGTTTTCCCTGAATCATTTTTACTACAGGATCGTCTTCCTTTATGCGCGGCAATTGCTTCAAGGAAACATTGAGTTTTTTCAAAAGTTCGGATTTTTCCTCGCCGCCAAGTATTTCATGTTTTGGAACTAGGTTGCTCTGGAATATGTCAATATCAGATTCTTCTTTCTTTTTTGTGACCATTTTTACACCCTCTATCTGAGAAAGCCGCAAAAAAATATGCGGTTTTTTTCCATTCCGGAAAATGTTTTTTCAATCTTGTAAAGCGTAACTTCCTGCAAATGTGAAAGTGCTTCTGATTTTTGCAGGAATTCTTCGCGATTCCTTGTAAGTATTCTCCCCGTCTGTGATTTTATTTCAAACCAGCAGGCTTCATATTGGGTTGTGTTGCGATCCAATTTTTTCACCATTAAGCTTTTTCTTTGGGAAAGAAAAACCTTGGAAAAAGAAACATATTATTTCTTTTTGTCAGATTTTCTTCTACTAATATAATATTTCTTTTGACCGCAAGCCTTCTTTCCGCCAGCGCTTTCTTTCTAAGAAAGGGCTGTATGGGCCCGACGGGATTCGAACCCGCGACACCCGGCTATCTACATTCCAGGTGCCGCAATTCCATGCTGTCACCATGGACGTAAAAGGCCGATGCTCTACCAGGCTGAGCTACAGGCCCGCGCCTCGGCCGGGATTTGAACCCGGGTCAGCGGCGTGACAGGCCACTATGCTAGGCCAATCTGCGCACCTTTTCTACTGCATTTTTGGTGCAGCTTTTTTCTAAAAAGGTGCTCTACACCACCGAGGCATATCTCTAAGGTGCAAAGTTTTGCTCTGCACCTGACGAACCAAATCTCTTGTCTAAATAATCATAAAGTCCTTCATCTAATTTGTTATTTTTTGGAGAAGACTTGGAAGCATGACAATTTTTTCACCGTAACTATGATTTTTCTTTGATTAATCTTTCTTTCTAAGAAAGATTAAAATGGTAAGCGACGTACAGGCGTTTCCAAGCTCTCGCTTAGTACTAACCATATCGCTGGAGAGATTCACTTCCAAGTTCGAAATGGGTTTGGGTCTACCCTCTCCGCTATGGTCGCCAACCTCTCATTATTTAGCGTGCCAAGGCATTTAAAGTTTACAATTTTGGACATTTTCAATAAGTTTATTTTTTTCTGCTAAAATGGCGGTTTTGCGCAGTCAAAAAAGCGGACCGGCCATAGGATTTAAGAACACGCTGAAAATCACCACTAGAATTTACAGAATCGTAAATACCCCTAACCTGTTCTTCCTTCAAGCGCTCGGTTGTCGGAAACTGGTATGTGATAAAGCTGTCTACAAGATTAAGCTGGTAACGCGGCGACGTTTTCTCGTGCTCTATTAGTTTTAATGTAGTGCCGTCCGCTAGCTTTTTTTCGACCACTGAACGTGATCCCCTCATAAGTATATTTCACGCCCAGAACCTTTATAAGCTTTTGTTACTAAATAGAAGTTACAAGATGTAAGAGTCTTGGGTACCTAAACATACCGCATTGTTAGGATGATATTATTTGTGGTATGTTAGGTGTAAAAACCACTGCACTATTGCGGTGGTTTTTCACAAAGAAAACCTTTACCTGACAATGGTGTGGTCAAAATGGGATATGAAAAATTCGCTGAAGAGCTATTGGCAGGTGTACCTAGTGACGATTCAAGATTTTATAATAGTAGAATAATCGATGCAGTTGCTTCTATGGATGATGCGACTACTGCTGACGAACAAGCTAGAAACCTAAAGACACTCAGAAGGTCAACATGGTTATACGAGCTGCAAAGTGAAGGTCTGCCTGAAATGGAACAAACAAGAGCATACAATATGGGCGTGAAAGCTTGTATTGATCTTCTTAGAAAGCATGCCATAGGTTACAAAGATGCTACCAGAGCTTTTACGTGTTATTGCGATTTGGAAGCGAAAAGAATGTTTAACATCACTGACAGTAGCGGAAACGCTAGTTGATAATTATGAAGTCAAAACTTTTGAAGGTTCGCGGCTGGCTCACTCACGAGGACATAGAGCTTCTTGAGGAAGCGAGCAAAAGGCAGCTGAAATACCCTAAGAAACCGGCTAAGAAATACAAGTGCGACTCCTGCAGCTATATATGGCTTTATCCTTCTCTCAGATGTCCTGTTTGTTCTTCCAGTAGCACGCAGCAGGTAAAGTGATTAGCAAGCTTTTTAACGTCCAGCGATATATGGTATTATGCCGAAAAAAGAGAGGGGTCTGGTGCGCGAACTGATTGTTGCCATAGGTGTTATCCTTCTGATTCTGTTGTTCTGGGTTCTTCTGAATTTCGGAAAATAGCAGAGAAGTTTTAAATAATAACAAAACGCTTGTAGTAGTATCCCCTGATAGCTCAACGGTTGAGCTTTTCGATTTCACAAGAACGAAAAGTTTCGAGAAAGAGCGCGCGGCTGTAGCCTAATACGCCCAAAAAGTGTATTTGACACCAGTACGTGTTCTGTAGACACCGCGAGGTTGTGAGACTGCCGCTATCGAGGTATCGGCTGCACAAATTCAAATCTCGCTCAGGGGATTTTCTATTATTTTTATTCTATTTTCAGTTATAGAATACGGCGGAGAGTGTCCAAGCTTTTTCCAAACTAGGTATTTGGATTTGTGCTTCATGTTTGTGAATCCAATAAGGCTGATCCACTTTTCCAGATTATCTTTGCCATAAAGAAATAGCCTATAGTGGGGATAGGTTTTTGAATATCCATCGATCTTGTCGAACGTCTTAACTATTTTGCCGCTCTTGAATCCGTTCTTATTCAGGAATATGTGAGCTGTTTCAATTAAATTTTTGTTAATTGATGAAATGGAAATTGTAGGATAATAGTGTATTTTTCTATATCGTTTTTTGAATGTCAGGCTTCCGTCGGTATCAGTGAAACCTCTTAAGAAGGCTTTCATAAAATTAGCATCATATTTAATCCAATTTGGTATTTTTAGGTTATTCTTTTTGCCTACTTGCATTCCAATCCGGCTTAAAAACTCGACCAATTCTTTAGACCTGACATATAGCAACAATGTATTTCCTTTTTGATTTACGATTTTTGGTTCGATACAGAAAAGAAGTTTGATATTTTGATAAAGGTAATTTTTGATATATAGCTCGTCATTGATCAAATGACCTGTAATGAAAAGGGAATATGTATGGGTTTTCCTGTCTATACAGATGCATCCGTCCCCAAAGCACACGCCAAGAAATTCAGCTAGTTTTTCATCTTTTTTAGGAATATTAATTCTTTTCATTATGTATTATTATTGGTTGAAATTAAAGTAGGTATTTTTATGAAAATCGAACTCATAGATGTTGTAGTGGTATTGGTAGCACTTTTGATGCTGGCCGCCTACCTGAAAATCCAGAACATAGTATTTGTCTATGTATTCATTCTGCTCATTGCAGCTGAGATTTTTGTCCAGGTGCGCCACGGCAAAAAGCACGAAGTCAAGGAAAATGCATAGGATAAAGAATCAGGCAGCTTTTTTCTCTTTTTGAGTTTTGCCAACAAATCGTCCAGGCGGGTCGTATTTGATTTGTTTTTTGGTGCCATTATTGTCTTCTATTGATATTTCTGTAAGTCTACCATCAGCCGTATATGTTCGGGTTTCTCTTTTAAATTGACATAGTTCTAAAGGAGAAATTGGATTAGGACTTTTGAAAAACTGTGTATAAGATTCTACGAGATTGCCATCACGTTGATAACATTTTATCGTAGCGTCACCTGGGACATATATTGGTTTACCTTTCTGTATCAACTGGATTTCTCTTCTAGTTAACTGTCGTTCTGCAAGGATTCTGAGAGGATATAGAAAATCCATAAAGACACTATGATGAAAATCTTCTTAAAATCAGTAAAAACCAGAAATGCACCTTTATAATATGTTCTTTGACCGCAAGCCACTTTCTTGCGAAGAAAGGGGCTTAATTATTGACAAATTCTGTTATACTTTTTGTAAGAGCAACCTTTCCAATCTTCTGTTTGCAGGCAAAACATATCCATCTATCTCCAACTCTGTCAACAAGTCTGTTCTTTTTGCACTCAACGCATTTGGAAATAGAAATTTTCATAATTAAGATTCGTTTTCTTTACTAATAAAGATTTTTTTGCGAAAAAACAGGTAAAAAGACTGTGTGAAAAAGTTTTTTATGAAAATTTTTGAGGAAAAATACATGATTTACTGTCTGTATGTTCTACTCTTTCCTTTTCCTTGAAAACCTGTGGCTTTCTCCGTAATTTTCTGTTTCAACACCAATGTTCGCGAAGGCAGACTTTATTTCAATCTCTTTTTTCCTGCCCATAAACGAAACCGCAGCCTGGGGAAGCCTTATGGTGCCATGAACGCCAAAGACAGGAAGGATCTTATAGGAAAGTATTCTTACCTCGTTCTTGTGAACATCCTTTAGTTTCCAGGTAAGCTCAGCGCCGGCCGCTGTTTTCTTCTTCACAGGCTTCAGGCCCTCACCTTCCTTTATGTCGAAGACTGAAGGTATGAAATCCTTCACAGTTACGTTTTCAATTTTCCTGCCTGTTGAGTTTGCTATTTCAATGCCTACAGTGAATTCCTCGCCTTCTTCTATGAATTTTTTCTCAAGTATGAATTTCTTTATGCGAATGATTCTTACCTTGTAGAGGAATATCCAGACAGCAAAGCCTATGACAATCAAAAACAGGAAAAGTGATGTATAATCAACCCTATAATATAGGGTCCTGGATTCGCCCGGGTTGATGCTGTCCAGCACCCACGTAAACTCGCTGTTGATTATGGACAGTGGCTTTTCACCTGAATAGAATGCGGCTTCAAAAGGCGACAAGATAGCTGTTACGGTTGCATCGTCAGCAAAGTTGCCTATGTTTGTCACTGTGATTGTCCTGCTGAATCCCAGCACTTGTGGTTGCTGACTGAAAGTCTCCGTGAACTTTGCCTGGCTTGAGACCAGGAAAGTTCTTACCTTCTCCCGTGTTTCGCCGTTGTCGTCAATTTTCACACCAAAGGTATAGAGGCCGGACTTTGCCATTTTCGGTATTATGAAATTGTATGTTATGTTCTTCATTTCGCCAGAATCCAAACTGTCAATGTTCTGGTCAAACTCTATGAGCTTCGTAGAAGGTGAACTTATGTATGCTGAGACTTTCAGATTTTGGACGGTTTTCGGTTTGTAGTTTCTGATTATAACATTTATGTTGGCGTAGCCGGTAGGTGTGTAATTTCCGGTAATTTCTACTTTGTCGATCTCAACACTGTTTATTTTCTCAACATTTACAAACATGAACTTGCTCTGCTGCTCGCCTGTTGGCGATTCAGCCAGAAGCCCTATCTTATAGTGGGCCGGCATGGTGTCAAGGAAAGGTGTGATAAATATGGTGAGTGTTTCCGTGTCGCCGCTGTCTAAATGCATCAATTCTGTGCTTTGGGATATCCATGGTTTTGAATCAAGGATACTGAAGGAAATATCATCGCTCTTTGTGCTGTATACACTGATGTTGACTTCTTTGGAGGTTCCGACATTCACGATTTGTGTTTCTTCAGGTACAATAATAGTGAAGGCAAAGGTAGGTACACTAAGTAAAATAAGGACGGCCAAGAATGTGTAAATCTTCATCTAACTAACTCCAATTTGTCTATAACTACTATTTTTATCCCCAATATATAAACATTACCATAGTGATTTTTCCGTGATTTGAGGGGTAGTGGGGAGGAATACTACCCGCAAACGATGTTTACATCAAATAAGCCTTAAAATATCTAAGATGGTATCTAAATAATAATGAAGGTTATTTTACTTGCATTGCTTGTTGTATCAATTCTAGTTATATCTGGTTGTGCCCAACAAACACAATATCCAGTCAATGTTCAAAACAATCCGGCAAATAATTTACCCCCACAGCTACCTCAACAAAATACAGGATCTGCTAAGCTATGCGGAGATTGGCCACCATCTGAACTTAGTTTTATAGAAAAAACAACTGCAATGCCGCCGGATTTTCCTTCTAGCGCATTTTTGTATCCGAAGAGTACTCTCGTAGGCAAAACATTCAATTCACAAATAAACAGTGGAACGAGAAACGCTCAGGGTGAGATAACCGAAGGCATTCTATACAAAGCCAATTTATACTTCTGTGCTGACGATGGCATTGGCGATGTTGTAAGTTATTATAACAATCTACCGACGATTGATGGATACGAGGATTTTTCTGCAGAACTTACACCAGATCAATTCTTCAGAACCTCAGTCAGTGAAAAAAATATCAAAACTGCAGGCGATTACACGTGGTCTAACAATGTGCTTATTGAAGGAAACACATACAGCGGAAAGACAATAATACATATCATATACGCAGAATACAGGAACGCTCTTCCCTAATCAAGTTACCCCTTGACCATTTTGGCGACGAAAAACCCGCCTGTGTTGTTGTGCTGGGGGTAGATGCGGAAGCACTTCGCCAAACTGCTGTCATATTTTTTGACATCCCATTCTACCAACCCTTTAGCATGAACAATATTCACATCAATGTCAATCAGCTTCGCGTCCTTGTATTTGCTCAATAGAAAATCAACAACTTCCTCATTTTCTTCAGGAGAAAAGGTGCATGTAGAGTAGATGAGCGTCCCGCCCCATTCCAGCAGTTCAAAAGCATGGGCTATGAGTTTCTTCTGCTTCTTCGAAATCAGTCTGATGCGTTTTTCCGACCAATGCTCAAACAACTTTTCGTTTTTGTTCACCATGCCTTCGCCGCTGCATGGTGCATCAAGAAGTATCTTGCTGAACGAACCGGCTATTTTGCGACCTGACATGTTAAGAACTTCCGTGCTGAGGCCATATTTATTCACTATGCCCTTGAGGCGCTTTACCCGGAGCCGACTTATGTCGTTGGCAGTTATGTGCGCCTCGTTTCTTGTGAGAAACGAAATGATAAATGTTTTCGTTCCCGGTGCAGCGCACATATCCAGTATTTTGTCCTCTTTTTTCGGGTCGAGAGCAAGGCATGGCACCAGCGAGACAGGATCAAAAATAAACGAATCTTTCTTAACAGAAACAGCTTCGCTGATAAAGTAGGCGTTGTCATACCAGGGAACTTTTTCCATTTCCATGTCTGCCCGAGAAAGAATGCATTTCTTCGTTCGCTGCTCATAAATCAACTCATTCAGGCCCAGCTTTTCCAGCCGTGCTTTCAGCTTTTCAGGGATTTGCATAGAACTAGATGTTTTGCGGGGTTTTTAAAAAGACTGGTGTTTTTCTTAATGTATGCCGGTTGCCCTGAAGAAAGAAGCTGTTGCTGTCGCCAGTGGAAATCGTGTTTACGTGTTTTCTTACACTGGAAACGTATCAAAGCTGGCAGAGAGACCAGGAGAAGTTCTTGGTCTTACTATATATCAAGGTAATCTTTTGGATGCAGGAAAATATGTCGGCGTAAGAAATACGCTTGAAAAAAACAGGGTAGTTGCCGGCAAAGATTCGCGTTGGAGAAGGATTGCTACAGAACGTATGAATGAAGATCCGCTCGAAACAGGTAGTCCAGTGAGAGAAACTTTATACGGCGCGATGGAAACAGACTATGAAGATAACTTCGGTATTTACGAGCTTACTGGCGAAAAAGGCCGTCCGTTGGATCGTTATCGTTTAAGGGGCGTGCATATGAGGAACGGCAGGACAAACGTGCTTGCCGGATGGAGAGTTCTGATTGATGCAGGAGATTATTATTGGTATACTTCGGATAGAAGGCCCCATACAACCCTTCACAGCAGTTTCGATTATGAGGCACTTGTTCTAGGCTTTGGTGACGGAGATTTCTCACCGAGCGCATTCGCCGCAGTGAACAATATAGATTATTATTACTGTACGCCATTGAAAGTTCTAGGATGTAGTTTGGAAGACCCGTTTAGTGGCAGCATTTTTACTTTGCCAGAATTCGAGGACGAAAGAAAACAATTATCCGGCTTGCTCTTCAAGAAAGACGAGCTATCTTTCAGAAGGTTCAATGCAATATTTTATAAATTGAAAGATTCGATTCCTGAAAGTTATCTTTCTGGCATACATCCATTAACACACGTAAAATCAGCTGATTTATCATACAGATACATAGGTGGCGAATTTCTCTTCGCTGTCGAAAGATATGTAGGTGAAAAATACGGGTTCTCAGCACTAGCTATTGCAGATGGTAATTTGCTCATAGGACGCAATGACGGTAAATTGATTGACCGATCAGCGAATATTTTGCACGAATTTTCTCATCCGGTAAACGCGCTGTGCACGATTCCAGAGGAGCTTTTCGACGGACTGCGACAGCGCGTAGTTCGCGGCATACAGATGAAAGCGGTTCATGCAAGAGCCAAGCCGGTTGCTGTGCGAAGAGCCGCATAATTTATCCTAGAATTGCCAAACCAGCCGCAATCCTGCAAATGCTATGCTCCATAAAAGCAGCAACCCGAATACAAGCGCATACGGTTTTACACTTTCCTTCAGCGTCTGCTCCTTGGTCATGTTGGCAACGAAAAATATTATTGTCAGCAGCGAGAACCCAGCAACGCTACCAAAGAACATGGCCATGATATGTTCCTGCACGTCTGCAGTGGTGAACACAAATATGCCCGTAAGCACAACAAG
>JBBSYB010000046.1:0-2684 GCA_038045465.1 Candidatus Aenigmatarchaeota archaeon | reverse complement strand
GCTAGTGGAAGAAGCGGGTGGGGTTTTGCTTTTCTATGAAATGGACAAGGGTCAGATAATTCCTATAAAGCATCTGGAGCCAAGGCATTATGATCCTGACAAGCGTGCTGTTGGTTTTGTAGCCGGGAACAAAAGTATTGCAGAAGAGATAATGAAAATCCTGCTTTCCATCAAAATCTAGCACATAAATTTCTTGTAGAATGACTTCCATATTTTCTAAAGCGTATGATTTTTATTTTATGTTTTTTGACGTATTCTTCTGTATCTTCGGGCAGCTTCTGGTCATAGCCAAGCACTATAATGTGCGGCCTGTATTTCTTCAGAACCAAGACAAAACTCCTTGGCGAGCCGATAACTATCTTATCAGCGATATCAAGTTTTTCTAACACAGCTTTTCTTTTTCTTGAATTAACCGCGTAGGGTTTTTTGTTGTGTTTGTCATTAGCGAGCACGACTACAAGATAGCCGAGCTTCTTTGCTTTCTTTAGGAGCCAGACGTGGCCGGGATGGATCTTGTTGAACTTGCCGCCTGTCAGGATAATTTTCATATCAACTTTCTCCTTTCTTAATTATGGAAACCATTTCTGCCGGAGAAATTATTTCTACCCCATCAAAAATTTTCAACCTCAATAAATCTTTATCCCCAGAAACAATATAATCTGCTTTGCCTTCTAATGCCGCCTCCAAAAATTTATTGTCATCCGGGTCTTCTTTTACGACATCTAATTTTTGTACAGGCTTCACGACATTTCCTTTCCATATAAGAAATGCGATGAGCGTTTCAACATCGTCTTTTGGAGCATCAAACTTTTCCAGCATAACATTCCGGAATTCATCTAATATATCTAGAGAAGTTATTATTTGTATCTTTTCTTTCCTCCAGCTATCAAGAATAAATGCCGAGTTTCCCTTCTGCATTATAGAGCCTGATACAATTACGTTAGTATCCAGCACTATCGAATACACTTCTAACGCCTTCTTACAGAACGTACAGCTTCGTCAATATTTTTTTCTGTAATGCCTTTCGCCTTTCCAAACTTTCTAAGATTATTCATAGTCTTGTCAAAATCTTTCCACTTAGGAGGTTCCAGCTTTTTTAGAACTATAGTATCATCTGTGCCGATCACGACAAATTTTGAACCTTCTCCTAATTTCATCCTTTCCCTCATCTCCTGCGGTATCACTACCTGTCCTTTGCTAGACATCTTTGTTACCTCAAATTCTTCCATAACATCACCATATATAATCTTACTAGTAAGATTTATATACCTTTCTTATTTAAATACCATGCACTTTAGAAATTACCTTGGGTGCTTGTGGCCCCACTTCTCCAAAGCCTCAGCGAGTTCACGGTGATTCTTTGCATACTCTTCCAGAGACGTGTGAGCCATATGAGCTTCGATTGCCTGCATTGCTGCTTTTGCGCCTGCACGCGTGCCTTTCGGGTGACCGTGAATGCCGCCGGATACCAGCAGACATATGTCAGTGCCCAGCACGTCAAGTATGTCTGGTATTATTCCTGGGTGGACCCCGCCTGAGGAAACTGGCAGCACTGGTTTTATCTTGCCCCAGTTCTGATGGAGCAAAGGCAGGCCGCCTTTTGGTTTTTCGTTCCTCAGGATTCTTGACGTAATTTCCTTTTCAATCTCCATTACCTCTGGCTTGCTTCCGACCAGCTTGCCGACAACTGTGCCGACATGTATCTGGTCAACGCCGATAAGCCTCATCAGCTTCGCCAGGAAAAGCATGCTTATACCGTGTTTAGGGTTACGGTCAAAGGAAGCATGCATAGCGCGGTGGGCGTGTATGGCCAGATGATAGTCCTGACAAATCTCGCGCATTGTCTGGACACTAGCTGCTCCAGCGGTCACAACATCTATCATGGCGTATTCCCAGCCGAGGTTGTGCAGCATTTTAGCGCGCTTAATCATAACATGTGTTGGACCGGTTATGTTCAACAAAGCAGATTTTCGGTCGCCTGTTTCCTTTTCTGCTTTGTCTCGCATCCTTGCACAGAGACGAATGCGTTCTTCGAAACGGTTGAAGCTTGTTGTTGTTAGATTTTCATCGTCCTTGAGCAGCTCAAAGCCGCCCATCCAGGTTTCGTAGCCAACCTCTGCGTGTTCTGCTGCGCTAAAGCCTATCTTTGGTTTTGGAACTGCGCCGGTTATCGGTCGCTTCTTCACGTGAAGCATCTTACGTAGTCCCTGAATGCCATACTGCGGACCGCGGAAGTGTTTAATATAATCTGCCGGTAACTCGACATCAATGAGTCGCAGATTATTCAGGGCTTTCATGCCAAAAATATTTCCAGCGATGCCGCTCAGGAGCTGAGGCGCGTTGCCCTTGTCCCACAAGCAACCAGGATATGCTATCTTGACATAGTTGCCGCGAATATCATAGGCGGTAGCCATTACGCTCTTGATGCGCTTGGGCATGTTGGAAAGTGTGGTCCATGTTCCTGCACTGCTCTCTGAGGCTATGCGGCCGGCTGCTTCTTTTACTGTTATGCCTTTTGCAGGCTCAAAATAAAACAAGACTTTGATATCTGTTTTCTTTGGTGTGTAGTTTGTATTAACAAAATCAGTGTACCACTCGAATGACATAAACACAATCCACCATCCAGATTTATAATATCCGTGGTTTGTGTTATGCCGGAAATACCACAGATATTACCATCACTT
>JBBSYB010000045.1:0-2726 GCA_038045465.1 Candidatus Aenigmatarchaeota archaeon | reverse complement strand
GCTTGTAAGTCCCACGATAAAAATCGGTATGGCAAATATGAGTACTATTACAACGGAAAGGATAGCCGCCAAGATAAAAGTGATTATCACGCCGAGTATGTTCTTTCTGAATAACCTATAGGAATTTGTCAGCGACTTTGAAATGCCGTTATCGCTTACGGCTACTTCCTGATGAACAAAAAAGAAAACAAGGCCAGCGATAATGCTAAACACAATACCTATGAATGGCACCATTGAAACTATGGTTGTTATAACGCCTGTTACTATGACAACTCCAAGGAATCTGAGATAGCGTGATTTGGCAAAACTGGCGCTCTTGCCAAGTGACTTTTGATTAGCATAGTTATGTGTGAATAGAAGTATAACATACATGTAAATCAAAAGTGCCGCAGCAATCCCGACAGCGAGCCATGTGAAAAATTGAATCATGGTAAGCAGGCTTACAGAATTGAGTACGATTATAGATAGAGGCGTGGTACTGAAGACAGAAAGCAGGGGCAATAAAACTATAGCAAGCGCTATAATTAGCGACAGTGTAAAGACACCAAGGCGCTTAAGGTTTGTTGAGTATTTCCACGCTCTTCCTAAAGCATCGCCAAAATTCACCATATTTATCACTTCTTTTTCGAAAAGAATATAAAAGCACTTACTATACAAAGCAGTCCGGCAGCAAATGTAACAAAAGCAAACAACCACCCAAGGACCATTCCTGCGCTTAGTGGTCCAGGACCTGTGCCTGCAGCGCTAAAAGTCGCCAGAAGCGCTGAAGTGTAGCCCATCATCATTATCATCAGCAGCCCTACAACAAAGAAGAAAACACCCATAAAAAGAAACGTAAAACCAAGTATCCTGTTTGTTCGCTTTTCGTGCATAAATAAACTTGTGCGAGCGCGTTTTTATAGGTAACAATTTGTTTTGAATAAGCGAGTCAGTATTTGCCCTTAGTAAGAAATTATGCAGAAGCCTTCAACTGCTTGTCCATGCCTATTCTACCTTGCGTGTCGAACTTAGTTGCAACTGATTCCACAATAATCCTGCATGGAGTAGGCAGCTTGTATGCGGCCTTCTTCAGTGCGGTTTTTGCGACATTGATACTATTCTTGTTGACACGAACTTCCATGATCTTCTGGCCTTTGTCGACCTGTGCCGCAGTACCTATAGGCTTTCCAAAGCTCTGTCTCATACCAGATTGAAATCTATCTGCGCCTGCGCCCGTTGCCATGGCATTTTCCCTTATGACATGATGTGGATAAACACGAATCTTTAGGAAAAAAGTGTTGCCCCTTCCAATGCCTTTTTCCATGCATTGAACTGTTACAACTCTTGCTGCTTCAAGGGCGTTATGCCGTATCTGAACAGGACGCTTGGCTATCAAAAAAAGTGATGTATCATAATCAGCCTTTGTGCCAAGTTCAAACTCAGTGATTTTTGGTTTGGGCACACCCTTTACATATCCCTTCTTGGGCACTCGTATGCTTTGACGTGTATTCGGGCGTTGGTGGTTTCTGTAACATCTTCCTGGTCTCAATCCCATGTGAAATCACTTTCCTTACTTAATTGGTAATATTTAAATATACAATTAGTCCGTCAGGATCTAGAAGCTATTTCATGTTCTGAACAAACCTGAACAGTATGGGTGTTATTATTATCGTGAGTAGAACTACTGCTATAACTATCGTATAAATCTGCTGGGTCAATACACCAGCAGTAAGTGCAACCTGTGCGACTATTATAGAATATTCGCCTCGTGGCACCATTCCAAGCCCTATCATAAGCTGCTCCTTTTTTTCGAAATTATAGATTTTGCCGAAAAACCCGCAGCCGACCAGTTTGGAAAGTGATACGACAATAACAAGAAGCACTATAATGCCCGTATAACTAACGAGTGCGCCAATATCCAGTATAAGCGCAGAATAGGCGAAAAACAAAGGTATGAAAAATCCATACCCGATGGTCTTTATCTTTGGCGCTATAACGCTTTCTGCCAGATGAGACCTGTTCATTGCCATGCCTGCCAGAAACGCGCCAGTGACCCCTGCTATGCCAACATGTTCACTAACAAAAGCCACAATGAACACAATGACCAGTGGTATCGAAAGCATTATCTGGTCATCCCTTACCTTGCTGAACATGTGCAGGAAACCAGCCATAAGTTTGGAGCCCACCGTAAGTATCAAAAAGAAGAACCCAAGCACTGCAAAGAACAAAGCTGCTATCTTCCATATTTCCACAACACCATAGGTAAAGTACGTTGTAAGCAGCGACAGAGCAAGAACAGCAAGCACATCATCCGCAGATGCCACGGCCGTAAGTTTCTGGTAAACTGTTGAGCGGAATTCGCCTATGTCGATTAGAGAACGAAGTGAAATAGCAGTGCTTGATGAAAGCATAGCTATGCCCAAAACCATGCCTATTTCCATATTGTTGAAAACCCCATATCCTATCATAAAGCCGGCAACAAAGGAAATCAGCGCGCCGGCTACAGCCAAAAAGCTGCCTCTGTATATGTCTTTCTTGAATTCGTCAAATTTCGTGTTGAGCCCTATGAGGAACAGCAAAAAGAGTATGCCAAAGCTCGCCACCTGCGACAAGAAGACGTTAGGATGCACAAGCCCGAGCAATGGTCCCACGGTTATACCAGCTATGACCTCGCCGACAAGCGAAGAGAACTTCAGCTGCTCGGCTATCTCGCCGAATATCTTTGCCGTTATGAGTATTATTGCTAT
>JBBSYB010000044.1:0-2852 GCA_038045465.1 Candidatus Aenigmatarchaeota archaeon | reverse complement strand
CTGATTGGCAACAAAGACAAGGCCGTGGCAATAATAGAGATACCCAAGGAGCTGGAAAAAAAGGAAGCCCTGATAGCAAAGACTGTTATGAAAAAGCACAAGAACGTTAAAAGTGTGCTGAAAAAAACATCACCCATAAAGGGTGTCTACAGAACACGCGACTATGTGCTCATCGCAGGCAACAAGAACACAGAGGTAACGCATGTTGAAAATGGCTGCCGTTTTCTTCTTGACCCCATGCATGTTTATTTCTCGCCCCGCGAATCCACGGAAAGAATGAGAATAAGCGAAAAGGTCAGGGAAGGCGAGACCGTGATGATTTTCTTTGCAGGTATCGGACCCTTCCCGATAACAATAGAAAAGAAGGCAAAGCCATCGCGGATAATAGCTATAGAAATAAATCCGTCTGCTGTTGAGTACCTGTGGAAGAACATCAAGCTTAACAAGTCAACCCTGGTAGAAGTGGTGCTGGGCGACGTTGCGAACAATATAGAGAATTATACTGGAAAATGTGACCGTGTTCTGATGCCACTGCCGGAAAAATCCGTAGATTATCTGGCAGAAGCTATCCAGTGCCTTAAGCCCAAAGGTGTATGCCATTTTTATTGTTTCTCTGATATATCATTAGTTGACGAAAAGAAAGAAAAAATATCCCAGGTAGCTGCATCCTTGAAAAGAAAGATAGTTTTCCGTGAGGTGCAGAAGGTTCTTCCTTACGGTCCACGCATCTGGAAATATAGGATAGATTTTGAGCTGATTCAATGACAAAAATAAAATCCCTGCATGCACGCGAAGTCCTGGACAGCCGTGGCCATCCAACCGTTGAAGTAGAACTTAATGGCTTCCGTGCTATCTGCCCCGCAGGCGCAAGCCGTGGAAAATACGAAGCCATTGAGTTGCGTGACGGTGGAGCACGCTATCATGGTCTTGGAGTTCGTCGGGCCGTAGAAAACGTTAATAAAATTATAGCAAAGCGACTGATTGGAATCAGTCTTGACCAACAGCGTGTTGATGAAATTTTATGCAGTCTGGCCGGAAGCAACAAATGGAAGTTGGGTGGCAACGCTACCACGCCGGTCTCCATAGCAGCCTGCAAGGCATCAGGCGGGAAAATTCCTGGATTCAAGCCTTTAATGCCTGTTCCATTCTCGCTTATTGTAGAAGGTGGTGCTCATGCTGGCAATGATTTGAGTATACAGGAATTCATGCTTGTTCCTCTGAATTTCACAACGTTCAAGGAAGCTCTGCGGTCAGTTTCAGAGATTTATTACACGCTTGAAGATGTTGTGGTGAAAAAATACGGAAAGACCGCATCAAATGTTGGCTATGAAGGTGGATTTGCCCTGCCCCTTAGCGATACGAAAACCGCACTGAACCTGATTTCTCATGCTATAGAGGAAGCAGGCTACTCTAAGGAAGTAAAGATAGCCATAGACGCAGCAGCATCGCAGTTTTTCAACGGCAAATATAATATCGACGGCAGGAGTCTAACTGCCGCCCAGCTAGTTGAATACTATTTGGACCTTGCAAAGATTTACCCCATAGTATCAGTAGAAGACCCGTTCAATGAAGAAGATTTTGAATCGTTCGCAATGCTAAAGGCAAAAGCAAAGCGTTTCCTGGTAGTTGGCGACGACATAACTGTTACTAACCCAATAAGAATAAAGAAAGCAATAGAGAAAGATTCTTGTAACACACTTCTGGTAAAAGTAAATCAGATAGGTACAGTGACGGAAGCTATCGAAGCTGTAAAAATGGTTAGGAAAAGTGACTGGAATATAATAGTTTCACATCGTGGCGGCGATTCCGAAGACACGTTCATAGCAGACTTTGCCGTAGGCCTTGGTGCCCTGGGCGCGAAGTTCGGAGCACCAATGCGCGGCGAGAGAACATCAAAGTATAACCAGCTGCTGCGTCTAGAAGAAGAAACAATTGCTCCATATGCTGGAAGAAGTTTCAAATTACCTTGAAATCGATTACCGTGTGCAATGTCCTGGGAGAATAGGACTTGACCTTCTTTTTTGTTATCACCTCAAACTTCTTGTTGAACGCCTTGCAGATTTCTCCTATCTGCCCGAGCGGCTTGTTCCAAAGCTCCTTTTCTTTGTAAATATTATGATAGTGGATGATGCACCCCGGTTTTGCCATCCATATAGCCGCCGCTAAAAATTCCTCTGTACCGGGAAAATAGCCCATCAATATGCGGTCAGCTTTGCCACAAAATGTACGTGCAGCGATTTTGCAGTCGCCCTGGATTGCTATTATGTTGTTGGTTTTATTCAGCTGGATGTTGTCTGTGAGCAGATTATATGCAGTGGGATTTTTTTCTATGGCTATGACTTCCTTTGCTTGTGTGAGCTTTGCTATTGGCAGTGAGAAGTAGCCAATACCGGCGAACATGTCTATGACCGTTTCACCTTCCCTTATATGCGAGAGCAGTCTTTTTCTTTCAAGCAGATTGCCCTTGGAGAACATGACCTTGCTGACGTCTATCTTGTAAAGTATGTCATTTTCCTTATGAGTCGTGACTGTGCTGCTGCCAACAAGCATGTTAACAGACGGCTCCCGCAGCTCGCCTTTTATCTCCTTTATTTCGCAGACCGTTTTCACGTACGGAAGTATTTTTATGATCGCCTCTGCAATCTTTTTCTTTTTGGCAGCTGATTTTATTTTCATTTTCATGAGAAGAATATCTCCGATTATCTGGTAGCTGCCAGGAATATCAGTTTCCTTCAATCCTGTTAATTTCGCAATTTTTTTCTTCAGCATAGTAATAGGATAAGTTTCTGATTTTAAAAGCTATTTGCCCTAGAATTAGACATGCTGCCTATTGCTCAGGATGGCTGTAATGG
>JBBSYB010000043.1:0-15906 GCA_038045465.1 Candidatus Aenigmatarchaeota archaeon | reverse complement strand
CTTCGGAACCTGCTTTTCCCATGAATACCATTTACCCAAACCCAAGTATTCAATATAAGCACGTAGTTCAAGACCGCCAAAAAATGCCCAATGACCAAAAATCTTACCGGGCATTCCAAAGAGTTTAATATACATGTCCTGGACATTTTTCTTCATTTCTTCTTCGCACACGCAAATGGATATACCATCTTTGAATCTGCAGTTGCCATCTCCAGTCAACAGACCAAGAAGATATGCGTAATCCTCTGTAAGTTCCTTTGGAAAGTTAAAAACGTTTTTTCTAAATGTACTTGGTTTGTGCTGAAACTGAAACCCATCTACTTTTGCGGCTGGTCCAAAGAATCGGTTCTTGCGTTGCAATGCTATGCAATCTGTTGGATTCAAATTATCGAGCCTGCGCCAAACATAATTTCCTTTTTCATCCATAACCCGTATACATTGATTTGGAGTGCCCTCTAATTCATAACCATCAACTGTTATTATTTTTATCGTTTGCATTTCTCCATTGTCGTACCAGCCGTCTGCTTTTGTGGGTGAAATGTCTGTCTTGACTAACTTTCCTCCTATATTTGGAAGTTCTTTTATAGGAAGAAGTCCATCCTCCGTATTTACTAACGAATCACCAGCTACACAAAATGCACCACCACCATGACTTCCGTAGCCGCCGTAAGTGTCAACAATTATTTTTCTGCCTGTGACTCCCGTATCACCGGCAGGTCCGCCGAGAACAAAGCGGCCCGAAGGATTAACATGGTAAATAGTTTTGTCGTCCAGCCATTTACCGCAAACAGGCTTGATTATCTTTTCTATTACAATGCGTCGGATTTCCTCGTTGTCCACGTACGGGTCATGCTGTGTTGAAATAACAATAGTATGTGCCCGCTTTGGCTTTCCATTTTCATATTCGATAGTGACCTGTGACTTGCCGTCAGGCCGGAGCCAATTTATCTCCTTATTTTTTCGCGCCTCTGCCAGACGCAGGCAAAGTTTGTGAGCAAGGCTTATGGGCAGCGGCATGAGTTCAGGCGTTTCCCTGCACGCGTAGCCGAATACCATACCCTGGTCGCCCGCGCCAAGATTCTCGTGATCAATATCTTTTACAACGGCCTGCGCAATATCTGGTGACTGCTCATGTATCGCAACCATCACACCGCAGGAATCAAAATCAAAACCATAGTCGCCATTCGTGTAGCCCGCTTCCTGAATTGTTTTTCTTATGACGCCCTGTATGTCTATGTAAGACTTTGTTGTGACCTCGCCAGCAACTATGCAAAGACCTGTCGTTACCAACGTCTCAACTGCGACGCGGCTGTAAGGATCATTCTGATAGAAAGCATCCAGCAGCGCGTCACTTATCTGGTCAGCGATTTTGTCCGGGTGACCCTCAGTTACTGATTCGGATGTGAAGAGGTAATTCTCTTTCATCTTAGGCACATGCACCACCTCCTTCCTGTAAAGTATTCATCACATCTTCTTTGTATACCCACGGCTTTCTGCAAAGAAGATGGGATCCAAGATTCATTGTTCTACAAACAATGGATCTTTAGATAACAAAGAATATTGATTTTAGGTTAATAAATACTATTGGAACAAGATGCGAACTGTAAATTGTAATTGTATTGTGTTTTAAAAGATGCAATAAACGGGGGTAATAGATGAGAAAAATGTATTGACCTGAATTACAAATGTTCTGAGACTTTATGTAGTTTAATATTTTCTCACTAATTATTGTTTTATGCAAGATTACGACAAGAGTAAAGTCGAATATGAAAGACTCTCTAGTGGAACCAAGTACTACGTAGAGAAAACAGATGCTCATGAAGAGACTAAAATAAGTACTCCTTCTTTTCAGCAGATATTTGCAGACATACCGGTGAGCGGTGGTGTAGTTTCTTTTTGTGATTTTCGTAATGGCGTAATTTATTTTTCATCTCTTGACACGTACGTATACGCAGTGGATAGTAGAACAGGTAAAATGATATGGAAATTCATGACTGGCGGACCCGTTATGTCAACACCGCTCATTCACAATAATCGTATATATTTTGGGTCCCATGATGGCTGTTTTTACTGTCTAGGTTTAGACGGTAAAATTCTATGGAAAAAATACACAGGAGACATTATTGTCGCCCCACCAATCGGAATCGGTAACAAAATTTTTGTTGGAAATGGGAGAGGGCATTTCTTCTGTTTTACAGAAGAAGGTAAAGTTGAATGGTCAGTTATGACAGGCGACGCAATAGTTAATGTTCCTAGTGCTGTTAACGGACTTATCTTTGTGGGCTCGTATGACAAAAATTTATACGCATTTGACATGGATGGCGCAATTCAGTGGAAATTTATTGCAGGTGAACGTATATATTCTCCAGTCATATTTGAAAATACTAGGCCGCTTTTTACCAGACAACTGCGTAGCTGGCACAAAATGCCTGAAGCGGAAAATCCATTACTCTTTAGTCCTTCTTACGATAATAATCTATACGCATTTGGTATAGAAGGAAACGTTTTATGGAAATTCAATTGCGGCACTTCACTTACACCATGGATAGGCGGCGGCAATGGAATAATTCATTGTGGCACAATATCTGGCTACGTTTATGCGATAGATATAACTGGTGTGGAAAAGTGGAAATTTCGTACTAATGGAATGGTATACGGTTGCAGCGCTGTGAAAAATGGTAATGTCTATTTCACGTCTTTTGATCAGAAACTTTATTGCTTATCAGAAACTGGGGAGAAAATTTGGGACTTTTTAACAGGAGGTCCTATTGGACGTCCCCCATCCATAGTCGGTGACAAAATATATTTTGGTTCTTCGGATACGTTTTTGTATTGTTTGAATATAGAAAAAAGAAATGTCGAGTGGACCTTCCGTTGCGGGTCCGGGCTCCCGAATTCACATATTAATATGACAAAAGTCGCGAATATACTTGCAGAGTACGACAAGAAAGTATTTAGAGCATGGGTTCCTGAAACAGGTGTTAAGAATTCCGAACCTGCAAAATTTGCTAATTACGATGGGAAGCTGGGATTGGACAACACATTTGCTTATGGAGGCCTTTCTGCTTACTCTTCCAAGACTGATTATACTAATAGAGGCAAAAAAGATGCGTATAGAAAATAGTTAACAGATTTAAAAGGTCTCTTTTTGAAATGTTTATGTATGCTAAATTCCTTCTACTAACCGCTTTCTTGTTCATTCTTACTGTTCCATTTGCTATTTCTATATCTATCAGCGAGATAATGTATGATCCTGTTCAGAACGATGCCTATAATGAATGGATCGAGTTGTTTTCCGATGTGGAAGTGAATCTCAGTGATTGGACGCTCTGCGGCGAGGTTTTGCGTCCTGGTTATGTCACGAGGAACGGTTCTATCTATAGTAACACGACTTCCATGTTCATCGGCTATGTAATAATCACAGATGGAGGGAGCGGGACAGAGATTTACGACAATTTTTCTGTTGCGAACTTGTCCGCCTTCCACACAGGCTCGAGCAGCATGTGCGGCGGGCTTGGAAACGTGAATGACGTCATAACACTAGAAAATGGCATGACAAACGTAACTTTAGCCTATAATTCCTCACAGGGTGGTGCAGGGAATAACAAAACACTGTGCATAATTGCAAACCAGACCAAAGAGTGCACGCCAACTCCAGGAAAAATAAATGTAGGCATTGATGTATCCAACACAATAGTTAACCTTACCGACGTCAAGCTGGAAGTTTACATCGACAGCGCAAAAGTAAACACAACTTACACAAATCTTTTCAAAATATCTATAGATAACAAAACCTGCAGTAAGCTGGATAATGTAACTGTCGAATATAATATAACCCCATCAATAAACAGCTCATTTACCCGTGAAGTTGGCTGTGAAAGTTATAGTAATACAGGAAGTTGGACGCCTGGTGTTTCTGGAAATTATACTTTATGTGGAACTATAATCATTTCAACAACAAACAATACTAATACAACTAACGATATAGCATGTAAAACAATCGAAGTTACAGACATTCCGCCGCTTAGTTGTAGTCTTTCTGTTAGTCTTCTGCCGCCCGACGTAGTCAACAGCACTCAGACTCTAAACTATGAAATATTTGTAAACGATAGTACATGTAACCAGACATCCCATGACATAGTAGTAGAGCACTGGATAGAAGATATGTTCGGCTATTACGTAAAAGAAAGAATAAACACAACCCAAACCATGACTTGTTCAAAAACCATAAACCGCCAGTGGACGCCAGATGACATAAGCGGCACAGAAGGATACAAAATATTTGCAAAACTAACGTCACCAGGCTGTAATGATGTAAGCCAAAGCGACGACGAAAGCTCGAAAATAATAGTAGTTCGCGGCACGAGCCAGCAGGATTCGTCACTGGAAATAACAAGCATTGATGCTGGATCAGACAGCGAAGCCAAATATGGGGAAGATGTGAATGTCAATCTCTATGTTTTCCGGAACAGTACAAGCAAATATTCTGTTGATATTTGGATAAGAAAAAACGAAAACAAACTGAGTGAAGTCACAACATTTCACGCTAAATCAAAAAATACCAAGTACAACTTAACGCTGCCGGTTCGTATAAAACCCAACTGTGATAGTACCTATGAAGACGGCACCTATACTGTATTTGCAGAGGGTCTCGACAAGAACAGCACCCGCAACATAACAATAAAAGGCATTTCTTCAGTGTTTTGTAAAACTGTTCAAGTATCATCCAGTAGCAGCGGTGGTGGAGGCGGAAGTAGTGGAAGTGCTACTACAGCCGTTGCAAGTCATTCTCCTATGGAATTAATATCTTACCCAGAAACCGTCTACATTGGCAAGGAATTCGAAATCACTATAAAAGTAAATTCTTCTGTCAAAAAACCATTCAGCATTTATTCCTATGTATACAAAGGTAACAATCCTGTTTCAGAAGGTGGCTGGACTCCAAACAGAAAGGAAGTAACAGAAAACCTTCCGATAATCTCTCTGAAGAATACAATAGAAAAAGGTACAGAACCAGGAACCTACAATCTACGGGTCCGTCTTAAAACTGACAAAGAAGAAGACATAACAAAAGAAGTGTACGTTGTTCAGGAACCGGTTAATATTGTAAATAATACTATCAGCATAACCACTAACAATGAAACCCCAGTCAGCCAGAAAGAAAATAAATCATCAGTTACGGGCCTTTTAGTTTCCAAGAAATCCGATATAAAGAAGCATGCTGTGCTTATTTACTTGCTGTCAAAATTAAAACTTCCTAGATTATTTTAAGTCTTCCTACCATCTTCTATTATGTTCGTCAAAAATGAGCCTGCAATAAAAGTTGGAAAATATCTGGTTGTTGCAGATGTACATGTGGGCATTACCAAGGACCTGTGGCAATCTGGTGTCTCGTTGCCAAGTCAGGTAAAGAATATGGCCAATCGGCTAAACAAACTGAAAAAGCTCACTAAAACCACGTACCTGATTATACTCGGCGATCTTAAGCACAAAATTACCGGCATAAGTATCCAGGAGAAAAAAGAAGTTCCAGAATTTCTGAGAATGTTGAAGTTCAGAAAAATAATAGTAATAAAGGGCAACCACGATGGTTTCATAGAAAAACTGACAAAAAACATAAAAAGAGTTTCCGTGAAAAAATCCCTGACCGTAGGGAATTATGTTTTTACCCATGGTCACAGCAATGTACTCACAAAGAAGAAAATAATCGTTGTCGGTCATAACCATCTCTGTGTGAAGTTTCAGGATGATGTAGGTGCCGTATACAATGAGCCCGTATGGGTTCGTGGAAAATCAGAAGGCAAGAAAATTATTATAATGCCGGCTTTTAACGAGTTGTGTGGATATTATGCTGCGAACAAGGGCAGATTTCATGGGCCTATAGCATCCAAATTAAAGGGAAATGCGCATGTATATCTGTTAGACGGAACAGACATCGGCCGGATAAGGGACTTGAAGGTGAAAGAATAATGGTATTCAGATTGTTTTCAGAGAAGATGCAGAAGCTGATAAAAGACAAAGGATTCCTGGAGCCAACCTTAGCCCAGAAACTCGGCATTCCGGAAATAGCTGGCGGTAAGAATGTTCTTGTGCTAGCACCCACTGGTATAGGAAAAACAGAAACAGCTATGCTGCCGCTACTTGACAAAATTTATCTTGACAAAGCAAAGCCCATAGCACTTCTCTATATTACTCCTCTCAAAAGCTTGAATAGAGACCTCTTAGATAGATTGTTCTGGTGGGCCGACAAGCTTGATATAGAAGTATCTGTGCGTCACGGCGACACTGATCAGAAAGAACGCACTTCCCAGAGAGAAGCACCACCTCAGTGCTTGATAACCACGCCAGAAACTTTGCAAGCAATATTAACAGGGAAGATATTTCGTGAGCACCTGAAAAATGTAAAATATGTTGTTGTCGATGAAATTCATGAGCTTGTTGAAAGCAAACGTGGCGTCCAGCTTTCCCTAGGTCTTGAACGATTGCGTGATATAGCCGGCAACTTCCAGAGAATAGGCTTGTCAGCTACAGTAGGCTCACCTGAGATTGTAGCAGAATTTCTCGGTGAAAACGTCAAGATAATTCGTGCCGAGTCGGAAAAACGCTATGATATACGTGTAGAAACACCAAAACCTTCTCTGACCGACCAGGAAGTGGCAGATGAACTTGTTATCGGCGTGAATACAACAGCGCGTCTCCGCCGTATTTATGATTTAATTCAGTCCCACAAAAGCGTCCTTGCATTTACCAATACGCGAGAGACAGCAGAAGTCATATCATCACGCCTGACCAGATTAGACAAGCAGCTGAAGCAAACCGTTCATCATGGTTCCCTGTCAAAAGAAGGTCGGATAAAAAGCGAGCAGGCTTTCAAAAAACAAGAGCTAAAGTCATTGATAGCTACGAGCTCGTTGGAATTAGGTATTGACATAGGGTCTATAGACCTGGTTATACAATATTTGTCGCCCCGGCAAGCCACAAGATTGATCCAGCGGGTCGGTCGTGCAGGTCATAAGGTAGGCGAAGTCAGCAAAGGCATAATTTTGTCCGGTGATGAGGATACTTTTGAATCAGCTGTTGTTGCTAATCGTGCTGCAAACAAGCAGCTTGAAAAAATAAAAACTCACCAAATGGCGTTCGATGTTCTATCAGGACAAATACTTGGCATGGCCCTGAGTGATTATGAGCTACCCGCAGAAAAAGTATACGAAACAGTAAAACGCTCTTACATGTACAAAGACATAACACGGAAGGACATAGATTCGCTGCTGAAATTCATGGCCGAACTAAGGCTGATCTGGCTGGACGAGGAAGGAAAGCAGACCGTAATAAAGCGCCGTCGCAAGGGTTGGACATCTTATTTCGAAAATCTATCAACAATACCGGCCTCTGTAAAATTCCGCGTAATATCCATAATACAAAACGAGCCCATAGGAACTTTGGATGAGGCTTTTGTTGCTGAGCATGGTCAGTCTGGCAACAAGTTTATCTGTGCTGGCCGTGCCTGGAAAATAATACAAGTGGACAATGGAAAAGTTATTGTTGAGCCTGTGGATGACATAGAATCAGCCATACCTTCATGGGAAGGCGAACTGATTCCTGTCTGCTTTGACGTTGCTCAGGACGTCGGACGCCTGAGAAAACTGGCGGCCAGTGAAGACGTTACAAAATTAAAGGCCCAATATAACGTTGATGCTGAGTCTGCTAAGGAAATGATAGAAATAATAAAAAAGCACAAACCCTACCCTGTTCCTGACGACAAGACACTCCTGATAGAGACATACAAGGATTTTGTTATAATTCACAGCTGCTGGGGCTCGCTTGTCAATGACACGATAGGCCGCTACATTGCTTCCATGATAACAGCTGAGACCGGCGTTGCTGTCAACATGAAAAACGATCCCTATCGCATAATTCTCCAGACAATCGCAGGAGGCGAACGGGTGAAAGAACTTCTGGAAAATGCGGAAAATATAGAATCGCTTTTGACATCGTCTTTGGAGCGCTCTTCCATGTTCAAGTGGCGCTTTCTGCACGTAGCCCGCAGGTTTGGTGTAATATCTCGCAACGCCAAGTTCGACAAGATTAACATGAACAAGATAGTAAAAACATATTACGACAGTCCAATCTATAAGGAAACTCTCCGTGAGCTGTTCTTAGAGAAGATGGACATTGAAAATGCAAACAAGGTAATAGAAAAAATACAGGACAAGGAAATAAAAATAATCCTGAAAGGTGGTTTAAGTTACTTGGGCGAGCTCGGTCTTACTCATCAGTTCAGCGAAGTGATGAAGCCGCGCATGCCGGAGAAGGAAATATTCAACGCCTTTAGAAAGCGGTTGCTCACTACACGTGTTCGCCTTCTATGCACCAACTGCGGCGACTATACAATAGTTCATGCCGTGAAGGACATAGAAGACCAGCCTGAATGTCCTAAATGTACATCACGCCTGATAGCAATAATAAGAAAAGGCCAGATAGGCGCAGCAGAAATAGTGAAGAAGCGTGCTAAGAAGAAGTCGCTAACAGAAGAGGAACAACATGAGTTGCAAACAATAAGACGCTCGGCGGACCTTGTGATGATTTACGGAAAAAAGGCTGCCGAGGTTCTTGCAGGTCACGGAATCGGACCGCAAACTGCTGCCCGTATCCTGGCAATGATGCACACTGACAAGGAAAAATTCTACAGAGATATCCTCGCGGCGGAAAAAGTATTCGCTAAGAATAAAATTTACTGGAAGTAGATTATAGAAGTGCTTCAAAGTATCTTGTCAAATCGTCGCGTTTATTTTCATCTAGATACTTACTGCTTACCACTACATAATCTACATATTGTTTAACTTTAGACAGTTGATCGAGTGTGGTAACCCTCGACTGTTCGTCTCTATCGTACGGATCTATTCTTACACCTGTAACAAGCTTCCGTATTTGTAAATCTCTAATTTCTGGAGTATTAAGAAGCTCGCCTTCAAGAACAATAGCATCGCAACCACTTTCGGCCGCGTTTTTTCCAAGTGTATAAATTACATTGTGCAGACTTGAGCCTTGGTACGTTACTTTTACGTCACTATGCGGCATGCACGTATGTGCTGTAAAAGCTATCGTATTGACTCCGTTTCGATGAAGAAATTCTGTATATTTTTGCAGCATTGTCAGACCCATGTTTGCTGCCACAGTAACATACCTGATTGGAAGTGCGTCCATAGCTCTTCTAATTTTTCTTCTACCTGTCCGTATATCATGACATATTTTCATGTCTGCAAAAATAGGATAACCTCTATCTGGAAACGCTCTTAAGCCTCGGTGTATTTGGTCTGTAAAAAGGTCATCATTTATTTTTACACCAATCTTACCAGAAACTAAAAATTTTCCATCTAAAAACTCTATTGCACTTGTTCCAATACTAATAGCTTCTTCAGGAGTATCGTAATCAAGTGCGAGAAAGAATTCCATAAGAAGGGTTTTTATTAAAGCATTTAAGCGTGCAATCTAAGACTCGTCTATGAAATCCGAAATTCTTGACAAATATATTCAAGCCGGCAAAATAGCTGCTGAAGTCCGTGAGGAATCAGCAAAGCTAGCAAAGATTGGCATGCCACTTCTTGAGCTAGCAACGAAGATAGAAGTCATGGTTCTTGAGCGTGGCGCCGAGCCTGCATTTCCTGTTAACCTTTCGCTTAACGAATTCGCTGCACACTATACTCCTCAGAGCAATGACGAAACAAAAATAAAATCCGGCGACGTGCTTAAGATAGATGTCGGCACTCACATAGATGGCTACATAGCTGATACTGCGATAACTGTTGACTTTGGGGATAACAGCAAGCTCCTTCAGGCATCTAGAGCCGCATTAAATGCTGCTGTTGATTTGGTCAAGCCTGGCGTGACCATAGAAAAAATATCTGCAGCAATTGAAGAGACCATAAAATCTTCAGGCTTCTTACCAATAGAGAACCTTACAGGTCATGGTCTCGACCGCTACGTAGAGCATACAGAACCAACAATACCAAACGTTGGGTTAAGAAACAACCGCACGCTTGAAGAAGATCAAGTAATCGCTATAGAACCTTTTGCCACTAATGGCGCTGGCCATGTAAAAGATACGTCAGAAGTTATGATATTTTCCTTTTACGAAGACAAGCCCGTAAGGAGCATTGATGCTAAAAAGTTAGCTGTGTACGCAGGACGTTTCAACGGTCTACCATTTGCAGAGCGCTGGCTTCTGAACAAGGATGCTGTTGCAGCTGGTGTACCTGATTCGCTTTTCAAAATCCGGCTCGCGCTCCGTGAATTGGTTCAGCGGGGCGTGTTCTATAGTTATCCTGTGCTGCGCGACGCAAAAGGCGGCTTGGTGAGTCAGGCTGAGCACACGATAATAGTACGAGACGATCCTATAATCATTACTAAATAGCAAAAGATAAGAAGTATAAAAAGTTTTTCCTTATGTTCGTATTATTTGAGCTTAAAAGGTTTTTACATCAGAAATTAATTGTGATAAAATGTTAGCAATAGTAGACAATGGCAAGGGTGCAGAGCAGATAGCCCACATGATAAGAGGTCAGAAAGTTATTGTAAAACCTGACAAAGTTGATATGAAGGCAACTGCCATTATTCTATCCGATGGTGACCTGAAGAACCAGAAACATAATGACAAAATAATAAAATCATTTGATAAACCGATTCTTGCTATTGGCGCTGGTTATTTGTTTCTTGGCGCTGCCTATGGTGCTAAAATAATCCCGGCTAAGCCAGAGAAGCAGGTAAGAGCTAAGATTGACCATGCGTGTCCGCTTACATTAGATTTGAAAAAAATGTTTACCGCAGTCAAGTCCTGCACATCTGCCCTAGATGATTTGCCTGAAAACTTTGAAGTGATCGCCTCATCCAAGGAACCAGAGATAATAGCTGATACGGAGAAGCCTTTTTTCGGTGTTCACTTCAACCCGGAAATGGGCGGCGACGGCATGAAAATCATCGATAACTTCGTGAAGTTCGTCGAAGTATGGGAAAAATATCACAAAGGGTAAATAAATCAAGTAACACATAAGCTGAGTACCAAAATCAATAAAAGATAGAATTACCAAGTATTTTTCATGAAAGAATCTGTATGGATGTACCTCTGTTTAACTTTTTCGCTGATTTCATCGTCATGTACATTAAGTTCGCGTGAATTGTGGTCATAAATTGCCAACAACTACGGGATTCTTCAGGAGTAATTTTCTAATTTTCTGTTGTCAACCCAAAAAATGACGCATAAAGCCGCAAAAATCGCCTTTTAGGTGACGAGCTTAATAGTTACTAAATCAATTTCTACCTAACAAAAACTAGCAATAGCCCGCCAGAGGGAACCGTTATTTGAATCCTGTTCATAGGATAATGATAGTGGCAGAATGCCGCCTCTATCTCGCCGCGCTTCGCTGTTGCGTTTGTTTCTCGCCCGCAGGCTATGCATTGCATTGTGGTCACCAATTATAATATTTTCTTTTACAGTAGGGCTTTTCTTTGAAAAAGAAAAGGGTTACCCAGTGTAGCTTACTTCTTCCTCTATAACCTGGCTCTTTCTCTTTTTCAGTATGCTTTCGTAAAACTGGTTCATTTCTTCACTCACAGAAGGTCTTATATCCTTCAACGCATGCTCGAAATCCGCCCGCGTCACTACGGCTGCGTCTGTATTTCTTCTCATGGCATTCATCCCGGCTTCGCGCACAAGCCCTCCAAGATCAGCGCCAGAATATCCAACGGACTCTTTCGAAAGTCTCTTCATGTCAACGTCTCCGGTAAGAGGCATGTCCTTTGTATGAACGCCAAGTATCGCAAGTCTTGCCTTCTCGTCCGGTGTCGGAACAAGTATCTGTCTGTCAAATCGTCCTGGTCTCAGAAGTGCTGGGTCAATAATATCTGGTCTGTTGGTTGCTGCTATAACGATAACATCATGAAGATCTTCCAGACCTGATATTTCGGCAAGCAGTTGACTGACAACTCTTTCAGAAACATTATCACCATGGCCCGTTCCTCTCCTAGGCACAAGCGCGTCTACCTCATCAAAGAATATTATCGCTGGAGCAACCTGTTTTGCCCTGCGGAAGACGTCTCTTATATGTTTCTCACTTTCGCCGACCCACATGGAGTTATGAAGCAGTAAAGGTATTTCGCCTCCAATAAATGAAGAATTTTCCGTCTCCACATCATACATCCACTGCGGCTCGGCTTTTGCTCTATTAATTACTTTTATCCAAGAAAGTTCGCCGCTAGAAATTGTCTTTAATGTTTTGTATGTTATTGTTTCTCTGAAGTCTTTAGTGGCGAATTTATCTATGTATTCCATAATTCTCCGAAGCCGGATAAGGCCGCATCGTTTTCTTCCGCTTATTACACCTTCGAATAACCCTTCCTGTATTTCTTTCCCATAGTGAAGGTTTAGTAATATTTTTGCTTCTCTTAATAGGTTGGATATATCGGGTATTAAATATACGGCATTATAATATCTTCTTTCTGCAAACTCGCCCTTCACTTTGAAAACTTTGTTTTTGAACTTGTTAATTTCTTTCCTGCCATAAACAGACACCATGTGCATGCCGTCTTTTCTGTTCCATAACCTGTACTTAATTCCCAGGATTGTGAGCAAATAAGATATACCAGACGCCAAACTCTTGCTCATAGTGCCATATTCAGCTCTACTTTTATCTATATGCCCGTCTCCGCTGTACGCACCACATAAGAAAGCAGATATTACATCTTCATTACACTTTGCTATAATTGGCGGGAGTGTTATGATGTAGCTTTTCTTTTTAGCCAAATCCATCTCGAACATGTTTTCCAAGAATTTAACAAGCGGCATAGAATAAACAACCACTTTGTCGTCAAAGAGTTTTATTCTGTCTCTTTCGACAAACAAGGTGAACAGTTCTTTTATTCTTTTTTGGTTTATTTGATTTTTATTGCAAATTGACACGGCTTCTTTTGATATATTTCCTTCTGCTGCAAACCAGCCCAAGAATTCTGAAAGTTCTGGCGTAATTCTCTTCGGCAGCTTAGTTGTCTGTCTGGTTGTTTTTATTTTTACAAAGTAGTTTTCCTTGTCTTCGCCAGTGACGCTTAAATAGACATAATTTGGTAATTTTAATAATAATTCTTTATTAAAGCATCCAAGCTTTGTAGGTCTTGCTATCATATTGCCCGCCTCTAAATCCTGCGCCTTAATCCACTGGAGTTTATTATTCTTGAACGCAAAAAATGGCTGGTTTGCAGAACATGTGATGCTGGAACCGTCGATCTCCATCGTATACGAGTCGCTTACAAATAGTTTATGAACTCTTTTTATAGGAGTCTTGATAATTTTACCTTCCAAACCTATACCGTACGAATAGACCGGGCTTGTTAAATTTCTTACCTCTAAACTGTCTGTCACTCTTTCAGGCTCCGATATATTTACTATATTTTCATAGAAATTGCTTATGGGTCTCACGCCACAAAAATCGGTAAATATAGGGGTATCACCAGCCAAACAAAGCAGCTCAGGTCCTTTGACTGATATGAAATTTGCACCGCTCTCATTTGCCACTGCTTTAGCAAGTAGTGTTTTTCCGCACCCAGGAGGTCCGAAAAGGAGCACGCCAGCCGGTGGTCGTATCCCAAGACGTTTGAAAGAATCAGGATATTTGAGAGGCCATTCTATAACTTCCTTCATGGACTTCTTTACGTCCTCAAGACCACCTACATCCTCCCACTTAACTTTTGGAATTTCTATTAGTACCTCACGCATAGCTGACGGTTCCACCATTTTCATCGAGTAATCGAAATCATCCTTTGTAACAATTAGTTTCTTCAGTACATCCTGCGGTATTGGTTTGTCACCCTTTATTGATCCAATGTCTATATTGTTCTCTTCTAGAACACGGCGAAGTGCATGCATAGCAGCCTCCTTGCAGAGCGCAGTTATATCTGCACCAATATAACCATAAGTGATATCAGCTATCTGTGTGAGATCAACACCCTTGTCAAGCGGCATTCCTCGTGTATGTATCTGTAATATCTCTTTACGACCTACTTTGTTAGGAACACCTAGTTCTATTTCCCTGTCAAATCTGCCTGGTCGGCGTAGTGCCGGGTCCAAAGAATTGGGTATATTTGTTGCACCTATTACAATTATTTTTCCTCTCGACTTTAGCCCGTCTAACAACGTCAAAAGTTGGGAAACTACTCTCTTTTCAACTTCGCCTTTTACTTCTTCTCTCTTCGGCGCGATCGAATCTATCTCGTCAATAAATACGATGCTTGGCGCATTCTTCTCTGCCTGCTCGAATATCTTGCGCAGGTTTTCCTCCGACTCGCCATAAAACTTACTATTATGTAGTAGTAACATATTTGTTGATGTGAAGTTGTCTTTGTCGACAGTAAAATCATAGAGTTCCTGCTCGCCTGCGTAATTTATTTTTTCTATTTTTTCCCATGCTATGTCGTCGCGTATTAGCGTATTGAATTCTTTTCTTACATTTTCATTAACTGTTCCGTTAGACTGCGCTATCTCGAATAATTTTTCCATGGCATGCTTAGTGACAGGATGAGTCCCGTAGACATAGTAATCATGATTTCTGAATTTCTTGTACGGCAGCGTCCTGATTGTGTTAAGAAGCAACGTTGGTCGTGGTATGTTCTCGTATTCCTTGATGCGTTTGACTTTCTTTATCTCCTGCAGCTTGTCAAGTTTTCTTGTGCCGCTGCCGATTTCCGCAAACTTTACGCGTCCGCTATGGCCCCTGACAACAAGCTTTTGCATCAATCCTTTTGGTGTCTTGTGATCCTTCAATTTTGTCGCTATACCAAGCTTTACCTGAAGCAACGTCTGCAACTCCTGAAGGAATCCGCGGTCGACACTGTAAAGTATCGGTGTCGGGTATTTGATATCTTTTATCTTCATTATACTTGCGGTTCCGTCGCCTTCGAAGTATCCTCGAACAAATGCTCTGACATCTTCTTTCGGGAGCTTGAAAAACCAGCCCGGTATCGTGAGCTTGTTACCGTTCTCAAATCCTAGTAATCTCAGGTATTCAACAAGAGTCTTCGAGTACACCGAAACCTTCTCAGTATCATCATGAAAGTGGTTTATTCCAAACAATCCGGTGCAAAGTGCCTTGAATCTGGTCCTAAGCACATTATCAATATTCGAGAATGAAATGCCGTCACCTCTCTTGTCAATGCTGCCCTCGGCGACGATCAATCCCAAGAATTCCAACAACTCTGGCGAGGTCTCTTTCGGGAGATTAATAAAGTTGCTTCTTGACAAGTTTCTACTTTTCATGGCATATTTTCTATCTTTTTTAATCACGTCTTTTATTTTGTCAGGATTAATTTTTTGGCTCTTTTCCTCTGTTTTTACTTTGCTTATCCTAGCTACATAATCTCCTTCCTTGAGATCAGTGACCCGTTTCCATACCAGTTCGCCATTCTCGTATACAAGAAATGGCTGATTGTGCGATGCCGTTATTTCATTGCCATCGCTTATTGACAGCTTGTAAGAAGGCGCTGTTAGCTTTGCTGTATGAGTAATATGTGCCTTTACTATCTTACCGTTCTCGTCCAATGCAAAGGTGGTTATCGGCTCTTTCAGCTTTTTGACTTTAATTTTTCTGACTTCCTCAATATCTCCGTCTTTTTCAAATATTTCCTTAGCCTCGACAAACCCTTTTGGGTTAGTCATTATCTTTGTATCCCCGGAAACGCACATGACCTCGGGACCATTGATTACAAAAAACTTCGCTCCAGATTCATTCGCAACAGCTTTCGCTAAAAGCGTCTTGCCAGAACCGGGAGGTCCATGAAGCAAGATGCCTTTAGGAGGCTCAATGCCCAATCGCTCAAAAAGCTCTGGGTGCTTTAGCGGCAACTCTATCATTTCCCTTACTTTCT
>JBBSYB010000042.1:3037-30920 GCA_038045465.1 Candidatus Aenigmatarchaeota archaeon | reverse complement strand
CAAATTGCCAGGCAAAATGCGAAAAACTTGGGTGTGTCTGGGAAAATGACAAGTGTGATTCAATACCCAGCAGCTGCAGCATTAGCACAAGCAAACCTTCAGGAATTATAGGACAGCAAACATTCGGGTGCATATATGGCTCAGTGCAGAAGCCAAGAACCGTGGAAAATATAATAAATGAAAAACCTAGAGAAAAAATAATACCTACCGCAATAGTCCTTCATTATACAGCACTTCCAACGCTAGAGGAATCTCTTCAAAACCTGGTGACAAAAGACCTAGTAGTTCAATTCATGGTTGACAAGGATGGAACAATATATCAGCTGATGAGAGATATAGAAACACAATCATCTGGAGCAACATGCGCAAACCGCAACTCGATAAATATAGAAATAGTCGGTACCAGCGAAAATGAACTTTTGCAGAACGAGGAACAATTCCAAAGCGTTAAAAATCTTGTAAGCTGGCTTTCACAACAATATGACATAGATTTGCTGCAGCAAAAGGCATCGGCTCCGCAACAGGGTCTTCTGGGGCACTATGAAGTGGATCTAGAGTGTACAATATCAACAGGCAAAACAGATCCAGGACCTTTGTATATGGCAAAAATGCGAACATCTCTTTGCAGCAGAAGCATGTTTTTTGACATGACAAAAGACATGACAAAGCTTCCAACTAAAGACGAGCTGCAACGAAACAAACTTGCTGTAAGCAAGATAACTGATGTAAAGACTAATCCTGTGCATATCATGTTCACCAATATGCCAATAACCAGCGAGGAAGTACAAGTTATATCCTCTGACATCATAGACCCAGCATGTACGATAATAATGCAAAAAAATGGAAGAAGCGTTTCGCTTTATTCAATGCCATTGACATGTACCTTGAGAGACTATGAAATAAAAGATGTCGAAGAAAAAATAATTCCATTGGTTGAGAGTAACCTAGCAAAAGGAAAACTTCCGGACGCAGTTTATACAACAGCATCAGAAATCTCAAAAAAAATCAATGAAGTTATGGCAACCGAAACAAGCTATGAACAGGATTATTTCTTCGGTGACGAATCAGGTTCCTTCAGTCCAACAGGCTGCGCTGTATGCAGCGGTGAAAGCAATGTAAATAGCGTAATGTCGGACGATGCACAGCAGGTTTTGTCAGTTGCATCAAAAATATCAAAAGACGATGCAAGTGCAGCGTATAAAAAATCACTTGCCAAATACAGCAGCGGAACAGATCCATTCGCAGGCGAATCTGGGGTAAATGCTGGCATAGATTTTGACAAACTAAAGGATGGCGTGCTAGAAAAAAAGTTTACAACACAATCAGAGCGCATTCAAACATGGCCATACTATGTTATCCCGCAGTTCTTCCCGGAAAAAATGAAAATGAAAAATAGATTATATGATGCAAAAAACAGGGATTTTGATGTTTCTCTAAACCCATATGAAGCAAATAATCTCAAAACAGAAGATTTTTATGTTCCTACATTTGTGGACCTTGAAACTAAAAATTCGGATTTTAAGATGAGTGTTATACCATCTGGTGCTAAAGATTGCTCCTACGAAGTCAGAAGCAACGGCAAGGTTACGAAGAGCGTTTTTATTAGCTGTGGCGAACCTGTAACAATAACAGTAGGGCCTGGAAAAGACTGCAGAGACGAAGGCACAGATGTCTGCCATGTAAGCTTTTATTTCAATGATTATGGTATTCCAAGTTCTTACCTTGCTGTGTTCAGCATTTCATTTTCACAAAAAGTGGATTGTTTTCACACTGTTAAAAGCAACAACAAAGTTACGAAGAACGCTGCTACTAGCTGTGGCGAACCTGTAACAATAACAGTAGGGCCTGGAAAAGACTGCAGGGATGAGGGTGAAAATGCCTGTATTGTCAGTGTTGGCTTCGGTACAAAAGTATTACACTCGCTCGGTTACTCCATAACTTTTACAAAAGATAATATTTGTGCCTATGAAATCACCAGTTACGGTATCATTACACGAAGTGACGAAGCCCCTTGCAATTCAAAAATTACCATAAGCGTAGGTCAAAATAGAGATTGCAGGGATGAGGGTGAAAACATCTGCAAAATAAAGATAACTGATCTAAAAACCAATGCTGAACGCGAAGAGAGTTCTTCAATAAGTTTTTTTAAACGTGACAACGTTTATTATTTTGGACAAAATTTCGTTACAAGCATGCCAGGCGCGTGGAACTGCCATATTAAAGTAGAGAGCAATGGATACGCAACAAGGGATGAAAAAGTACCCTGCTGGAACGGTTTTGACAGCAACGAAGCCTATGTCAGTATACACCCTGATGGAGACTGCAGGGATGAGGGTGAAAACATCTGCAAAATAACGCTTTCGAATGGGTATATTTTCAAAAGCGAAACCGTGCATATTATTTCTGTTGGTAGATTCAATACACCAACAACAATTCTTGAGACGAACACAAATGTGAACCAAAAAATTGAAAAATTAGTCAAAGCCATAAGCAGGGCTATTAAAACCGCATCAGAAAACAAGTATGGTGTAAAAGTATCACTCGAAGAGGTTTATACAATCGCAATCGGGGAGGGCTTGAACAGCTATCTGCTTAATTACTATCTATCATCAGATAACAACGACTACAAAGTAAGTGGCTTTAACGCGTTAGGTACCGACTGGATTGGCTCTGAATTAACAACACTTAAGACAGGAGGCTTTATTAGTCAGGGTCTCGAAGTAGAACAAAGGACGAGTGGAAACGAAAGAGGAGAAATTGTCATCTCAGGTGATTTTAAAAATTTAGATGACGCAATGGAAGGTGTAGCAGGCACGATAGCATATAGAAAATACTTGTTTTTCCGGGACCTTAAGAACCTTGGTATAAGTCCGTCTTCCATTTCCCGTCAACAAGTCAATTACTGGCTTTATCTCTATTACAATCCGGGACCGGGATTTGCCAAGCAGCAATTAAGAAAATATGTTCACAACGGCATCCTGGATGACAAAAGTTATATAACAGCAAGACATGATGAACTGCTTTACAATGGCAGGAATGGCAGGGCCAATGCATTAATCCGGGCGGTTATGATTGAAACCATGTACGAACTAGGCATGCCGGGCTACAGCAATGTATTATGATTTCTATCTTGGAAATATGCCAACAACAGCCGGCAGGACAATTCGTGCGCCGGGCACTGAGATGTCTTTCTTACCTTGTGTTTCCCACTGGCCATACGAAACATAGTGCAGCGCCGGCATCTTTATTGTCATGTCAGCTTCATATCCGCCATCCATGTTCAACGCATTTTTTACGTTCAGTTTGCTTTCACGTAGAAATCTTCCCAACTCACCCAGAGGAAAGAATCCACCTTCTGTTGTAATGGCAAGTATGTTTCCATCCCTGTCATCACATAGCACCGTTCTGTTTGCATACCAGTTGCTTCTGCCGAATCTTGTGGCACCATCTGCATCAAGTATCATGGGCCAGGACTGAACACCAGTTCTCCATTCATCTTTTCGGTAATCATAAGATTCTTTCTTGAAGTCAATTATTTTTGCACGTGGCTTTCTGTCATCTCGTGGTTCTGCCACAAACATGCCGTGAGCAGCCTTGTTAACTCTCGGTCCCTTCATCTTACCATCAATTATAATAAGCGCAACAGGATCAACCAAAATTTGATATGCACTTGCCATATTATAACCGTAATAGCTGCTATTGAACATGACATCTGCACCTGTAGCGTCCTGCCATCTTTCAACATTCTTCAGATTTTTTCCGTCATGAAAAACTTGAAATCTGTTGGCCTCAGGATCAGCCCTCACAACTGCAAGAGAATCAACCGGAGTTCCATCATTATACATTTTTATTCGTGCAAAATCAAGTCCGCCACGCAATCTATACCAACTCAATTCATCATGAGCATATTTGCCAAAAGTTCTCTGGAGACTGTGTCTGTAAGGCGGTCCAAATGAAGGTACGCCAGATGAATTAGATTGCAGCCGTGTGTTTTGGTCTGAAAAAGCATCGCTAGGTAAAGCCAAGGCAGCGGCTGCATATGACGCATCTCTTAAAAATTCTCTTCGGCCGACTTTCATATTTATAGGCTTATCTTAAGCGTATTTAAAGCTTTCTCTATTTGCCATCTGAAAGTAGTGACTTTACTGTGTTTGACATGTCTTGCTGCAGTCCACCGCAGAGCCGGCGCATTCTGTATTATAGCGCAGGCAGCACGTTTGTCTGTCCACGCCTGCGCTGTCATGGCCGTTGCAGATGTTACAGAGTCCGCTGCATTTCAGGTCAGATGTCTCGAAGCAACCGTCGCAAAGAGTGTAAAGGCAGGAAAACGCTTCGCGCCACTGGCCATAGATTCTGCGGCACGCCTTCAGGTAATCAGGAAAATTCGCTTCATAGGTAATGCTCCATTCGCAGTTGCGCTGGCTGTAGGCAAGGCATTTTGTATCGAATACCCTTCTTGCGTCGGCGTCTGATATGCTGCTGCCTGATGACTGGAGAAGAAAACTCGACAGCGTAACAAGTACAAGTGCAAGGACCGCTACAACAACAATCGCTTTTATGGGAAGCTGCATTTTTACCAACTTTTTTATTTGATCGTTACTAAAAACGAAGCGCTGGGTTCGCTTTAGCAGGTAAGGCAAAGTTCAGTTAGTGTCTCGCCCTAACCCAACATCGCCCTTAGTTACGCTGTGATTTAATTCAATTACTACTATATCCAAATAATTTTCTGTTTTTTGATGTACTTATTCGAAGCTTGGCATCTCCTCTTTTGGAAGCCTTCTCTGTCTGCTAAACTTGTCGCGTATCCTTTCGCGATATCTGTATGCCATTACGACAATCAGAATAACTATTATTAATATAATTATCCATGTCAAATCAAACGGCTGGCTAGTAGGAAGTGGTTGCTCGATTGTGCACCTTTCAACCAGAGTCCAGCCAGCAACAGGCACATCGCAAGGCGTGGTGAATTCCATGCAAATTGTATTGTCGTTGTCGTTTCGCGCATATACTTTATAGGTCTTAGGACAGTTTGTGATTGTTATTGTCTTTGTGAACCTTTCTGACTTTCCAGAGTAGTTTGCAACTGCGATGAGCGTGTATTTGCCAGGTCTATTTGTTTGCAAGTTGTAAACAAGCGAAACATTCTTTGTCGCTGCCAGGCTAGTGGTCATGGCATAAACATCATAGGTTTTGTTTTCTACTACAGCCACAGGACCTGATATACCTGCAAGACTTGTATTGCCCTCAACCAAAGGTCTGGACGCATTAAGTATGTTTTCTGTGTAGCTATAGACGCGGATATAGCTGATGTCAACATAGGGAACGGCTATAATTTTAACCTTGTTAACGCCCGTATCCAGGACATCCTTGACATCAAATATCATATCTACATTCTTGCCAGTAGACGTGCCCGGGCCGCAGTACACTGTAGAAGTGTCAGCGCATATCTGCGTATCGTTTACATTATGAACAGCTATTTTTACTGTATTCCAGCCAGGTCCTGCAACCGTCTTTATGCGGGTGTAGTTCTTGAGGTAAACCTGTCTGTCAGGATCGTCTGCTATGTCCCAATGCGCATGTGTCCCATTAGCCCAGGAACCTGTCAAGGAAATATCATAGCGCCTGGTGGCAGAATTATAGGTGCAGTTCTTTGCTTCTATCTTTGCGTAACATACTAGAGTAGTTATCTTTGGTGGCGGTGTCGGACCTGGGCCAGGTGCTGGCGGAGCTGGTCCTGGTGTTGAAGGAGTTGTTCCTGAAGTAGAAGAAACTATGAAGTTTTTCGAACCGCTGACAGGGTCTCTCTTGGTGGCTCCAGAAACATCTGTAACAAAAGCATAATACGTATGCTCGCCCTGGGAATACAATGACGCCCAACTGCACGGCTGAGAAGACGCATAGTTCGTGCACGTTTTCTTTAGCACGTCATCTATGTAAATATTAATCTCGCGAAAACTGTTGGGTCCATGGGCGACTGCTGTTATTCTGACTGAGTCCTGTGTAGTCGGGTCGGTCGGCGAGTGGGTCGCATCAAGTATTATATTTGTTGTGCCAGGGCCCGGTGGACCTGCTGGAGTAACGTTCTGGCCGCCTGCTGCCTGTGTGACTGTGAAGCTCTTTGCACCTGTCAAAGGGTTTGTGATTGAATCCGAATTGTCATAGGCTACGCTAAAGTAATTATGAGTGCCAGCACGGTAGGTGGATGAAAGGGAACATATAAAGTCTGTGCACGACTTTGAAAGGACGCCGTCAACATAGATATCTACCCTGTCTGCGTTGACGCTGGCAGAAGCGGTTATGGTCACGGTATTAGCTGTTGTAGGATTTGATGGTGTATGAGATGTGGTAAGTGAAATGTTTCCGCTTGTTCTTGTTTGATTTGGAGGCGTCGTTTGAGGCGATGTGGGCTGTCTCACGGTAAATGTTTTGTAGCCTGTAGTTGGATTCGCAACAGATAATCCGGCAGAGTCAAATGCTATGGCAAAATATTGATGTGTTCCTGCCGTATACATATCGGAAAGCGTGCACACAAAATTAGTGCACGACTTTGAAAGGACGCCGTCAACATAGATATCTACCCTGTCTGCGTTGACGCTGGCAGAAGCGGTTATGGTCACGGTATTAGCTGTTGTAGGATTTGATGGTGTATGAGATGTGGTAAGTGAAATGTTTCCGCTTGTTCTTGTTGTACTTGGAGTCGATATCGTACTCGGAGTCGATGCAGTTTGTCTTACTGTGAACAATTTGAAACCTGTAGTCGGGTTTGTAACAGAGCCTGTTGAGTCAAATGCTATGGCAAAATACTCATGTGTTCCTGCCGTATATACACCAGAAAGCGAGCATACAAAGTCCGTGCATATTTTTGAGAGAACTCCGTCGACGTAAATTTCTATCCTGTCTGCGTTCACGCTGGCAGAAGCTGTTATGGTCACGGTATTAGCTGTTGTAGGAGTAGCTGGTGTATGGGATGTGGTTAGCGACATGCTCCCGTTAGTTGTAGTTGTGTTTGGAGCTGGTGAAGGGCCTGGTGTAGGCGCAGGCGAAGGCACGTTGAAAGATTTGGCGCCGTCAGCCGGGTCGGTTTTTACGGCAAACGAATTGCTCGCCCTTGCGTAGTAACTGTGAGTGCCTGCTGTGTATGTGGCACCTATCAGGCACGGAGACGAACTGCAACTAGTTACAACAAATCCGTCCACATATATTTCTATCTGCGTAAGGTTAGCGCCTGTTGCCGTCAAAGTAACCATCCCATTGGCAGTAGGAGTTTGTGGATTGTGAGAAACTGTTATTGATGGAAGTCCTGTAATCGGGCCGCCTGGACTACCTGGGCCGCCTGGGCCTCCTATATCAGGCTCGCAATAGCAAGAATCCCAGTCGCAACCAGAACTGCATTGCTGTACGCACGAACAACTTCCTAATGTCGTATTTAATATAACCGTGCGCGTTTCACCGTCAGCGCACTGGGCGCCGCACTGGCCTCTGGTACAGCTGAATTCATACTGGTCATAGATGCAACCACAACTAACATCGCAGAATCCAAGTGCATCGCGAAGACCATAGAGTTTGCCCTGGCATGTATTTCTGGTTTGCGTGCATTTGGCGTTGTTGTCTGTAAAAGGCAGCTCGCACTGTTCGCCTGCATCAATTGCGTTATCCCCGCAACCCTTGCAGCGGACTGAAACAGTTTTTTCCATTGGTGCAACCGGTCTGCAGCGATAGTTATCCAGAACATAGCCCGTTACGTTGAATGTGCCATAGGATGTCTTAGGGCAGACAAAAGTATCAGTATCGTTAACGCTGCCTGTACTGCTGCATTCTACGTCAGTCCGGCAGCCCCCGCATCCAGGTTGCGATGTGCGGACAGAACAATCTAGTGTCTGATTGCATGAGCCAGAGACAGAAACAGCATAGGTATCGCGTGTCGAAACATTAAACTGGCCTGTAAGTTCGTGGTGCAAAGAAGCATTCAAGCAATCTGATGAAAGCGTGCCAAGAGCCTTGCAGCGCGTGGTCCATTTGCCTGATGACGTGGCGTTGAAATCAAAGTTGAATGTCTGGAACTGCTGTCCGCCTATGGCAATGCACGAACCGTTTAGGCTTGTTTTTTCGCCCGCTGCGCCAGTAAGGTCGCACTGCGAATAGCCATAGTACCCTATATTGCCGATATTATGAATAGTTACGTCTATATTTCCCATAGTGCCCTTTTCAACCGTCCCTGCTGTTATGGTGTCTATCTGCAATAGGCCAGAAGCGCCCCGGCAATAAGTGTTGTAGGTGCTCTCTATGCTTGTCCTTGTCAAAGCCGCGCGCCCGCGCGCCGCTGTTGTGTTGAGCTTTCCAGGCCATGCTATGACATCATTGAAGTATTTGACAAGGTCGTTCAGATTAGTTGACATCGAAGAAAGCGCGTCAATGCACGGCTGGACTTGAGAGCGGCCATCGGCAGTCATGTTTTTTGTGGTCTCGAGCAGTGCGCTTCGCGCCTTTTCGTATTGCGTTTTGGCGGCTGTGAAGTTGTCGCGCAGTTTAGTTATTTCCGGCAGATTGACATAAGGGCAGGCAAAGCTGTAGTTCGCCAGGCTTCTCACATTTGTCGTGCCATTAGCAAGCAAATAATAAACCCCTTTCGTGTCAACGCATCGCACGTCGCAGTTCGGGTCAGAAGATGTGCAGATGCACTGCTTTCCAATGCCACATCCCACTGAAGATGCTTGAATGCATCCTGATAAACTAGAACTCCTGCTGCATACGATGAACTGGTTGAAAGGTATGCTGACTGTAGCCGCAAAAGCCAGGCCATCGTCCAGCTCGCGCTCGCAT
The DNA here is from genome assembly GCA_038045465.1 of Candidatus Aenigmatarchaeota archaeon. Taxonomy (GTDB): domain Archaea; phylum Aenigmatarchaeota; class Aenigmatarchaeia; order GW2011-AR5; family GW2011-AR5; genus GW2011-AR5. The sequence goes on along the minus strand of JBBSYB010000042.1, from coordinate 22,100 downwards.
CGGCCGTTGCAATTAATGTATGGGTCGTTTGGACAATCCTTCAAGCAGCTGCCTTCTTCACCCACTTCGCAAATAGTATTGCCGCAGAAATTGATTTTGTATTCTATAACCTCGCTGGAAGTCAGGCGATTGGATGTTGCATTAAGTGTTATAGAATATGCCTGCTCCGTGGCATTTGACGGCGACGTGACATCCAGTCTTGCATAGCCAATATTTCCCGGAGCGACCCTGACACTATTAGGGGTAAAAGCAGCGTTGAAGCCGCCTGGAACCGCTGCCCTTAGTGCTATAGAACTTGGGTCAAAGCCTATAGGGTCATTGTTCGTAACAGAAACATTATACATCAGCGTCGCCCCAGGATAACCTTCCTGGCTTCTTGGGTTGGCAGAAATCGAAGGCGCACCGCGGGACGCGACAACATATTCAGCTGAAACCGTGCCATAGAGATTGAGTTCTGTATTGAACAATCCTATTATTATTGGATATGCCGCATCGCTTGCTGTCTCGTTAGACGTTACCCGAAACGGTATTTCCTTTGCGTTGTTTTCGCTTATTGAGATTTGAGCAGGTATGTTTATCTGCCAGTTTGCCGGTATCTGACTGCTTATCTGGAAGACAAGCGTCTTAGGATTTTTGTTTTCCAGGCTTATCTTATAGTTAAGGGTGGAGCCGGCAAGTCCTGGCTGGGTTTCTGGTGTAATATTAACAATCAGGTTCTTTCTGGTAAAGACATTGAAAGTAAGCATAACATAAGGGTCTGTTGTTCCCTGGCCGCTGGCACAGGCAGGTGTCGCTTTCATGCACTGCGGCGAGCCAGAAGGCTTGCTGCAGGTGTTCGGCGCGGTTGCAATGCCATTGGGACAGACTTTTGTCGCAAACCCGCAGGACTGGCAGTTCTCATAGCTGTTCGTGCACCCGCTTGGCGAGCAACTAGTCATCACGTCGCAGATGCTGTTGCCGTTGCAGTCCCGGCCTGTAAATGTCAGGGAAGCCGAGGAAGTTTGGGAAAACATTGCTAAGGTTAAAACAAAGGCTGCTATAAGTATCGGAACGAGCTCAACGTAACCCTTGCTTTTCCACTCAGTTACCTTGCCCATACTTCTTCCCTTAATTATCTTCGCCATTATTTTTCCACCTTAACTAAGTCCAAGTTTCTGCGCTATTCACTCTTACCTTTGTCTTTTTTTCTGGTTGTTGCTTTCATCTATAGCATGTGACATAAATAATCAGACATATTATGATGTCACTGCTATATGCAGAAGACATTATTTTGTACAAAAATTAATGTCTTCTACTATAATCATCTTTAAGTATATTTGAGCTGATATAATAATTGTGACGTTCATGAGTGAAAACAAAGAGAGCAAGAGATTCAGGGAAGCTGAAAAGATGGCGCATGAAATAAAGAGAGGTATGTATAAGAAGCTCATGAGTGACTTCAAGGAACTCCGTAAATCTAGACCTCGTCAGGCAGCGAAATATTGATTTCTTTAAGTCCATTTTTGCTTAACACCTCATTTATCTCTTTTATTTTATTTTTCAAATGCTTCCTGTTGTACGTAACCAACAGATCAATATCAAAAATGCTTACAATTATTGCCAGTGTCGCGTCCTCGCGCTTTACTCCAACTTTAACTAAGGAATCAACAATGCTGTGTTTTTCCACTTTAAATTTTTCAAAACCCTCCAAAATTTTTTGGGAAGTTAAATTTTCTTTTGTATAAAGCCTGTAAAACTCCTTTATTTCATTTTTTAGTTTGTCATGTTTCCAGTTCGCCAATAAATCAAGAAGTGTATGCGGCGTATACACGTCGAATTCGCCTTTCTTTACCCTTGCCAGGAATTCTATGGCTTCCTTTTTACTGTCCCATAAAGCCACGGTCAACACGTCAAGATCAATAAGAATTTTCTTTTTCATGCGTCATGTCACCATCATCTTACTTAACTAAGTCCAAGTCTCCATGTCTGCGATTACCGCCTCTTCTGTTCTGCTTAACTAAGTCCAACGCCTTGTTTTCTCAGAGCACTATAACGCCGAACTTCACGTTTCCTTTATTCGCACTTCCTTTTCATCCTTACTTTTACTAAGTCCAAGCCGTGTCGTTTTTACCTTTGTCGTAGTCTTTTCCATCCTTATTTATTTACTCTATTTTTTCCCTTTAATCCTTAGGCACGCTGACGATTGCAGTGAACTCGCCGTCAGCAGCCGGCGCCTGGAATGTGTAGCTGAAATCTCCCAGTGAATCTGTTGTAACATAATCTTCTATGACAGTTAGTCCATCCGGACCCCGTATATCTATCTTGACGCGCTTATTATCATAGGCGCCGCAAGTCCCCTGGACGCAAGGATAAGTCGCCGCCGTGAATCCAATGACAGGCCCGCCCTGATTGCAAAGCGGTGACGCGGCTATCTGCGTCTCATAGGTCTTGCCGCACACCGAGAAACAACCGATAATCTCATCCGCTGTCGGGCATGTTGGCAGATAATTAAGTGCCATGCTGGTGCCTGCGCCAGCCAAAGGCGCATATGCGCTAGACGCTGCGGCAGCACCGCTAGATGCAGGTGGGAGCAGAAGACCATCAGTAGGAACGGTTCCGCCAGCGTAAGTTGGAACATTCATGCCAGTCACAGGAAGTGTCGGGTTTGCTACAGCATTACCAGTCACGTCAATTGTCGGCTTTGCTGTCGCGCCACCGGTTGGTCCAGATAAGCAGCACACACCCTGCGCGCCATTTTCCCAGCACTCATTGTAACTTGAACCTGCACCATAACAGCTATTATCATCAACACATACTTCTCCAGGATTCACACAGCCCATATTGACACCCGTTCCGCTTGGACTTCCTATTGTTCCGCCTGTGTGTCCACAGCTACCAGGCCTGAGTGTTGAGCTTGTGCATGCGCATCCAGATGCACCTGAATTACAGGCAAAGCCGGCAGCACAATTGCTGTCACTTGAACACGAATTTCCTTCAAACCCATTACCTGTAGTGCTCGTTGTAGTTGTTCCGCTTCTCGTCACGCATTGGTTTCCATTCCAAGTGCAACCTGCCTGGCTGCCACAATTATTTTGTCTCAGGTTTGAGCATTGTCTTGCGTTTGCAGCTTGCCACATGTTGTACATCGTAGTAGCGACGCCGGCGCCGACTCCCTGCTGGTTTGTGCCACATCTGCTGCCATCAACTGCCGCGCCTATTCCACTTGTTACAGCGCCTGCAAATACTGCGCCCTGAACTGACTGGCCAGTATAAAAAGCAGAAGTTATAGGACCAGCAGCAGCGGCAGCTGCCCCCCATGTCACTGCGATAACTGCTGCAGCAGCTATCAGTCTCCAGTTCGCATGACGGCCCTCGCCTTGTGCTGAACCTTGAATCTGTGTGGTGCCTGAAGGGCAGTCCTTGTAGCTCAGCGACGTCCACAAAACCCGGTTATGTGATTCGCATCCAAGCTGTTGCATCGTTGTGCATGTATATTTGTAACCTTTGCAGGTATCAGACATTTTTGTGACCTTTCCTGTTATCGTTACAGTTTCGCCTGCCTGTATAAGTCGCGACACTGCTGTTGACGAAGTGCCGCTTGTCTGCGTTGTGCCCGCGATGCCGAGCGACGCTGTTATCGTTGCATTGGATGCTGCACTGCAATCATGATCATTCGGTGTTGCTGTAGGCGCACTGGCTGTGATGTCATTCGGGTGCCGCCAAGTGCCTGCAGTTTGTGTTCCAGGGAGGGTTGCTGCTGTTGCCGGCTTGTTTGCCGTGAAAGATGCTGTGTTTACGTAAGTGCACCAGCATGTTTCATCAGAATTACAGCCATGTTGTCCAGCCATGCCGAGCGCCCTGGGCTGCTGGTTATAGGTTGTGCCGCTGGTAGTCGCTGCTGAAGCAGTGCCAACTGCAAGGAAAAGATATTGCGGATTATTAGTGCACACGCCTACAGGTAACGATGATGCTGACGCACTATAGGTAGGCGACAGGTAGCCTCCAACACTACTGCCTGTATAGCACGCTGACTCGCACGGCACGTTTGCAGCGTTCTGTGTTGCAGTGCCCTGGCACACGCAAGGTGTTACAGGATTAAGACAAATATTCTGGAACGATAACGCTGTCGCGCCGCTGGTAGCAGGATTGCAAGTGCCCGTGTTGCCAAAGCCGCCGGTAGTACAGTATTGGCTGCAGGCAATGCTTTGCGCATTTGTGCAGGTGTTGCCAAAAATACCATTAGCCTGCGTACAGGCATCCTGAGTAGTTATTGTAGTGTCATACGTAAACCCGTTTCCATTTCGTACAGCACAACAATAACCCGTGCCTGTTCCTGGTGTCGTGCCTGAAGCAGCGACATCTACACTACCACCTATTATACTTGCAACTTCGCTATTTCCAGCCTTTGCTTTGATATTGAAATGATAAGTGCCCACTTTTGACGGTGTAAATGTAGCTTGACAGCTTGGGGGGCACACGCCCTGAAATACACGAGGTGGAGTAAAACCAGGCACGCCGCTTTGAGGATCAATCATTTGAAAATCAAGGCTCGTTACCGTTGAAGGAACAGATAAGAATTGTATTGTAACAAGATTATTCGTTGTGGGAGATGATGGTGTTACAGTATACGTCATGCCTCCACTTGTCGTGCCACCGCCTGGTGGTGGTGTGCCGCTTCCAACGGTAACAGAAACATCCACAGAATTTCCCGCTCCATCACCTAGAGTAAACGTAGAAGTGCCATCTGCAACGCCAGTAATAATTAGACTACTACCAGAAATTGCAGGCATGGCGTATGTTGACACAAATGGCGGCAAGATATAAGGAGGCGTGCCACCAGATATCGTCACACTTTTTGCTTGGCCAACATTTAAATTAATTGGACTCTCACTTACCGTAAGACCTGTGCCTGGCGTTGGGGATGTTGTTGAACTAATCGTAACACGCTGGGTACTGCTGTCAAGCGGACTCAAACCTGTTCCTGATTTGAACGTGAGTTGAGATGAAAATCGTAATTCATACCCATTCCAACCTGCTTGTAGCCGTACAGGTATGCTGCATCCAGGATAAGTTTGTTGTGGGTAATTGATGTCGCATTGGATATTTCTTTGACCGCCTTTGTATGCAGTTCCTTGATACATCTCCCAGTTAATTACATGGGATTGAACATCTGCAGTTTTCACATTCGTAGTTGTAGCTATAAGCTGTACAGTACTGCCAGCTGTTGGAGGGGAAGGATTTGCAGCTATATTCAATGTGCCGGAAGATGGGGATGGTGTCGTAGGAGCTTGACCAGATATAGTAAAATATTTATAATCTCGCTGATAAGACGGTGGTGATGGAGCACGTATGTATGCAGATGCATCATTAGTTTCTGCAAATGTCATCTCAGACCAGTACTGTACAATATCACCTTCTTGCAAATTACTTACAACAAATCCGCAACCCGTTGGGTCGATAGTACAAGGTTGACTATTAAAAAATTTATTTGCGCCTCGTACAATCTGGTATTTTATTACATGCTGCACGGATCTATCAAGATTGTTCTGATTTGGGTTTTCATTTCTTGTTTCTATTGAAATACGATCATTCACATCATTAGGATCAGGTAAATTCGTAGTTGAGCCATCGGGTATTTGAGGCGCACTAAGCCCGCCTCTTTGCGCCCAAACAACCAGCCTTGGTTCTGTACAATATTGAGTATTCTTGCAATCAAATGCACATGCGTCCTGTGATGTGAATGCGACTGCATCTGTTTTTGTCCATTTAGTATTAGTACCTTGAGAATCGAATCTACATTGAATTTTGTAAAATGTATCAGGGGGAGATGTAAATCCGCACCTTATTTGTCCATTTGTATAAAAAGAATCGAAAAAGTCGTCTGTAGAAACACCGGAATATTTCTTACATGATGAACCTTCTGTTATGCCAAGTTGTGTCGCAGCCTCCGTCGTCTCGCTGCCCAACGAGAAGTTCCACAGTGTGACATGTGGTATGCTCAGCATTCCGATCAATGCACAGATAACTAGAACTATGAATTTTTTCATTTTCGAGCACCACAGGTCTTGAAAAGAAGTGTTGTTTGTCTATTCATGTTACAACCTTTCCTAAGTGAAGCCTCTCGTTGCTTTAGCCACGAGCGTCTCCTTTTGTTTCTTTTGCACAGAAAACAAATGTAAGGCTACGCACAGGTACGCCCTGCTTCTGTCTTAATGTTATTTGGCTTTTCTCGTATATTAAGTTTAATCAGTAAAAAAATCACGATGTCTGTAAAATCGGTGTGAAATTTGTGTTAAAATTTGTGGCATTTGACTAAACTTGGTCACAGGGAAGCTTTAAATATATTACAAATGTAATAAAACGTAATATGAGAATGGTATTTGACAGCTCGTCGATTATACTATTGGCAAAAATCAGCATGTTGAATATTGTAGCGAAAAACTTTGAATGTGTCATAACAAAAGATGTTAAAAAAGAGTGCACCCACAAAAAAGATTATACGGATGCAAAAATAATAACAAGGTTAATAAATGAAGGTCTTTTACATGTCGAGGATATAAACGTCGCAAAAAACATGGAATACGAATTCAGACTGGGTAAAGGCGAGGCTACATCCATTACGCTGGCGCTGAAAGAAAAAATGGTGCTGGCAACTGACGACAAAGCAGCAATTAAGGTGTGTAAAATATTTGGCATAGAGTTCGTGACGGCAATAGATTTTGTATTAAGGGCATTCGAAAAGGACAAAATCACAAGTGAAGAGGCGAAGACAAAAATATCGAAACTGGACGAGTACGGAAGGTATAGTACAGACATAATAAAAAAGGCGTTGGAAATTATAGGTGGTAAAAATGAACAAAGTAGTAAGTCTCAGGCTTGATAAAAGAGAAATAGAAATCCTTGAGAATATGAAAAAGACTGAAAAAGACAAATCTGCAGCTGCAAGAGAACTAATAAATAACGGCTGGAAGTTTGTAGTGCTTCAGCTGTACAGGAACGGGAAGATTTCAACAGGAAAAGCTGCAAAAGAGCTTGGTATTTCCATAAGCGAATTCATAGACATGCTGGCAGAACTAGGCATAAGATCTGATGTTACCTACGAGGATTATTTAGAGAGCCAGAAAACTATGAAAAAGGCATGGAAATGAGATGCCCTATGTAACTCTGGGATAAAGCCCAGAGTATCTTTGAGCGTCTCAAGTGAAAAGTACGGCTTGAAAGCCGTAGTATCCGACTTTTCACAATGAAACGTGGGGTAGATCGATAATTATACGCCAGAATCTCTCAAAAAATATGATAAAATTAGTCTTAGCTAAAATATTGCACAATCCTTATAAACTCTGTGAATTATATCTTAAGCATGAAAAAGAAAATCTATAATTTCACAGTTGTCATAGAAAAGGGCGAAGACGGATACTACGTAGGCAGCGTGCCGGCCATACATGGATGTCATAGCCAAGGCAGAACTATTGATGAACTAATGGATAATATAAAAGAGGCTATAGAGCTTTGCCTGGAAGTTGAAAAGGATATACCCAAAGAAGAATTCATTGGTATACAGCAAGTGAAGGTAGAGAAATGAGCAAACTTCCACTTCTTTCCGGAAAAGAAGTCTGTAAAGCGCTTTCTAGAATTGGTTTTCATCCCATCAGGCAAAGAGGATCTCATATGTATGTGCAGAATTCTGACGGCAGAAGTACCGTTGTTCCGATGTATCGTGAATTGACAAAAATCTTCTGAAGAAAATTCTAAAAGAAGCCAAAGTCAGCGAAGACGAATTTATGAAAAACGTATAGAAAAATCAAAATTTTCACACGGCATTTGGGTCATACTATGCTTCATTTTTATTTCTTGCGCGAAGAATAAGCAACAAAAATCAGAACTATGACAAATACTACAGCAGATAGCATCAGCTGGTTGACAACAGGCGCAACCGCATATATTATGCCCATGATTATCAGCACTCCTATTGAGCCAATCAGGGTTTTCTTCAATTCGTTATTAGCCTTATGGTTGCTGCACCAAGATAGTGCGCATCTTATAGCGCTGGATATCATAGCTAGAGCTCCGAGAAGCGACCACGTCTGAATAGAGCCGACAAAAAGCACGGCAAGTATCGCAAAGAACGCTATGGCAAAATCAAGCAGAAAGTGCAGGAAAGTGCTTGATGGCATGTGCTGAACAAAAAGCTCGTTGTATCTTCACCAGAATCTCAGCATAAGCAGAAACGAGGAGCCGAACAGCAGCCATGCCTGAAGACCTGACACAATCCCAGAAGCGACGGCATACACAAATATAGATAATGCCGCGCCAAAAGTCAGGCTCAAAACGCCGGTGCCAAGCTGCCGGTAAAAATCATAAGCCATATATAATTAGTGGTGTTTGCTCTCAAAAAGCTTGATAATTGTCAAGGAAAAAAACAAACATTAAAAGGATGGTTCAAACACAAAAACATTATAAAATGAGCACGTATCTGATTACTTTAGTCCGGAAAGAAGATCTGTAAGACTCTTGTACAATTCAACCTTTTTTTCTTTGCTCAACGAAAACAGTTTTTTCTTTATAGCATGTTCGGAAATAGTAAAAATGTAGTTTAATTTGATGACACTGTCTTTTATCGCGCCTTCTTTCTTCGTAAGGGCAATTCCTTTCATCTTGATGTTGCTTGTTATCCCTGCTATGACCACATTTCCCATGTCTTCGAAAAGAACTACCGCGGGGCGTGACTTGATCTCGAACGTATCTGTAAACTGGACCTGCGCCAAAACAACGTCACCAGGACTAAGCATGTTCCCAAGCCTCGTCTTCCTTGTTGTCCCAAAGTTCCTTCATCTTCTGCTTCTGGATGTGATGAATGAATTTGTCGTACTGGTCCCTTTTCTTAGTGCCCTCGAACACGTCAATCATTCTTTCTATAAGAGAATTGTAAGTCTGTTCGGGGTACTCTTTAACATCCTTCAGCTTTCTAATAAGAGACTTGTTCAATTGTATCGTGGTATTCTCATTCTCTATCATTATATATTCACCTATAATTAACTATAGACACTTATATATTTAAGCTTTTTCACATTATTCTGGAGCCATTGGGGACCTTGGCAAGTGGCTGTAATATAGTGCCGTCTTCTGCCGCCAGCAGCATGCCATGACTTTTCACGCCCCGCAGCTCGCGCGGCTCTAAATTCGTTACGACAATTATTTGCTTGCCGAGCAGCTGCTCCTTTGTGTATTTGAGCCGCAACCCAGCAACCAACTGCCGCTGCTCGCTGCCCAGGTCTATTTGAAGAATGTAGAGCTTGTCTGCTTTTGGATGCTCCTCTACAGAAGTTATTGTAGCAACCCGCAGGTCAACTTTTTCAAATTCCTTAAAAGGTATCATATCGTTCACCATGGTTAAGGCATCAACAGATTCAGCTTTTGCTTCCGCCTTACTTATTCCCTTTTCTGTCAGATCCTTCTTGATGTATTTGGTTTTGTACCTTTTTACCTTTTCTATATCTTCAATCTTCTTGAAAAGAATCTCCGCCTTTATTTTGTGGCCAGGCTCCAGGGAGAACCTGGGCGAAAGTTCCTTTTTCGCTCCGAGACATTTCAACGCTCTTTCAGCACTATCAGGTATGTAAGGGCTTAGAAGAATCGAAAGCGGCTGCAACAAATTTATCGTTGTATAAAGTGTAGTAGCAGCCTGCTCCTTTTCGCTAGCCCACGGCTTCTGATCCTGAAAATATTTGTTCGTCGCTGATGCCAAGGAAAGAATCTCACGAAGTGCTTCCCTTAACTTTACGTCATCAATCAGTTCCTTCACTTTATTTATTGTTTTCTCAAGATGCCACTGAAGCTCGCGTTCCTTTTCGCCTAGAGTAGCTTCGGGCACAAGCCCATTAAAATTCTTCTCAATAAAGTACGTTGCCCGATAGAAAAGATTCCCATAATTTCCTATCAATTCGCTGTTGACGCGATTCTGGAAGTCGGTCCAGTCAAAGTTGCTGTCCTTGCTCTCAGGCAGTATTGAAGCAAGGTAGAAACGCCAATAGTCTGCTGGAAACAAATCAAGCGCTTCATCACTGAATAGTCCGATGCCGCGTGATGTGGAGAACTTTTCGCCTTCCCAGTTAAGATACTCATAGCCTGCCACATAATAGGGTAGTTGATAGTCCGTATCTCTTTTTTCCGAGTCCCGCGCTGACAGAAGTATGGCAGGCCATATAATTGTATGGAATGGTATATTGTCTTTTCCGACAAAATGATAAATCCTACTGTCTTTCCAATATTGTTTCCAGTATTTCTTTATTGCACCTGTTTCGTGCCCATCTTTCGTAATAGATATGTAGGCAATTGGCGCATCAAACCATACGTACCCGACAAGATGTTCATATCCTTGGATAGGAATCTTCACGCCCCACCGCAGGTTACGGGTTATGCATCTTGGTCGGAGGCCTTCCTTGATCCATCCGAGCGCGAAGTTTCTTGTGTTATCAGTCCAGTGTTTCTGCTCAAGTATCCATTTCTCTAATTTGTTTTGTAACGCTGGCAAGTCAAGAAACAAATGTTTTTCCTTTCGGAATTCAATTTCCCTTGATCCGCACACATTGCATCGCGGGTTCTTAAGCTCCTCGGGATCAAGTAGTGTACTACATTTTTCGCACTGATCCCCTCGTGCACTATCATAACCACACTTTGGACAAATGCCAATTATGTAGCGATCAGGTAAAAAACGTTTATCGCGTTTACAATAAGGAATTATAAGTGTCTGTCTTAATATGTAACCGTTTTCATCTGCTGATAATAGCATATCCTGCGTTATTTTATGATTACTTGAAGAAGACGAGCGTCCGAAGAAAGAGAAATCAAAGTTCCATTTTTTGTATATAACTTTTTGTATTTCATGATATTTATCTGAGTATTTTTCCGGTGATAAGCTCTCGTCCAATGCACTAAGCTCAACAGCAGTGCCATGGTCGTCTGTGCCGCAGATGAAAACATTATCAACACCAAATATGTCAAGAAACCTATGAAATATGTCCGCCGGCAGTATGGAGCCTGCTATATTACCTAAATGTTTCACGCCGTTTACATACGGCAAAGCTGATGTTATTGTTATTCTCGTTGTGAAATAAATCACCTCGAATTCATATGTTCAACTGCAAATTTAAGATCATTCAATCTTTTCTTATGACGAAGAGTACGTGCCAGAAATGTTAGAAGTTTCATTAAATCTCGTTTTTTGTGTACGCGAAGCATTTTATAATAATCATTACGTTTGTAGCCAGAACTATTCGTCCAGAGTTTTCTATCAATATATAGCTTAGAATCTACCAAAAAATATTTGGCTAAATTTTTCTTTATAAACAAAAGAATCTCGTCATCATAATTTCCAATACTCATCACCGTTCTGTTATTACATATGTATATAGAGCCTTCTGCGTCTATGAATCCAGATAGAAAATGTAAAAAATATTCTGGATTGTTTCCAATCCACGTTAAATTTTTCTTTCCTTCTGAGAGAAAGGAAAAAGAAAGGTCAACATACGCCTCAATATTATAGTAATTATTATTATTCTTACACCAAACCCTCCCATAAGGAGAAAAAAGAGATTCAATTAGCTGAATCTGGGGCAATTGACTACTGCCACACCCAATAGAAATAGTTTTGCTGTTTTTCCACATTTTTCTTACTCTCAAATCCCCAAGGGAAAAACCTATTAGATATGCTTTTTCCTTTAGATCGCCGCTAAACTCTTTTCTTGGATACTTGATTTCTGATTCTGCTAAATCCCGTCTTGGGATTTTATATTGCTTTAATTTTCTGTGAACTGTTGACCTACTGCACTGGCATATCTCGGCAACTTTCCTTGTAGGCAATTTTTCACCTAAATATAATTTTTCTAGTTCTTTTTTGAAAGGTCTAACCTTTGAACAGCCTGGATCTCTTAGGTCAATTCCAATTTTGTGTAATTTAATTAATACAGTTCTTTTTGAGCAATTATATTTCTTAGCTATCTTAAGTGAACTGAATCCTTTATTATACAGATCAATAAGGTCTTCATCAGGAATTTCTACTCCTTTGATTTTAATCACCTTATTTAACTAACCCGTGTCTTCTTGCTATTCCGTGTTTTATCTTATGGCCAATCCTTTCTGCGTCTTCTTCGGTCATCTTACTTTTGGAAAGCATTCTGTCCATTATTTCTAACTTCTTAGCCTTGTCCCATAAAGCTTGCCTGGCTACCTCGCTCCATTTTATTTCCCTGTGCTTTTGCATAATCTCATGAAGATCATAAGGAACAGCTAATGTCATATTGGTCATTTATATCACCTAAGTATAATAAGTAAATATACTTATTTAAGGTTTTCTATAAAGCACCTTGTATTGAATTAAGTGCTTCACCTTCAATCAGTCTTTTAGTATAAATTTATCAAGCTTCTTCTTTGCCTGCTCTCTTTTTTTCTGGTGTTCTGTGAGGAAATCAGTCACTTTCTTTATGAGTAGTGCCTTGACATCGCCTGTGCTGACAGCACCGCTCCTGTAGCCGTCAAATATTTCTTTTATTTTATTGTTATCAGGCTCGAACATCTGGTAAAGATACTGGCATGCCACATCTATGTCAGGGTTGCCGCCCTTTTCCTTGTGCTCCTTCATCGTGGCTCCGCCGCCGCTGAAGGCACGGGTTATTTTTTTCTTTACGTCTTCAGGAGTGTCTGTCGTGAATATTGTCGTCTCCGGTTTACTGGAGGACATTTTGCTTTCAGGTCCCTGCAGCCCAGGAAGGAAAGTGCTATGGATTGCGGCAGGTTTGTAGTAGCCAAGCTTCGGCGCTACGTCGCGGGTGATGCGCCAATAGGGATCCTGGTCTATTGCTGCCGGTATAAGCACCGGAACATTTCTGTATTTCAGGACAGAAGGCAAAAAGCATGGCGCTGCCTGTACTGCGGGCCAGAACGACATGCCGATATTGGTACTGTTGTCTAGTCCGAAGACAGCCTTGGCCGTTGAAAATGTTGTATGCTTAGCCACGCGCAGCGCAATCTTGTAAAGCGATTTTATGTAATCCGTATCAACGAATATGAACGTTTTATCCGGGTCAAAGCCCAATGCAATAATATCCAGAGCATTGTCATAGCCCAGTCTTGTTGTTTCTGACAGGTCCATGTCCTCCCTGACAACAAACTTCTCGTCATCTGTTATCTGGAAATAAAGCTCAGCATCAAACTTGTCCTGTAGCCACTTGGTGAAAACCCACGGCAGCAGGTGTCCCAGATGTGTATCACCAGAAGGTCCGCGGCCTGTGTAAAGCACAAACTCCTCGCCCTTCTCATATTTGTCCAGCAGCCAATCAAGGTCACGATGGGAAAAGAATACTTTCCTGTCAAGCATGAAGTGGGTTTCGCCGGCTGCCTTTTCTATTCGCTCCAGTAGCCCTTTAGTTATGTGGCTCGTGCCAAAATCCTTTATGAGCTTCTCATAGTCAATGCGCCCTGAGACCTCCCATGGCGTTACTATCATTCTATCGATTTTATTCACCTAGTTATTTCTTTGCCGCTAATATATTTAAGCGATATGAATCTATCCACAGCTGAGTTGACCAAAACGTCTATTGTGTTTATTTTTGGAATTTTCTCTTTGTCCAGCATCAGTGCGAATTCAGTGCATCCTAAAATCACAATATCAGCTCCACGTTCAAGATATTTTTTGCACACATGTCTAACAAAATCAATACATCCTCCAGTTTCAAACCCACGATTGAAATCAAAGATGGATTTGGTCAGTTGTTTCATTTCGCTTTCATCAGGTTCAAAATAATTTATGTTGTCAAATTTATACAATCCATGTTTTATCGTGCTTGGTGTGCCAATTACGAATACAGATTTTATGCCCTTTTTGATCAGCTCATTGTGTATTTCTTTCCGAAGATCAAGTATGGGTGTTCTGATCTCTCTCTGAAGAACATCGTAGTAGAGATGAATAGTGTTGCACACCATTAAAATAAAATCCCCATGAAAATTATCAAGTTCCTGCAAGCCTTTCCTGTAGGGTTTCAGATTCGTTTCAGAAATATTGTCATATATCAGCTCTGGTGCAGGTATGCTGTTTATAATTATTTGGGGAAAATCCACATTACTCTTGATTAAGTTTTTTTCTTGCAGTCTCCTGATTAATTTACTGTAAAATTCTGCCGTAGCCTCAGGTCCTATCCCGCCCAAAACACCTATCCTAGTCATGCCATCGCCCCTGCTGCTTCCCTGTAAGGCTTCATTATGTTCTCAATAACGAATTGTTTCGCAGTCTTTCGAAGTTTCTTCCCATGCAATGCCTCTATTTCTCCTTTTTCAAGACGCTGTTTGCCGAGCCTGATTCCTGCGACTGAAGAAAGCGTGAGTAGGTATCTGGAAGCCTCGTCCGGGCCGCTTAGTGTCTTGGAGTTTACCTGGCTGTCATTATCACCCAGAAAAATTCTTTGTCCGTTGGAGCCGAGCGAACCTCTGTCTGTGGGCACATAATGAACAACAGTCTCCGGATTTCTGGTCCCCAAAGCGTATGCATCAATGAAATATGCAAAAGCGATGTCTGCGCCCAGACAGCGCATAATGTTGTCGTATGGTATTTCTTTTTTAGGCCCAAGTTTCGCATCCCTGTCAAAATATTTTCTCAAAAAATAGGTGCAGGCAATTTCATTCAAAGGATATCTTAGCGGATTATAAGAATTTCTACGCCTTTCAGGTACAGTGCTCATAAGAGCGCTTCTAAGATCTTTTTCATTGACCTGCTCTTCGACGTCATCCAGAACATGCATGTAATCATTCGAACCCATAAAACCAGAAGCGACTAAAATTTTAGGTCTGGACGCATACGCAAAGCTCATTGCAGTCAGCGACCGTTGTATCTGTTCCAAGCCTGATGTTATAATGCCCTCATCACACCAGTTGAACCTGTAGAACTCGTCTACCAAAAGCATGCAGTAATCGGTCTCTGCTCCAGCCAGAAAGGGCACCAAAACATCCAGAGGTACTCCTTGATAGCCGAAACCCACCCCGGTAAAGCCCCTGGCAAATACAAGGTTTTCCGGTTGATCAATAAGCATATCGTAGCTGCCAAAGACGTTCACCCGACATTAGAATCCCTCCTTGTGTAAGTTTTTCGTCTCATATCAGAGAAAGTGTATTGAACAGAAACAATATTCTCCGATACCAGTGATTTTAGCAAATATTTCACAGTTCTTTCAGAAAGTCCGGTAGCATTAACTATGTCGCGTTGTGTAGAAGCAGAGCTAGATAAGGCGTCCATTATTTTCTGGCATGATTTTCCAAAGTCGTTCACCAGTCATATAACTCACTATGATTTGTTCTTTATAACCCATGACTAAAGTCATGGATATCTGAGAACATGGCATCCAGAATTCATTGTTTGCATAAAGACCGCATTATTCAATGAATTCTTAGATAAAATATTATCAGATACTTTAAATCGCTTTTCATGGGTGCAAAAAAGGTTTAAAATAGTTTTCATTAAACATATTAAATATGAATAGCGATGAAAAGCCGTTCAAAGTAATTGGTCCTAGAAAGGTCACAACCACGGGTTCTGTATACAGACTGCCGGACAGCAGAGGCCCTGTATATACAGGAGATATATGCAAACACATGCCATCTGTAGGAGAATATGCTCTGCCAGAAGACCATATACCGACTATTTCTCCACCAACCGATGAATATGAAGAAGCATTCAGAACCGCATGTCTTGGCGAGCCGAATAAGCCGCCAGAAGCCGCCGCTGAAAAATACGAGCCCGTAGTAGTGCCGCCTGGTTCTGATATTCGACCCTATCTCCATGCAGATAGCAATGCGGATTCTAGATTACTTAACAGAATAGCTGGACCTGTAATAGTTGGAGGTCTCGGGGCGGTGGCACTTCTGATAGGAATAGTTGCGTACAACGCAAGCAACACGCCAAGAAACTACGAGACCACTAAGAAAATTTATTCAAGTTCTGCGCCTGCACAAAGTCAACTCATAAATGAACGCCCTCAGATAGAACTGAAAATCGACACTGCAGCATTTGATGAATACCAAAGACGTATGGAAGAAAAATGCAGCAACTTTGCAGGAAGCCAGCAAGTTTATATGAAGCAAGTAGATGTTCCTGAAGGTCTGACATTTTCTGCCAATGAACCCGGAAGCGGGGCATTTGCACTTGACATCAATGGTGATGGAACCGAAGAAATTTATCTTCAAGATGGCTGCGGCAGCGGTGGATGTTACGGATCTATTTATCAGAACAACGGGTCGAGCTACGTGAAAATTCTTGACACGCCAATCGACAAGATATCTGACCGTACAGTAAATGGACAACCTGTAGTTTACAATGTCAGAAAACATTATCTGCCAGAAGGTAGTTTCACTGACATGGTTTTGGAATATTCATGGAATGGTCAAGAATTTGTAGAAAGCGACAAATTTATAATGCCGGAATCTTTGTCATACGTTGTAGAAAATATACAATCATCTTTCAGTAGCCGAAATCCTGAAAAAATTAGCGGATTTCTTCGGGAACTGGATGGATCAATAGGCACCTATGATGCTTTGAGAGCATTTTTGCAGTTTCAAGCGCCGCCGGGCTTCACTATGCCAACAGGTAGTGAATATGTGGAATACGTAAGGCAATACGCTATAGAGTTAGAAAAAAACAATCCTGGATTGGGGGAAAGAGCTCTGACTCGCTACGCAAATGACCCTAATGGCTTCTTCAAGGCAGTATACAGCCACTCGGGAGAACAAATCTTTCTTGATATTTCAAATCCTAAATCCATCGTGGCAGTATCACTTGGTCTGACATTGAAGAGACTAGGCAAAAGCGACTTTGAACGTCATATGGATTTGTGGAACCGCGCGCAGAACAACAGCGGATTTATAGCAGCTTATAGAAATGCAACAGGGCGTTATCCGCAAACAGAAGAAGAACTTTGGGGCGCCCAAAATAATGTCGTAAGGGAGGACAAACTTCGTACACATCAGGGTTCTTCCGAAGAAATAGGTCACACCCGTACAAATCCCGACGGGACTTCACAGTACCGTGGAGATATCTATCCGGGCGCGACATCGGAACAAATAAGAAGCATACAAGCACAGCAGCAGCGCCAAGCTATAGAACAAAGAGGCCAGGAAAATGTGAACCAGTTCAGGCAGGATGTAGGCAGAGGAGTTCAGCAGGGCGCTGAAAGAAGCAGGCAGATGATTAATCAGGGCGCCGACGCAGCGAAGAAGACGCTAGAAAATATTTTCAAGGCGCCTCCAAAGAAGCCGCCCGGAAAGTAAGTAAGCATGAAACGTATGGGGCGTGTTCTAACATATCTTAAATCAAATCGTGTATTTTTCTTACCTAAAAAATCGCCCAAAGCATTCGCCCTATTTATTTCTTCACGCCGTATATGTTGACGTATTCCACAAAGCGTTTTTTCTTTCGTGAGATATGAATTTCAACGTTACGTCCAAATAGTTTTTTTATCTTCTCATCGTTCTCAAGAAATTCAGGTCCGGGTATTCCAAAGCTTTTACCGAAAGAAATAAAGTAAAATCTTCCACCCTTCTTGAGGGAATCCATCAAACGAGTTACATAGCGATGTGGCTCGTTAAGGTGCTCAAGTACACCAACAGCTGTTACTGCATGGAAAGATTTTCTTGGTATCTTTATTGTGCCTTTCACAAAAATGACATTCGTGAGTTTTAGCTTCTTTACTTTTTTTACAGCATGTTCAAGCTGTTTCTGACTAAGATCAACAGCAACAACAGTACCATCCTTGACCTGTTGTGAAACAGCCAGTGTTGTGTTGCCAGAACCGCATCCAAAGTCCAGAACAACGTGATCATTTTTCAAGCGTAGGTGTTTGAGTATTTTTTCCGTCTCCTTCTCTGTATACCATATGCGAAAAGTTTTGTCCCAGAAGAAAGCTATCCTGTCGTAAAATTTTTCCGTGAAGCGCTGGTCTGTTTGCAGTCGCATAACAACATAGAGCGGAAGTCCCAACACAATAAGAATAATGCCCATGGCAAAAATTTCCAGCGCGCCCGTTACATTGGTAAGCCACAAGTAAAGAAGCAAACCAAGAAATAATATAACAAAAACAGGACCGATTTTTGGAAACGGCGCATTGAAGTAGCGTTTCATCTTCGGTTTGTCTATGCGCAACTTAATAACGGAAAGCATGACGAAGAAGTACATTATAATGACAAGTGGCACAAGTAGAGAGAGCAGGAAAAGAAAGTTTCCAAATGCAAGGAATGTTATCAAAATAGTTATTACTGTCTGAAATATTATTGCATTATAGGGCGTCTTGTATTTCTTATGAAGTTTACCAAGACGTGGCACAAGCATCTTATCGCGGGCCATGGCAAAAAGCAGGCGTGGCGAGGAAACAATCCACGAAGCAGCTGTGCCTATGAGAGGTATGAATATGATGAAAGCGAAAATCTTTCCAATATCTGCTCCAAAAAGATGGCTGGCAAGAAAAGCAAGCGGCGCCTCCTGGCTTCCGAAAACTTTTGCATCAAGATTGCCGATGGAGACAAAAACAATCAGCAGGCTGAAGACTGCGATTAACACCGTGGCAACGACAAGCATCTTTGGCAAAACCTTCTTGGCGTCCTTTATTTCCTCAGAAAGATAGGTAGTTGTTTCCCAGCCAAAGAATGTTTCAGCAATAAAATATATCGTGAGGACAACAAGCGGCAAAGGTGCAGCGAATACAGAGGAAAAGTTGGCTGTGTTAACTGTAAAGAGTCCTGGTATTATGAGTGCAAGAAGAGTCAGGACAGTCATAACACCAAAAAACAAAAGCATCTTTGATGACCAGTCTATGCCACGGTAATTTATGAAATTAAAAAACAGGATAAAAACAAGAGCGGAAAATATTTTAAACATCATGTCAGAGCCAGGAAAAATATAAATTAGTGAGCCAACTATTAGCATCGCTATGGTAATGTTGGAAACTATCCATGACAGCCAGCCGAAGATAAAAGAACTTGTTTTTCCAAAAGAGTTTTTTATAAATTCATAGGCGCCACCGGATTTGGGAAACATGGAAACAAGCTCGGC
>JBBSYB010000042.1:0-2937 GCA_038045465.1 Candidatus Aenigmatarchaeota archaeon | reverse complement strand
TACATCCCTGCGCATAGTTTTGAAACCTTCTACGCCAAGAAAAACATGCGCTTCGGCATGCGGTTTCAGGGGATTTCTAAGAGACTTTAGCTGGGGCAATATTTTTTTAATGTCAGATTTATTCTCCTCCAGTTCGCGTTTTCGGTCATCTATGAAGTCCACAAGCCTGTCAGGGTCGGTCGCCTCGAAAAACTTTATATTGTTCTTTACAATGTAGCTGACAACGCCTTTCTCCAGCAGCCTGTTAAGGCATTCGTATACAGTAGACTTCCGCAGACCCGTCTCTTTTATTATAGAGCCTGTAGACGACGAGCCCAGTTTAGTTAATGATATATACAGCTTCGCTTCGGCTTTGCTGAGCCCGACTTTCTCCAATTTTTCCTCAAGCATAATCATAATCTGTCACAACTCCTTATATAGTCTTCCAATAGTTGGACTACTCTATTATTAATTCTAAGAGAACTAATTAGTAGTAACAGTATTGGGAATGTGAAGAATGGAACGATATGGAATAAGAGTAACCGCAGATGAAATGGCGTGTATTGTAGCCTAGCGATTAGTGAATTAAGGTGTGGTAAAATGAATAGGAAAAATTTGACGGAAGAACAACTTTTTGGAATGTTTCCATACATAGAACTGGAATTAAGTTATAAGGGGAAAACTGACGTAGGTAAGAAGTATGAAAATTTAGTAGTAACTGAATCGTCAAGCTTAGAATCTGCGGTTTTAATTGAAGGGCGGACGAAAGGATTTCCAAATCCGTATATGACAGTACTTGTTGAAGAAAGTGAAACTACCACCAGTGAAACTAAGGTCGATTTTGTGGACAGAAACTGTAAAGTTGTTAAAACTTTGAAACAGGGTCACACAAGAAGTTTCCTGGAGTCAGCATACCTGTCTCCGGATTCTTCTAAAGGGGAGACAACTGATGAATTTTTGAAAACTTATAAAGTAAGACCGTCTTTCATAGTTGTCAAGAAAATCCATACAGTACAGCATTACGGACGTATTGGCTATCAGAGCCATGCTTATGACATTGAAGTATATAGTCTATAATAATAGGTTATCGTTTGCATACATAAACAGAGAGCCTTTTTGTGTGTGGTTATGATAACTATACTCCGCTATTGCGGAATGCCACGCTTTTTGCAGATTTGGCACTCGCTCTCCTTTTCATCAAATCTGCAGACGTTCATATGCTTTGTGAATAATTTGAAAAATTCCCTATAGTCTTTTTTGAGCTGCATAATTATTACCTTTTCGCCACTTTGTTCCATAGAAGATTAAAATATTTTTTGTAATTATCAGATATTTCCTTGTTATTTATTACAAAGGCTATAGGAACGTCAATCCAGACAACATTTGCAACTTTATTGCCGTATATCCATATTACATTGGGCCCTGAAAATTCCTTAGGAAGAAATCTTGTTTGTACATATTTCTCGTTCAGCATTTTTACGTTACGAATGCTTTCCAGTGCAAGAATCTTCCACGTTATTGCCAGCTTAAGCCTCCGCCTGTTGTAGCTAAGCCAATAATCAGGAAGCCGTAGGTAGATGTATGCACCCGCCCCTATAAACAAAACTTCTTTATGATTCAATGTATCTTCGAATAAGGTCTTTATACCTTCTTCGCCCCTGTATATTTCAGCCTCTATAGAAGAAGTTTTTGTCCTGAATTTCTTCTCCAGTTCCGGCAAAATATCTCTAACTATTTTTTCTTTGTCCTCTATTGATTTTTTCTGCTCCTCCAGGAACGTAATTATTCTTCTTGGATCTGTAGCCTGAAACACCTTTTTCTTGTTTTCTATGACAAAAGTCGCGAGCCCCTTGGAAATAAGCTTGTTAAGAATGTCGTATATGTTTCTTCGGTATATTCCTGTTTCCTCGTATATATGATTGGCTGACATTGCCCCTTTCGCTAAAAGCGCAAGATATACTTTGCTTTCGTTTTCAGTCAGACCTATATTTGTAAGATGCCGCATATGGTAACATATTCAATTTAACTATTTAAGGGTGTTAATATACTACCCCAAATACAATTTAGGTTTTAATAGTTCTGAATTTTCCTATTTGAATGAATATCATAAGTGGGCCGAAGGATTATTCCATTTGTTTTAGCTGCAGGAGGCATGGCAGCATTTTATGGCCCTACGAAGATCATAGTATAATTTGTTACGTCGGACAGGTGGAGGGTAAAAGGCATGTAACTCTCGGGTCTGAAGTTTTTTCTATTGACCAGGATACTTCTCCTGTTGATTATCCGTTAGATTTTAAGTTTGAAATTCGGCCGGAGGCTGATGAAGTTGTCAAAGATCTTGCAAAAAGAGTTTCTATAAAATTTCCATTTGAGGAAGGAGACCAAGTAAATACAATAGAGAGGAATTATTTCATAAACATTGCTCAATACCCTATAGACGAGCGTTCTTTGGAAGTTTTCAGGCAAGAAATACAGAAGTCCCGGAATGGGTAGAATATTTTGAATAAGTTGAATAATCATGAAACTGGCAAAAACCTTGTTGGCGGCATTGTTCGCATCTTCAATCGCGATGCATGCAAACGCCCAGTCAAGCGAAAAAATCACGGCAAATTATTCTGACAGCCAGAAATATGTCTGCGCAAGCTATTGGAATCCGAATCCGCGTGCCAGGTTATGTTACGAAGGTGATGATAACGTTACGCTTGGCATTTTCCTGCCTCCTTCCAAGAATTCGTGGAAGTTCGTATTCGGGAGTACAGGTGGCGATGAAGAAGCCGGCTTATATTTCAATCAAAAGAAAGGTCCCGTTACGTTTGGGGCAAGCGTTGAATACATTAATGGGGCGGGATCTGGAGAGACCCATGCAGGGATAGATGCAGGCAGCAATAAAGTATTTGGGAACAATAAGGTGTTTTTAGCTTACGGAAATACGGATGGCGCATCGACATTCACCGCAGC
>JBBSYB010000041.1:0-6048 GCA_038045465.1 Candidatus Aenigmatarchaeota archaeon | reverse complement strand
TTCACTGTCACCTTGTCACTAGTGGAACCGTGGTAACCTATTAGCATCTCACCACCGCACTCACACAGGCCGTTTAGCGGCATTCTCCTATAACTTTTTGAACACTTCTTACATAAAAATTCTTCCCAACCCTCCAGCGGTTTTGTATAGTTGACTTCTATGTTGTGCTTCAACTCTCTTTTTTTGCCGGACATAACATCGCCGAGAGACATTTGTCTGCCAGTTCCCAGGACTTCGGACCGCTGGATACCCACGGCGGTTAGTATTCTTTCTATCGGCGGTAATAGCTGACTTTCGATATAATAATCAGAATCAAGCTGGATTTTGTTCTGCTCGACATATTTAGGATCTTCGGCGCGTTTTGAGAGCATCTGGTCACCCTTTATTATTACAAACCCCAAACGGTCGCCTATCTTTGGTGGATCCTGAGGGTTCCTCTTTGTGAGCTTTCTTGCTAGTTCTATATGAGGGAGCATGCCTTCGTAATTATCAATGTGTTTTGTAATTCCTTTTATTATAGTCAACTTCTCTAGCGGTATTTTGCCTGCACGAAGGTCATTTATTGTTACCTTTACAAGTTCTATGGCTTTTGCAAGGTCACCTTCTTTTAAAATTGTGTGGAGCACCTTCTCCATTAGCTCTGAAACTAGAGGACACCAGTCACGCCGAACAGTTTCAATACCACGCATTTCAATGTTGTCGTGCCAACCTTCATCGGTTTTGTCAAATCGCCAGCCGGCATAACGTTTTTTAGTCAATATCAGGAATGTCCTGTATATTTTTTCGAAGTCAAGCTCAAGATAACCTGGTAGTTTTTCTGTTACAAATTTTGATATCTTTTCACCAACGTCTTTTGCCTCATCGAGATTCGTAGTCTTTGTTTTGACAAAAATTGAATCTGTGTTGTGCAGGAGTATCTGGCCACAGGCATCTACAAACATATGGTTTTTGTCCACAGCAAGGTCATATACATACCCATCGTATAACTCTTCGCATACATTTGTGCGCAGGTTGCTGTTGTATTTTGAACAGGTTGTAATCCTGTAAACATTTTTGCCCTTTCTGAATCTTATTGTATATTTTCTGCCCTGCATAGTTAGAAGCAGCGACAGGCAGGAAATGAGATTTAGTGATTTAGTATCATAACGGAAATTCGCTGCTTTGTAAGCTTCGTCATAGACACTTTTCTCTATGTAACCATCGCCCTTTAACATATGGTGCAGAATTATGTTTTGCTTGGCCTCTGGAATATGAAAAACGAAACCGGGCATTTTTTTGCCGGCGCTTTTCTGGCCACAGAGCACCTTGAAAACCACAGCAGAAAGCGAGTTCATCATCTGCAGCTTGCATGTCATGTCCTCGTATAATATCTTTTTGTCGCCGTAGGCAAGTTCCCTTATGCCAGTTGTAGACCTTATGATGCATGAGTCGACATTTACGAACAGCAGCTCGTAGGCTGCCTGCAACTCTTTCAGCCATTCGATATCCGAGGACGCTATGGAAGAGCCGTACCTTACAGACGTCTCCATTGTAGAAGACGAACCTTCTGCTATATATGCTCCTGTAAGTTTGCATAAAGCATCGAATTCCTTGGAATCAACATCTATAAATCGCCTGATTTTTATCGGGTTTTTTCTGTTTTCCCAGCCAAACCATACAAAGTTGTCGTCGGCATGGAATGTTGCCGTTTTTGTCCGGTCTTTGTACTTGCGGCGATATGTGTAATTTTTTAGCATCTCATACATATCAATTCTCTGCAACTGCTTTACTTGTGGTATTTTCTCCACCCTTGCCACTTTCCTATCAGCAATTTGCCCGGGCTTCGTTTCCTCGAGTAACTCGTTGTTGATGGTCATCAATGAATGGTCCTCGGTCACGATGGTTTCACCAAATTTCTGACCTACTCTATATATTTTCTTGTTTGTTTTGTGACGTATAATCTCGTTTATTAGCGACCACTCTGTTGTTTTGTTTTCTGGATTGACGGTAAGAGCCTTATACCCTGCAATGGGTATCCTTTCTTTACCGTCTGGCGTTCTTGCCGCGTGCTCCTTGTGCTGCTCAAAGAGCTCCTCTATGTTTTTGACTTCTACCATACCATGAGGATTCAACAATGTTACAAATCTGTCTTTTGTTATACTATCACCGTAAACTACCTCTACATCGAAGTTTTCCTCCACCAGCTTGCGCGTCTTTTCTATGTTTTTTCTTCCATAGGCGGTTATGGTATTAGCGACATCTATTGTATACAGGCGCGCCCTTGTGTAACCTGTGTAGCCGTAGAACGAATTGTGCAGCACTGTACCCTGCGCAGTGACAAACATCTCAGTATCACGAACAGAAAGGTCGTACACGTACTCGGAAGGCTGGCAACGTGATATTTTGGGTCTTTGACCAAAAAGATCGCCAGAAACGATTTTGTGGCCGTGCGATGTCTGCCTTCTTGATATACGGTAAAGCCCATCGAAAGAATTATGCTGCACGCCGCCGGTTTCCTTTAGCATAAAATTTAGCTGCGATGCCAAACGCTTGCTAATCGTATTAAGGCGGTGTACCTTTTTGTTACCGTCGCCGCTATAGTAGCCTTTCATGAAGGCCCTCCGGATATGCTTGTTTGAGTTAAGTATAAAATCAGGCACTTTTTTTGAGCGGGCATTGGAGCCACAGAGATGCTTGAAAAACAGGTACAGTAGCTTTGTGCCTATTGTGATGTCTTTGTTAAACAGATGCGCGTCATACCCGAAGCATCTCTTAATCAGGTACGTTATTCGTGCTACGTTATCGTTGTCCGTATTTGATATTGTTGCCTTGAAAGAGTTATTTTTCCTGTAAGTGCTGCCCTCCGCAACGAACCAGCCCAACAGTTCGGCAAGCTCTTCTGTCACATGCAATTGGATTGGGATTTTCCTGCGCCCCTGGTGCGCCCCTCCGACCGCAATAAGTGCGCGTTTTTCGATGAACTTAGGTAATCTGTGCATAGAGCTGAGCGGCAGTGTATAATAATGCGGCTCTTCGTGAGCAGCGGAAAAATCTTCGTAAAAGTCACCCACCATTTCGCCGTCTTCTGTCCGCTCGTAAACTGGTACTGTGCCGCAGTTGCCGACTGTTGTCAGCCCTATTCTGTTTATTAAAATACCTTCTGAGCTCCTCAAGATACGCCGTTCTACAAACTTCTGAAGGGTTGCAGAATCTGTCGGACCATTAAATGCAGAAAGCATTTTTACCCTGTTTTTTAGCCAGTTCTTTTTATTAAGTCCAATATCTTTAGGTATATAGATATGCATACAAGAGGTTTCTTCTTCAGGCAAGGATTTCAGAAATTCAAGCCAGTTGAAAGCGACATCATTTTCTGGCAGATCTACGCGCATGACTTGTGCTATTATATCCTGTTCTGAAACCTCTTTCCCGCCCTTTTTAATGAGTTTATTGAATTTGCCCTCTCGTTGACGGTTTGATTGTTTTCCTTCCATTATCATGACACTATGATTATCTGTTATCATTACCTCGCTCATAGGCGTCTTTATCATAGTTAAATCACCTGTATGTTTATGGCGCGATATAGCGTACATCGGTTTAAAGCACGATTTATCACCCTCAACACTAAGGGTTTCCCAGCCATCAAGTTCTATTAACTTTGTGTCGCCGAGTTCTGTCGCAGCGTGGTTCTTTGCAAGTTCATTGAAAAGCTCTTCTATCTCGCACACACGCAGGCTGCTGGCAGGGTCCTTGACAATTATATCAGTGGTTGCATGCACGCTGTTTGAAATATCCTTCAGAGCTAGTTGTTTAGCGTTGAGCATGCGCCTTTCCTCGCCCTTCTTCGTTTTCATTAGTTTCTTTGCGCTGTCACGGGCTGCAAGCACTCGGGCGAGTATGTCAGGAAATATTCCCTCATGAATTGATTGGTCTATAAAATTCGCGCCAGATGGCGACTGGTGGGAGTTTTCCTCGCTGTTGGTAAGCGTGTCAGGGGATACGTTGTATGTGCGCATGATAGAGGGGTAAAGGCTTTTGAAATCAAGAACCAAGACACAACCTTCTGCTTGCAATCCTTTCTTAGGTTCAAGAACTATGGCACCCTTCAGGCCCTGCTTATCCCTTTCTTTTGTCCTTCTTACGAGCTCGGCTTTTGAAGGTGCAAGAGGCATTACAAAGCCCTTTTTCCTGAACTCATGAAGCAGCATTGTCTCTATTCGTCTTGTCTGCCCACCCATCACGTCCTGGAGCAGCAGGCCGGAAACCTTTGAAAGTTCAACAAACTTGTCTAGCATTCCGCGGTCGAGCACAAGCCTTAGTGAAAGGGTTGCATCTTTACGACAATATTCAATGAACCTGGACAAATCTTCCCTTGTTCCGTTCCATAATCCAGCCATCTCGCCATATTCAATATCATGCTTTTCATCGTTCAGGAGCAACCTCGCGACTGTGTTGAGGTCATAACGCGGGAACTTTACCCATGGATCTCTTTTGAGGATCTGGTATGGGTCAACAACTATTCTGCCGGTTAATACGTATTCCTGAGTCATTCCTAGCGTTCTCAAGAACGTTGTTTTATCCGCTCGCCCAAGATTCTGTGGAAGTTTGTTTTGTTTAAGCCGTTCTATTACGTATGGAAAGTCGAACATGTTTATGTTGTAACCAGTTATCACATCAGGATCGTAGTCATTTATTACCTTGAGAAACTCTTCTAGCATCTCCTTTTCTGTTGAGAACCCCTGAACGTTTTCTCCACTAGTTCTCTTCGCAACGAGCACGAGTGATTTTCGGCCACGATATTCATGGCTAAAGGCAAGTGAAATCATCACTATAATGTCTTTTTTGTCGTTGAGGGGCTTGCGCGGGTCTGATGGTACGCATTCGATGTCAAAGGCCATGTATTTTAGATCTGCGTTTTCGTCAAGTTCCAGCGGTTTGATGGACTCGGCACGGAAGGACATGGTTTTTGATACGATTGTATTGACCTTTTCTCCTTCGACCTCCAGCCACTGCATACCATATATGTTTCTGTCAACCATGAACCGGTATTTGAACAGTATGTCTGCCTCGTAGGCGTCTTCCACAAGCTTGTTATTGAGGAGCTGGTCCTTTAGTTTTGGCACATCCTGAGGGTTTGTAAGGGTTATTTTGTACAGTGTGGTGGGATCCTTCTGGTAACTGACAGGCAGGAACCTTTTTACTTCCTCAACGTTAACAGCATTTATACCTTTAAGGTTTTGGGGATTACTGCATTTTACATAGAAGTATGGTTGCATCTTGTCGTAGAGAACACAAACAGCCCTTCCACCAGCGTCCCTACCAAAGAGCCTTAGTACAGGCTTGTTTCCATTAAGAAAGTAGTCTGCGTCGAGCAACTGGAACCTGATAATCATAATTCTCGCCTTGAGGAGACTACACAATTCATTGAGTAGAGTAATTGAGACATAAGTTTAAACATTTTTATACAAATATATATCACTATGCTTTCGACACAAAGGACGTTCAAATACCGTTTGTATCCTACTTCTAAACAGGCTGTTATCTTTGAAAAGAACCTTTCTGTTGTGTGTTTCCTCTACAATAAACTCCTTGAAGCCAGAATCAAAGCCTACAGGAACGGCAAGAAATCTCTTCACAAGTTTGACATGAATAATCATATTGTCAAGCTCAAGAGAAAGCATCCAGAACTCAAAGGCATTTACAGTCAACTTCTTCAAAACGTTTCTGATAGAGTTGACAAAGCTTACCAAAATTTCTTCAGGCGGGTCAAAAAAGGGAATTGCAAAGTCGGATTTCCACGCTTCAAATCTTTCAGGCGATATAAAAGCATAACTTATCCGCAGAACGGACATACTTTCATAAATGGCAACAAGCTTCGACTCTCTAAAATTGGAGACATTAAGATCGTTTTGCATAGACACATCCATGGCAAAATCAAGACTCTCACTATCAAGAGAACTCCTACTGGTAAATGGTTTGCTGTTTTCAGTTGCGATGTTTCTGTTGAACCACAGAAGCATAAATTCCCCGACAACAAAGTCGGCATTGATGTCGGGCTTGAAAGCTTCGCTA
>JBBSYB010000040.1:0-4263 GCA_038045465.1 Candidatus Aenigmatarchaeota archaeon | reverse complement strand
TTATACTTATCTTTTTAGGTTCGCTTTCATCCCACCTCTAAAGAGTGTGGGTTTTCCTGCTCACGTATGATAATGTTTGCGCCATACAATACGTACTGCGCAGGCACCATCTTGACTAGCACATCTACAATAGATGTTTCTTTAATCAATTCGCCATACACCGATGTATCTAATATTACTCGTTTCATATTATCATCCCAGTGTTATTATTACATCTCCGCCATCCGTGACGCGCAGCGAAGTTCCTGACGAGGTCATCTTTGCGCTTCCTGCAATTTCCAGCTTCGCTGCTGGTGAAGTTGTGCCGACGCCGACCCTGTCTGTATTGCCGTTGACGAAAAGCGTGCCTGAATCCACGTTCAGTCCGAACATGCTTGCATTTCTTGACAGCTGGAGGTCGCGCCACTGGTTGTTCGTAGCGCCGATGTCAAACGTATCGTGCAGCGAAGGCCTGAGCGTGCCGTTGATGTTTAAGTTGGTAATATTAACATTGGTGATGTTCTCCGTCACGTAAAGAGTGCCGTTTATCCACATGTCGCCAGTGTTTGTCATGGTTATGCCGCCTGAGCCAAAGCCGCCACCAACGGTTACAGTGCCGGTGAATGACGGGCTTGCGCTTGTGGCATATGTGTTCGCGATTGTCGCGTTGTCGCTTGCGTGGGCAGAGGTTGTTTCGTAGCTGCTCAGTTGTGTCAGGTTCACCTTAATTCCAAGCAGCGCAAGTATCGTGGTGTTGTCAGCCGATTGTTTTGTTTCTAAGGTGCCGACGCGGTTGCCTGTCGTTGTATTATCCGCGGATTGTTTTGTTTCCTGCGTGCCAATCCTGCTTGATAATGTCGTGTTGTCCGCTGATTGTTTTGTTGTTAGTGTGGAAATGTCATTGGTGTTTGTTGTGACTCTTGCTGAAACCGTTGTGTTGTCCGCTGACTGCTTTGTCTCCTGCGTGCCTATCCTGCTTCCGAGTGTCGTGTTGTCCGAGCTTTGCCTTGCCTTTATCTGCACGCCTGCTATTGATACGTCGTTGCTTACGTAAGCGTTGGCAAACCTGTTGCCCGAGGTGCCAAGGTCAAACGTGGCGTCAAACGCAGGCCTTATTGTTCCGTTCACGTTGAGCGTCGTGACGTTGACGTTGGTGATATTTCCTAAAATGTAAAGCGAGCCGTTCGCCCATATGTTGCCGCTGGTCTGCAGCGTTATTCCGCCAGCTGCAAGCCCGCCGCCTACAGTAACATCGCCGGTGAACGCAGCGCCGGAAGTTTTTGCATAGGTGTTCGCGGTTGTCGTGTTGTCAGCGGATTGTTTTGTCTCCTGCGTGCTGATTCTGCTTGAAAGTGTTGTGTTGTCCGAGCTTTGCCGTGTAAGTATGGAAACATTGCTGACAAGAAGATCGCCTGTTATATTAGCGCCGCCTGCAACATCTAATTTGGTTTGTGGCGACGTCGTCCCGATGCCGATATTTGTTCCGTTCTGATAAATTACAGAATTGTTCAGTTGTGTTGCGTTCCCAAAGAACGGCACATAGCCTGTGGAGCCGACACTGGAAACATTTGCATTGGTTGAAACGCCGCTGAGTTGCGAGCCGTCGCCGATAAAGGATGTTGCTGAAATAGTGCCTTGAACGTCCAGCGCAGTCGAAGGGTTTGTCTTTCCAATACCCACTTTGCCGTCTGATGTTATTCTCATTCTGTCAACGCCATTGGTGAAGAACGCCAGCGGATGACTCTTCCCTGTTCCGATGCTCACTCCAGCTGCGTTGTCGCCGGCGAGCGTGCCGAGATAAACAGCAAATGATCCTGAGCCCGAAGATGTGCCGTTAGTGATATTCAATACAGTCATGCCGCCGCCCGATGTTCCCTGAAAAATCATGGTCTTGCCATAGCTCGTGCTGATCGTCGGCCCTGCAGGATTATCAAAGAGGAAAGCAAATTCATTTACGCCCGTGCTTCCGGAGCCGCCTTTCATCCTTAGCGCGTAATTGCCCCACAGTTCCATCACCACGTTTGAAGACGCGTAGGTTCCAGTCCAGTTATAACGCGGGTCGCTCATGTATCTTGGGTCGATGCCGCCATAGCCCGGGTCTGCGTTGTATGAGAATTCTATCTGCTTAGTCCTGATAGCCTGGTCAACAGTAAGCGTGCCGCCCCTGCCATAGCCTGTTCGCTGCAATCGCAGTCCGCCGTATATTGTCTGGTCACCGGTTTGTGTTATAGGTGCGTCCTGATATTCACCCAGCACCCCGCCTGTGTTTAGCTGGACAGAATCAAAATAAGCAGTACTGGTGCCGGTTGCGTCAAGCTCGACCTTGATGACGTCTGATGTTGTCAGTGTCGCTTTCGTGCTGAACTGGCCTTTCAGCTGTCGCCAGCCAGACACGGCTGACTGCTGTATTGTGAAGCTGGAAAGAAGCCCGGTTCCTGTGATATTCAGCCGCGCTGTCGTGCCTGCGCCGGCATTCACCCATACGCCAATGCTGTAGGTCTTGTTTGGCTGCAGCTGGTAAGAATAAAGCGTTTGTGTAATCTTACCAGGCGGGTTTAATTTAAGCGAGTTGTATCCCTGGTAAATATCAGTACCAATGGTATAGTTGCTCGGCGCATACCAGTATATGGTGCTTGTAGCAGTCTCAAGCGTCCAGCCATCGGGTGCAATGCCGCCGTAGGAGCCGCCGCTGAACGTTCCTGTCGCGCCGCTGAACGATTCAAAGCCGCCGTTCTTTACCAGGTTGGAGAAGTCCTGCGCTATCGTTCCGCCGCTGAAGGAGAACTGCTGGCTGCTCGGATCGAACGACAGCTGCTGCGAGGCGCTGCCTGTTCTTCCGAAGCTGATGAAGGCAGGGCTGCTGCCGAGAATGCTGAGCGAACCGTTTACCTCAACGCCGCTGGTGAATGATATCGGGTTTGTTGTGTTGCTGTAATTATATACTATGGATGCCTGCCTTGAAAGGTTTGTGGCATCAGTTATGTCATAGAAAGTTATTCCCGGTGAGCTGGCAGCAATCTGCAACGGCGCAGAGAAAACAAATTTTCCATGCGAGCCCTTTGTCTCGTCGAAAGTAATGTTCTCGCCGCCTGAGTCTGAATAACCAAGAATTATAGTGCCATTGGACCTGCCGGTCTGTCGCTTCACGATGTAAACATCGCCTGTTATGTTGATGCGCCCGAGCGTCTGGTCAGCGAAGAACAGCGTGGTGCCGATGGAAAGGTTTTTCAAAATAGTAAGATTATTTGTTATGAAAAGGTTTGTCACGTTGGCGCTGGAAAATGAGTTGTCCCCGCCAGTGTGTATGACATCAGTAAGCATTGAGCCGTTGCCCGCGAAAAACTTTGCTGTTACGTTGCTATTTATGACATTGAGATTTCCAGCAGTGTCCACATAGGCGATAACATTTCCCGAAGCATCGTGCCACTCTGTCAGGTTGGAAGTTTGTGATGTAATCGATTTTATTATGAATGATGGTGTGGTGGTGCTGGATGCCAAGGCGAGTTCAGATACATTTGCCCGGAATGCATAGGGCACCGAGCCAATCTGATAGCGTGGTGAAAGCGTTTCGCCGCTGGTCACGATTTCAAGAAAAGAGTTCTGGCCAAATGAGGTGTTTATTGGATTGACGCTGCCGAGCAATGTAGAGAAGATGCCGCCGCTGACAGTGACGAGCTTGTTTTCCTGCCACAGGATAGCACCACCGCTTGCCTGAGTGTAAATTATGAACGTCATGTTGAACGTGCCAGCCTGCGCGTTGTTGTTGTTATCTGTGAGTTTGCCCTGGAAGTCTATCAGAGTAGGTATAGCGTAAGCGGGTAAAGCGAGTACGATCAGAGCAGCCAGCACCTTGAGTAAGACTGGCGCTGATATTATTTTCTTACTCCTCATTTTTTCTTCACCAGTTTCATATTGCCGTAGATAGTGATGTCTATTTTGTTTTCAGCTTTGAGAATGTAACAGTACTTAGAAGCGGTAGTGACGCATACCCCTGCCTGTTTCGCCACCTCATAAATTGGCGCAGCATCGTTGCTTATAGAAGACAGTACCCTTTCCTTCAGCTCCAAATATTTCCCGCCTCTGACCAGTGACCCGACGCACCTTTTACTATAGCTGACCAACTTAATATTCTGAATATTACACAAGTTGGTCACATATAGTTAACCCAGTTATAATACCCGGACTATTTGCTGGGTTATCTATAAATGTAATTGTTTCGACTCACTATATATAGTTAATCTTAATCGTTAAGGCTAGGGATTAGATGTAACAAGTAAGTTTGGT
>JBBSYB010000039.1:0-1699 GCA_038045465.1 Candidatus Aenigmatarchaeota archaeon | reverse complement strand
TCTATTTGTTTTACTAGCCCGAGCATGGCAGTGGCACCCGATCCAAATGCATAGTATACAGCATCTCTTCTTGGCATGTCCTTCAGGCTATCCTTTTTATCTTTCCAGAATCTTGGGAATGCTTCGTCCACGACACTGTTTATCATGTAGTTGTCCGCGATTTCGTCCGCCTTATCTCTTGGTATATCAACATGAATCCTTTCTATTTCCTCTTCTGTCATCTTTTCTCCGCCTTTCTTTTCCATTATTTTCTCGAAGCATTCATAACACGCATGCTTTTCTGCATTTAGCATATTCTCCGGGCACTCTATTTCTTTTCCGCAAAAGCTGCAATTAACTTTTACTGATTTGTCTTCCATGGGAACACCTAAATCTTCTCTATGACCTTAAGCCCATTCATGTACGGAACAAGAACATCTGGTATTCTGACAGACCCATCTTCCTGCTGATAGTTTTCAAGTATGGCAACCATGGTCCTGCTTGTTGCCAAAGCTGTATTGTTAAGTGTGTGAACATATCCAGCTGGGGCCTGTCCCTCTTTTTCCCTGTATTTTACGTTAAGTCTTCGAGCCTGGTAATCCGTGCAATTGGAATTCGAGCCGATCTCCCTGTAATTTCCGTCAGCCATGAGAAACTCTGTATCGAATTTCTTTGCAGCTATTATTCCTATATCTCCGGTGCAAACATTGACAACGCGATATGGTATGCCCAAAGCTTGGTAAAGTTCCTCGCTGTTTTTCTGCAGTTCCTCATGAAGTTTCCATGAGTCTTCAGGCAAGCAGAAAATGAACTGTTCAATCTTGTAAAAGTTATGCACACGGAAAAGACCCCTGGTATATTTACCATGAGCTCCCACTTCTTTGCGGAAGCATGGACTGAAGCCCACAAATTTTAGTGGCTTGTCAAGAATTAACGTTTCATCCATATGCATCGCAGCTATTGGATGTTCAGCTGTGGCTATCATGTGCAAGTCTTCGCCATCAATCTTGTAAATGACATCTTTGAAATCCTCCAGGTTCGTGACACCCTCATAGGGTTTTCTGTTAAGCATCAATGGTGGATGAATAAGTGTGTATCCTTTCTTAGTTAATGTATCTACAGTAAAACGAATTATGGCACTCTCGAGCAAAGCCAATGGACCTTTCAAATAATAGAAGCCATGACCTGCCACCTTTGCAGCTCTTTCCATGTCAAGTATACCTAATTTTTCGGCAATCTCTTGATGATTCTTAGGCTCAAACGTGAATTTTTGCTTTCCCCAGCGCCTTATCTCCGCATTTTCTGTATCATCCTTTCCAAAAGGTACGCTTTCATGCAGCATATTAGGAATGCAGAGAAGCAAGGAGCGGCACTTTTCCTCCAGCTCTGCAAGGCGCTCATCCATCTTCTTTATCTGTCGTGGTATCTCTGCCACTTCTTTCATCGAAGCAGAAGTATCCTTTCCCTGAGCCTTGAGCTCTGAAATAGTCTTTGTTATTGTATTTCTTTTCTGCTTCAGCTTTTCTGCTTCCTTTAGAATTTCCAGGCGCTCATTGTCTGTTGTTATCAAATCTCGAAGCAGCTGGATATATTCCGGAGCGTTTCTCTTGGCCAGATTATCTAATACCGCCTGTGAGTTTTCGCGAATAAGTTTTATGTCAAGCATAATTATCTTTCACCACCCATCTCTTTAAAGAATTCTTCCAGATATTCCTCCATA
>JBBSYB010000038.1:0-5995 GCA_038045465.1 Candidatus Aenigmatarchaeota archaeon | reverse complement strand
TGCTTGGCGTCATTCTGGTTTATGAGTATTTTGTAAAAAATGTTTATGACAATAAGTATAATTATAGAAAATATCAAAACAGCCAGAGCAGGTGTATAAGCAAGAAGGAAACTGAACAGAAATTCCAGCACTTTATTCGCCAGCCTTTGTTATTTCAATTTTTTTTATTCTGTAGCCCTCGCCTATGCTGTGCTTTTTGCCGCAAACACTGCATTTGAAGCGGAAATCAACTTTTCTGGTAGGTTTTTCGCGTCCATGAGGGTTTTCCTTTGGAAATGAACCATAACCTTTCATCTTCCTTAGAAATCGGCGCTGGCTCCTCGTGTCCTGGCGTCGGGGCTTTCTCTTCGCCTCTTCCAAGGTGTGTTCTGTGTGCTTCTTGCAAAAAGGGCAATATCGTTTTTGAATCTTTGGTATCTTCATGTTCAAAATTCAACTCCGTTGAAATTTTGGCATCTGGAATAAACTTTGCTTATTCCCAGATAAATATCAACTAAAGAGATGTCGTTCCATTTACTTTCTCTTAAGAGACAAAGTGTATAAGGCATTAATTTCAGCCATAAATATCCTTTTTTTTACCCTTAGAAACGTACGAACCCAAGCCTCCATATGCGAACGTGCTGTCAAGGCCGAGTTTTGTGGTGTATTCAGCAGCATTAAGCGCGTTTTCCTGGCCTTTTATGGTTTCAGGTACCCAGACCTTGAATATCTTCCTGTCGTATTCGACAAATATATTGCTCATCTTCTGCGCGTAATCAGTTGCTTGCAGGTCGAAACCCGTCCTGCACGTCCATTCGACTGTCCTTTCCCTAGTATTGATGCAGTAAAACAATGTATCGAATGAGCCGAAAAATACTTTGTCGCCGGCAATAAGCGGCCTTGATAGTATAGGGCCTCCTGTCAGAAAATCCCATAGTTTCTCGCCTTCCTCGCCGAGGCAGTAAAGCTTCTGGTCAAATGATGTGAAGTAAACTTTCCTGTCTTTTATTTCCGCGCCTGCTGTTACCATGCCGCCTGTCCGGAAACTCCATTTTTCGCTCCCATTCTCTGAGTCTATGGCAAATATTGTGCCGTTTATTGTTCCTGCGTACACTGTTCCGTTCTCTCCGCCAATTCCTCCGGGCACGGACGTTCCGCAGTTGAACTTCCATAAAACAGTTCCATTGATGTCAAGAGCATAAAGATGGTTGTCATAAGACGCGCAATATATAGTAGGGTCCTTAAACTGCGGCATTTCATTCCAGCTTCTCTTGGTGTTGGAGAATGCGTTCTTGCCTTCGGACATGATCAATGAAGCACTTGTCCGTTCGCCTGCCGTGAACTTCCATCTCAAGTTCCCGTTCATGTCAAGCGCATATACGCTCTTGTCATACGATCCGATAAAAACAAGCCCGTTTGCTGCACAAGGAACTGCCATTATGCCGTCGCCGGTCTTGAATTTCCAAAGTTCTTTCCCG
The DNA here is from genome assembly GCA_038045465.1 of Candidatus Aenigmatarchaeota archaeon. Lineage (GTDB taxonomy): Archaea > Aenigmatarchaeota > Aenigmatarchaeia > GW2011-AR5 > GW2011-AR5 > GW2011-AR5. The sequence goes on along the minus strand of JBBSYB010000038.1, from coordinate 4,538 downwards.
TCGGCGGAAAAGCAGAAAAAATAACCTGACCCGTTTCCTATGAAAATCATGTCCCCGATTCCTATGGCTGATGAAACAATTATGTCGCCTGTGTGTTTTTTCCATATTAGCCTGCCGTCAAGATCCAGGCAATAAAAATATTCGTCGTTCGAGCCAAAATAAATCCTGTCGTTGTGAACGAGCGGCGTTGAAACTACCGGGCCGCCTGTTCTGAACTTCCAGATAACTTCACCTGTATCAGCGCTGACTGCATAGACATTCGTGTCAAGCGACGAGAAATAGACAATTCCTTCGTGAAAATCGGAAAATGAGACAATGCTGCCTGATTTTGGAACGTCATAGAAAATCTGCCTGAACGAGGGCAGCTGCTGTTGTTCTTGCTGTTGTTCTTTTTGTTCCTGAATATAATATTTTGTCTTTCCTACGGAATCAAGCTTGTAGTTGCTTTCATCTTTCTTGTAGTCCATGCTATAAGTATGCTGCAAAGGCTCTAAAATCTAGTTCACTTTCAGTTAAGCCGGAACTTGAATGCGTTCCACAAAACAGTCTCCTTTTACAAAAATAAATCTGTAGTACCAGCCTTTTCTCATAAAGCCCGCATAAATATAGTCATCCACTCTTCGAAGATCTGAGTCTCGTCGCACTTTACCTCCCTCCATGGATTGTACATCAGAGTATTCAACTAATATTGTGCTTCGTGTCATATTATCTCTTTCAGGATTAATGTAAACAGTGTCTCCATCACAGACAAGCCTGACAGCGCCTTTGTATGCATCTAAGTCTACAGCGTCAACATCTCTTAATTCCCCCATGAGGCTTTCGTGAACCTGATCTAGAATATCGAATCTTGGCATTATTTTTCAATCCTTTCTATTACGCCTTCTTTCAAAAGAAGCTCGTCTAAAGGTGGTGGAATGCTGACAATATCGTCCTCAGTGAGCTTGTAGTTTTTCATGTCCGGTCCTATGAATTGGAGGGTTGTTTTCTTTACGCGGTACATTGGCTTGTCATCCTCTCTGCTAAGCTCAGAGAAGAAAGACTCTCTATATTGTTTAAGTATGTTTGTTAGTTTGTAAAAAAGGTTTTCCTCGTCCTTTGACATGTTCTCCGGCGGAAGCCCTGTCCTTACTGTATCAAGGACTGCAGACACTATCTTGCCTTCCCGCAGCTCAAAGAACCGTTTTATGGTTGTCTTGATGTTCTCAAGTTCATTTATTTCCGTACTGCTCTTTTCCGTTATTTTTTCCTTGCGTTTAAGGTAGTCCTTTAGCTGGGCTGGAATATCCTCTGGTATCTTCTGAAGCTTTTTGCTCTGCCGCTCGACGCGCTCCAAGTCCCGTATTTTGTCAAAGGTAAGCATGAATGTGAATTAAGATACAAAATATTAAAAGCTCTTAGTTAGTGGCTTTTGAATAGAGAAAACTACCTTTAAGTTCTTAATTGAAATAGTAAAAATCATGGAAGACGCAGATTTAGAGAAATTAAAGGTATATGTCGATGGCTTGGAAGGTCATGCAAAAAGAGTTGCTGCCCACTACTATGAACTTAATATGGCTAACAGAACGCCACGTAGACAAGATGATGAGCTTGATATCACAACTTGCGAAAGGGTTGTAAGAGACCTTAGAGAAATGTTTCCATATTTGCAACGTTAGAATTAATTCTAAACCGCAAAATGATGTCTTCTCAGGTGAAAGCCTGATATCATCGTGACTACTCAATGACTTCTTCCCTTATGCATAGCCAGCGAGCGCATAGTAGGAAACTCCTTATTACAGACGCCACAAGAAAATCCCCTCATCTTTCGTTTTTTAGGATAGGCGCGTGTTATTTTTCTGAAGGGATATGCAACGGGATTGCTAACCTTCTTGGAGTTCAAAAATTTGCAGTGGTCGTCCGGAGTGCATATGCCAAATGATTTGTAGAACTGGTCATTGAAGCAGTTCGCTGGTGTTCTCTGGTTCGTCTGGCTCCATCTTATCTGGGCCAGAAGTATGTTCGTAGGGAGAGGTTGTTTGTTTCTCTGATTCCATTCGAAAACCTTTGCCTCTATTTCCTGTGCTGACCAGTTCATCATCCTCAAAAAATTTGTTAGCGTAAAGACACTGCGCTTCCTTCCGTCCTCAAGACCTGCAAGTATGTTCTTTATGCATGGCGGGAAAAGCTCTTCAGGAATCTTGTTTTCCCATACTATCTTCTTTACCTCTTTCTTCGGTTCCTCCTTTTTTCTAAGAGCATTCCAATCCATGGCATCTGTGAGAATGTCAGAAGCGTCCCCTTCTACCGTAAAGAAACTAGGATGCTTGCTTGAAAGAACCTTGTCAAACTCCGCATCCTTCGGTGAAAAGCTCTTTAGGTCCGAAGAGTTGATGGGAACAGAAACAAGCCATGTTTTTTCATTGAACGAGTAGGGTGCGCGGAACATATGGCGGTTTCCCCACATTTTTTCGACTTCAACAAAATAAAATGGATTGAGCTTGCTTGGTGATTCACCGAGAATTTCTATCAGCTGCTTCGCGCCTTTTGTTCTGACAAGCTCGTGAAGCAACTTGCGCCTTATTTTTTTCCTGATAAACGAAGCTATTATTCTTGGAACTTCTGGATACATTTTTGCAAGCGGTTTATAATCGAGTTCCTTCGGAAACATGCTCCAGGGAAGGCATATGTGAAAACCGCGCCTGCCAGAAAATTTTACGCCTGGATTCTTTATACCGTATTTTTTGAGAAGGCTGATTATCATTCTTGCCGTGAGTTTCGATTCATCTAAGCCAAGTTTTGAATCGATGTCAAGTATAATATCCCATCCACTGCGAAGCTTCTCATAATTCTCGCTGGTTATAGCCATGGGGTTTGTCCAGTGCTCAACAGAAACATGAAAAGAAGTAACACCCTTTCTTACCATCTGCACGACATCTGAAGGGTACTGCAAAATGTTTGGGCGCTGGTCATAACGGCCGTCCCACAGAGCGCCGGCAACCTCACGACCTTTAGCGCTGTTGAGAAGCTCGCTGATCACATGTTCGTTTGAATAGTAATCCATAAGCTGCTGACGATTCATAAGTAAAGTAAACATTGAAAGGAATAAAAAGAGCAATTACTTTGGAACTCGTAATACTGAAACCATATTTTTGGATGCAACTATCGTCTATTAGTCTGACATTCTCAACGTAAATTCGTATATATGTTCATTACAGTTTCCGCAATAGAAGTCTAATCCTTCTCTTCCTCTTCTCTGCTCGTCTAATTCAGAAGTCGTAATTAGTGGGGGTCCTGTAACAACTTTTTCACATCTAGGGCATTTGTATGCAACATATCTACCATCTGAGTTAATATAAAAATCAAAGCCATCTTCTGGTGAGCCTTTTCTGTAATCTCTTACCGAGCGAAATTTATCCTCAGCACTCGCGTTCATATCTCCTACACTGTCAAAAATGCGAGCAGGCTGATTAGCCCATGACTGTAGTTCACGCTCGACAGCTTCTTGCGCCTCGGACCAGCCAGATGGACTCATTTGTATAATTTAATCAGAAATCTTATAAATCAATGAAAAAAATTTGCCGTAATTTTGACACATCTCGCTTACTTTACCAACAGCTTTGCCTTATCTAAGCTGTATTTCCAGTCCTTTGGCAGCTTGCCGGTTCGTGCATAATATTTTCCAAGCCTGCGGATTTTTGATTCAAGCAGTTCCACACCGTGGGTCGCTTTTGCATCATGATGGTTCTGGTTAAGATGTTTGTGAACGTTTACCGCTCTCTCAATTAGATTGTAAATATCATCCGGAACTTCTTTTTTTACTTCTTTTTCAGTTATTTTGGAGATGCGCATGTTAAGGCTGCGCACATCAGGTATGCCATACTGGTCACGCAGAATAATGCCTATCTCTGCATCGGTCTTGTCTTCCTTTGCAAGTTTTACTATAAGTTTCTCTATTTCGGCCGGCTCGTACATCAGCCAGGCATGTCTCTTCTTTTCCGGCTTGTGGCTGCCTGATTTGCCGTGTTTTCTTGAGTGCATTCGAGCTATACTTAACACCTCTTCATTTTCGTAGATAATCATGCCATGACTATCATTTATCCGAAGTTAGGTAATTTGTAGTTCTTCTTCCTTGAAGATAACTAAGTGACGCAGTGCCGTTACTGAGTTCAAACATGTCACCTATTGCAAACTTGGCGGCAACTGTTCCTAAAATTACCGCAGTTATGTAGTTACCTTTGCTAAAAGCATCGAGTGCAAGATATCCTATTCCAGTGTCACCTACAAGCCTAGCACTTGATATCAGTCTGCTTTTTGTTTCAGGTTTCACATGCTTCTCTCCTTGTATCTGCCTCTACTTTCTACTTTCAGTAATGCTTTAATAACTTTGTCGCTGCCCTGGTAGTGCCTTTTATACGAGCCTAGAACAGCCTTCCACGCCTTTTCCATTATATCGAAGTGCGTTGACTCCAGTGTCTCGTGAAGCAGGTAGAGATCAACAGCCTTGTCCTCTTCCCGCTTCGAGATAAATCCAAGGCCAAAATCAATGAAGTAAAGCTTGT
>JBBSYB010000037.1:2064-5489 GCA_038045465.1 Candidatus Aenigmatarchaeota archaeon | reverse complement strand
GCATGCCTCTTACTGTCCTGCGAACAATCAAATCAGGTTTCGTTGGAAAGAATGGGCCATGTTGCGGCGAACCTATCTCCCTCTTTTTGAGATATTTCTTTGTAATCTCGACGGAATCGCCGGTTATTATCACGTTCTCTGCATTTACTATTGAAACTTCCTCGCCTGCAAGAAGTTTCTTGGCTGTGTAAGATGCCAGCCTTCCAAGCACCGCGTCTTTTCCGTTTATTATCATTTTTTTAATCACCATAATATTTTCTTTCTTTTCCGCCAGCGCTTTTTTGAAAAGGGCTGAAAGGAGCTCTCATACTATAATCCTCGCTTTTTTCTCAAGCTGGTCAAGTGGCAGGCATTTGCCGCCGGCCGCAACTATTTTCTTTTTCGCCCCTTGGGAAAATGAAAGTGCGTAAACCGTAACGGGTTTTTTTATTTCACCTGATCCAAGAACCTTTCCCGGAACAGCGACAGTGTCATTATCCATAGAGGCTTTCCCAATTCTCGTAACATTAACAGGAATCTTGCTTCTCTTGGATTTTCCAAGATGCCTGGCCATGATTAAGTAAAACTTGTCTTTCTTCTTTTTCATTTTCACAATCAATGCTCTTGTGTCCGGATCTGTTGGTCCTGTTGGATGTGGCATAAATATAACGACCTCTAGTTTTTCCAAAAACCCATTAAATCTCTAAGCATTTGTGTTTTTAACGGTTCTTGAACTTCTTGCGTTGTAACTCTTAATTCTCTTAGGAAACTACTGAAAGTTTCTTGTGTATATTGCGCATCAGCGCCTGATGCTGCTAAACAAATTGTTGTATCTGGGTGTCCATTTCTGTATACTTGGAAGGCACCCAATGCTAATCCTCTGTCTCCACCTTGTTCTTCATATACGTAAACATGCGTTGCTACATTTCCGGAGGTTAATGGGCTGTATGGTTTAAGTTTTTTGGAACTTCTCTTAAGTAATTCATCTACTCTTCCTAAGTATGTTGTTATTTTTACATCTGCAAACATTTCCACACCTTTTTTCTTTATAGATTTTTTCAAGTTCTGCATTTCTTTTTCGTCAGTGCTTAATTTTTATTTCTTTTCCGCGGCGCTTTTTATTATTTCTTTGAACGCAAGCCACTTTCTTTTAAGAAAGTGGCTTATGCGAGGGAGGAGATTTGAACTCCCGCAGGCACTACTGCCACAGGATTTCTGAAGTTTTCCGCAAGCGCCTTTGCGCCGAAGACGGAAAAGGGCTTCTTAAGTCCTGCCCCTTTGACCAGATTCCCACACCTTCTTTTGGTACAGCTTTTCTTTCCAAGAAAAGGTGTCTTGGGTACCCTCGCCTGATCAAAGATATTGTAGACTTTCTTTAAAAAGTCTACAATTTGCAGAAATGTTAATTTCTGCGATTATTTTCTAAATGTAAGTCCTACTTAACCGATTTCTTAACACTGTCAGCCAGTTCCTCTGACCTTTCCTCGAGTATGTCAAGGCTCTTGTTAAGGATTTCTTTTACTGTCAAGCCCGACACGGACTCGATGTTGAATATGAAACTTGTATCGTCTGCCGAGACCGATACGCCTTCGCTTATCTCAGCACACCTCATACATAATATACACTTGTCTTCTGCAACAACTTTTAGCTTGTCATCCTTTTTCTCAAAAACATGTGTGGGACAGATATCGGCCATCTTAGGGTCTGCTTTTTCGGCGTTGATTTTTACCGTTGGAACATACTGGTAGCCAACATTAGACGCCTGCCACTTTATATGTTCAGTACCAAGGCCAAGCTGCGCAACCGCCTCGAATTTGATTCTCTGGTTTTCAAGGAGCTCAATAATTGGTATGTCTCTGTCAGCAGTCTGAACGCTTTCATCCGTAGATTTCATATCACCGGATTTGACAACACAAGGGCCCTGCTTTTCAAGCACCAAAGTAACTTCACATCTGCTGCATCCCTTTCCGCCGCATTTGCATTCTGATTTAAGATTATAAACATCTGTGTCAAAGGTAAGTGGCATAAGTCCAAGGCGATGCGCGATAAGCTCGTCAAACATACCGGATGTGTTTTCCTCGAAATCAACATATTCTATTGCCATCGTAGGCACCTCATTCTTTGCTATACGTCGCAGTGCATTGGCAAAAGCAGGGTTTGCCTTTTCCAATAGAAACCTCATCTTTGTGTCCGATTTCTCAAGTATTTTTATGTTCATAATATCATTCACCTTCTTTGCTCAAGCTTTCTTTTGATTAAACTTTTCTTTTTAAGAAAAGTTTATTACACTCTCCTTCCTCTTCTTCCGCCTTTCTTTCTGCACGTATCATGAGGTACCGGCGTCACATCTTCTATCTGGCCTATGCGAAATCCTGCGCGTGCTAAAGCACGAATAGCAGGCTGCGCACCCTGACCAGGTATTCTTGCCTTTATTCCGCCAGGTGCCCTTATTCTTATGTGAATATTTGTGATGCCAGAAGCCGTAGCCTTTTCTGCAGCCTTTCGCGCCACCTTCATTGCGGTGAAAGGCTTTCCTTTATTCATGTCCCTGTCTGAGACCTGCCCACCAGATGCAATCGCTATGGTTTCGGCTCCGGTTATGTCGGTTATATGAACAATAGTATTGTTAACCGACGAAAATATGTGCGCTATTCCCCATTTTTCTTTTGTTGCCATTTGATTAACCTCTTATCCAATTACCTCGTTTGCTTTTGCCAAACCAGCATAATGACATGCCAAAATTACATGATACTGAGATACTATCCCATTCCATATTCCTGCTGCATATTTTCCTTGTTTTTTAGCATCTCTAGCCATTCTATAATATTCAAACGCGGCATCATCATGCATCTCTTCCCTTTCCCTGTATCTAGCAGTCCTTCTTTGATCCATTACTCCTATGTTACGTCCTGCATCAGTTTGATCTGTTCCTCTACACGACATGATTATTCCTTCTTTTCAATAATCTTTGCAGTTATGTACGGATCAAGAGCTATCTTATCCTCATCATCTTTTTCAACAATATAGCTTGGCCAAGACACCTTTTTTTCGCTGACCGTTACATGACCATGCACAATCAGCTGTCTGGCATGCTTCATGCTGTTGGCAAGTCCTTTCTTAAAAATTATTGTCTGCAGCCTTCGGGAAAGTATGTCATCAAGTCCTATCTGAAGCACGTCATCCAGGCGTTTTGTTGAAATGCCAAGCTTGTTTATTTTGTCAATGAGTGCCTTCTCATCCTTCTCGTTGCTTTTTGCTTGTAAAGCTCTCGCGCGTCTTCGGAAGTCTCTGACTATGCCTTCGGCTCGCCATATCTCCTTCTTCCTGCGCAAACCGAAATTTTCCTTAGTCTTCTTTTCCGTTTCTATGCGCGCCTTGTCGTAGGGCTTCTTCGGTCGTGCATACTTCTTCCTGAATCTTTTTGGTTGTCCCATGAATTATCAACT
>JBBSYB010000037.1:0-1964 GCA_038045465.1 Candidatus Aenigmatarchaeota archaeon | reverse complement strand
GTTATCCTAATAGGTGAAAGCCAAAGCTTATAAACTTTTTATCTGCCTGTGTCTAATTAGGATACATGAAAGCCAGGGACATAATGACAAAAAGACCTATAACCGTCCAACCAAAGGACACCCTGGGAAAGGTCGTTCGTATTCTTGCTGATAAAAAAATAAGTGGCTGTCCTGTTGTCGATAAAGGAAAACTGGTTGGCATAGTGACACAGACCGACATCATACGCACCATGGATGTTTATGAAAAAATAAACAAAGGTAGCGACTTGTTCTCTCTTGTTGTAGCTGTGATTAAGTCAAATGAGTACGACAGCATGAAAGTCCAACTCAAAAAAATGCTGAACATGAAAGTAAGGGAATTCATGAAAAAAAAGGTAGTTTTCATAGAAGAGGATGATGATGTTTATAAGGCTGCGAAACTTATCGACAGGCATAATGTGGATCGTCTGCCTGTTGTGAAGAACGGCAAGCTGACAGGAATAGTCACAAAAACCGATATTATAAAAGAGCTAGAAAAGCTGGAGAAGTAATTATTTGTAATTGCTACTCGTTATTTTGTGCCCACTTGAAGTTTCTTGGGTCCCGGCCAAGTTTCTGTTGATTAACTTCGCACTTGCTTGAGCAGTAATAAAAAATCTTGCCTGTGCTGTGAATAAGGGTCTTGCCTGTGCCCTTCTCTATCTGTCTTGAGCAGAATGAACATTTCATAATTAAACACCCACGTCACTGGCTAATCTTGTCTTAAAATATTCTGTTAATTCTCTTACAGTATCTTGAACATACATATCAAAAACAGTCGTAGATGGAGTCAGACAGACCCCGCACGCAATCCCGTTTTCGACAACATGTGAGTATGACCAACTTCCTTTTGTAAACAAAACACGATGACCTTCTACTGACAATTCTCTCGTCTCTAAAAGTTTTGGTGCCATTTTTACCGTCTCCCGTAGCTGCCGCTGGACTCCATTTCAGTCTCGCGGAGCATGACTATGTCGCCCAATCTTACAGGACCCATCACGTTTCTTGTCAGGATTTTGCCCTTGTCTCTGCCATCCATCACGCGGCATTTTACACTGGTAACGCCTTTGGTCCCAGCTCTACCAAAAACGGTTATTATTTCCGCTGGTGTTGCATCTTCTGGCATGATTATCGACTCTTAAAATACTCCTTATACCATTCATTTTCCTGTTCTGTAGGACTGTCTGTTGTTATGTAAGCGGTGCCATGCAGTCCAGGTCGCATAGTAAACACACTATCAATTCTCCCGTCGTGATTTCTGTCTTCAAGTATCCTTACGTCAGACAAGCCCATGTGATAAGGCGAATTTACCTGTCCTACATATCTTTTTACGGCTGCGTCCACTGAAGTTAGGCACGACAGTGTCAAAGGAATGGCAGCAATCTTTGCTATTCTCTTATATTCCATTCAAAATCACTCTTTGAAGTTCTTCTTAGCGTCGCCAAGATCTGTTATAGCCACTACAGCGCATGAAACTTCCAGTCCGGCAGCACGTCCAAGCTCATTTTTGCTGCTAACCTTGAAGAGCTTCACCTTTTTTTCGTCGCACAGAGGTCCCAAATGCATTGCTATTTCCGGCGGGTCAATATCCTCTGCCACGACAATAATCTTTGCTATGCCGCGCTCTGCAGCCTTTGTTGCCTCGTTAACGCCCTTGCGTATTTTTCCTGTTTCCCTGGCTATTTCCACAATCTCTAGAATATCTTCAGTCTTCATTTCTGAACTTGTCATTGGTTTTCACCTCGTAGTATTAGCACAAACCCAATACCGTATCAACTCTGTTTAAGAGAAGAAAAGTATTAAAATTCGTCTTTTTATGCTTTACTCAGAATACCTTAGATTTGTTGGTGCATAGTTATGGAAAGTCCAAAAAGTAAATTCCTGAAAGTAAAGTGCAAGAAATGCAGAAACGAGCAGATAATATTCAATAAAACCGCTACTGTGGT
>JBBSYB010000036.1:0-5331 GCA_038045465.1 Candidatus Aenigmatarchaeota archaeon | reverse complement strand
AATGGGATTGGAGAGATTCGAACTCCCATAGGCAGTTTTGGAGACTGCTGTGCTATTCCCTAAGCCTTCCGCTTTGATTAAGCTTTCTGGAAAGCTTACCAGGTTATACTACAATCCCTTTAGATTTCTTTCCGCTAGCGCTTTCGAACCAACAGACGCACGAAGTGCGTCATACAGAAACGAAAGGGCTACCTTCGCATAGAATTGCAAAAGTATAGATAAAAAGATAATCAAAAGGGCAAAATAGGATTGTATTGCATTAGATGACAGTCATACGAATATGCAACACGATCACGTAAAACTACTTTAGAAGTCTTTATATACTAAAGTGAATAGTATTATTCATTAAGTGAATAATATGAGAAGAGAAACTGCGCTGAAAATAATTGGTCTTTTAAGGGGAGATTTGGACAAAGGTTTCACTATTCTTGAGATATCGAAAAGACTGCGGATAGGCTACAGGCCTGCTCATAATCATGTAAGTACAATGATAAAGGAAGATATCATAGCTGCTAGAAAAGTCGGTGCAGCAATGCAGTGCAATTTGAATCTGGAAAATGCCAGATGCAGGCAGTTTCTTGCTGAAGCCGATCTTTTGAGAAAAGGATCATTATTCAAAGAAAACCAGAAATTAAAATCAGTTCTTGAAAGCCTTACAGAAAAGCTTTCTGAATCGCTTTTATCAGACATGCATTCGATAATTTTGTTCGGCAGCTATGCTAAAGGCACAGCAACGAAGTCTTCAGACGTGGATATTCTGTTTATTATGGCTGATATGAAAGACAAGTCAGTAAGAGAAAGCGTGGAAAGGGGATGCACTGTATATGAATATTCGCATAACATGAAAATAAGCCCTGTGGTGACAGACACGACAGAATTCAAAAAGATGCTCAAAGCCAAGGAATTGAACATTGGAAAAGAAGCAAGAGAATATGGAATCCCTTTATACGGATCTGAAATATTCTGGAGGCTGATGGTGTGAGAAGAAATGAATTTCTGAAAAGAAAAATTGCCAGATATTTGGGAAAAGAACAGCTCTTGAAGAAGCAGGAATATACAAAGCTGGAAAAGCCGTTTCTGGCAAAAGCAAGAAAAAACTTTACCGTTGCAAATCTCATGTTCAAGATTTCTGAGCAGGACAATTTCAAGAAATCTCTGGCGCTGCCGGAATCATTTGAAACATATGAATGGGTCATCATCGTTTCATATTACGGCATGTACACATCAGCACTTGCTGCACTTGCAAAGCTAGGTTTCAAGTCAAAAAGTCACGCGGCCACGATAGCGGTGCTTGAAAATCGCTATGTCAGGGAGGAAAATCTGGAAACAAAACATGTTGATAAACTGTCAAAAGCCTACACGCTCAGCAAGGAGCTTATAACAAAACTGGTTAAAACAAAAACAAAAAGAGAAACAGCTCAGTATGATGCAACGCCTGCGATATCAAGGGAAATGGCGAGAACTGCATTGTCAGATGCGGATGAGTTTATAACAAAGGTCGAGGAAGTTCTAAGTAAGTAGGTTTCTTACGGCAATGAATTTCGCAGAGCAAGGCGAAACCTAAACCCAAAAAATACTCTGAAAACAGACCGAGAGGATATCCACGCTTCCTGCCCTAATCATATGAAACGCTTATTCTGCTGATATCATATGTCGAAGGTGTGTAGAATATCCAGCCCGAGCTTGTTGTATAAAATCTAAACATGTCTGCCGAATTGTTAAATGATACAGTATATGCGCCTGCTGCTGTTTTTGAATCAAAAATAATATCATTGCCTGATTGAATGATAAGTCTTCCCATTTTGTTTGAACGGCCAACATTAAAGTATATCTTGCCGCTTTTTCCACGCTCCGTGGCTATTTTTATTTCATTCGATCCAAAGAAGAATCCATTATATAATCGGCCACTGTAATTCGATGGCATGGCACTGACTATTGCCGTTATGATCTTGGCAGCCGTTTCCTTTATGCCTGTTACATTGGTGATGGAGCTGCCGATTACTGAATAGTTTAGGTATACTATCTTTGCTGGCTCGACACAGACACCGTTCATGCACTCTGCGCAGCTCTCCTGTTTTATATTGGCTGATGTATACTGGCACTCATTTGAAATGCAGGAATAATTACGGTATGTTCCATAGACTTCGTTACCCTGGCATGAACGACCGTAATAGCCATCCCGTCGGTTGCAGTCAAGAAGCCCGTTTATTGTATTGCATATCTCATCATTGCATTTGCCATTCGAACAACCATTGTTGCATTTCTCTGTAAAAGTATCACTCTTCGTGTAAAGGCATTCAGTGGCATTGCAGGTGTAGATGACTTTTTTGGCAAAAACATCATTATTCACGCATCTGTATTCCTCGACATACTCTCCGTTTGTTCCACAGTCTGACTGGCCGCAGGATACGCAGCCGTTGTTAGGATCGCAAATCTGACTGCCTTTGAGCTGGCAAGATCTTATGGAACAGCCGGAAAAGCCGCACTGGCGGTCTCCAAAGTAGCATGTTCCGTCTTTAAGGGTCCCTGCCTTGGGGCAGTAAGCTTTTTGGTAAACACAGTTACACACAGAGCAAATAGCATTATAATTACAGTCCGTGTCCGTGAGGTTTGTTGCACAATCCGCGTTGACTTCGCATTGTGCACCGCACGTCTTTGAGCAGGAATAGGTACAATCCAGTGACGAAGCAACACAGCGGTCAGCACCGTAGTTGTTTATCTGATTATACAAACCTAGCTGGTTGCTGAAACACCGGTCGCACCAGAAGCAATCAGCGCTTTTACACGAAGCCTCGTTGCTATAGGAGCAAGCAGCGTAGCCGTTCTGCAGGAAAAGCAGAAACGCCAGCGCAAATAGGGTCAATATTATAGCGTACCTCATGCTAAGGGTAAGACAGAAATCTATTAAAATCGTAGCCATCAACAATAGTGATGGCTTATATTCCAATCCCGCCCAGACGATGTGCCTCATCAACAAAAATTAAAAATCATGTCTCGGATCTCCATTCATAATTTCAATTTTATCAGAACCATTATACCGTGTCCCAAACTGGCCTCTTTCTCTTATATGACTATATGCTCTCTTATTTACTTTTACTTGTACTCTTTGGATTGCTTCCCAATTTTCAGCACCAACAGGCAAATATCTTAATTCTATCCCGTCAACTTCGCTATTATCTGCCAATTCCAAACTCACTGTTTTCCCCAAATCTTTATCTCCCCAGTGTTCAGTTAGTGGTGCTTCAAGTTTTCTTTGTTGTAATCCTTGAAGTTCCTGAGTTTCTCTATTCAACATTAGCGTATAATCTTGTCCGTTGAATGTTGCTTTCATAAGTAAACGGATAAAACTAAAATTTATAAGCATATAGCTTAGTAAGGCTTTGAGACAAAACTCGGTTAAACCAATAAACACGTATTTCCTAGCTCGTGTTTTACCTAGTCGTTCTCCTAGTTAGTTAAAATGAGGAAAATAAAATTAAATCAAAAAAGGAAAAAACGCCTTTTATTTGTGCATATTGCATCTGCCGCACGATTTCCACTTGGCCATTTTAGCCAGTCCTATCAGAAGAACCCCGAGGAAATACCAGCCAAGCAATACAACATTTACAACTGTGGGTGCGCCACTACTAAGTTGTGTTGCAAATCCCGCTACAAGTGCCCAGATGCCTATTGCCGCTAAAATCCAAGCAATTACCATGAAGCCCAGATTGCAGCCGCATTTTGATTTTACTTTTACATTTTCTCTTGGCATTACCGCACCTCCATTTATATTAAGTATCCTATGTTTGTGAGGGTAAATAAAGGTGACTAGCCGGAAAAGAAGGGCGTTTCCGGTTTTTGAATTTAAATAATTAGCATCAAACATTAAAGAATGAAAAACTCGGAAGTACTCACAACATTGATGGATTCACATGGCTGGGTACAATTTCCTGACGACGTTCAACCGTATCTTCGGAGATTGGAAACACGTGGATATCTGGAAAGAAGAGACGAGAATGGGGCAACAACATATCGTGTACTGGAAGTACCTTTTAATCCTGCCGATTACCTTATTGATCGCGATCTTCCCAGTAGACACCTTTTGATAGACCCTGATCCTTCTGAGAGACGACTGCAGTACCCAACGAGGGATTTGTTATTCGGTTTATTGGTTCTGGAAGATTCTAAATCGGCTACATGGAGAGCTTTCGAACATTTAAGAAAAGTCGTAGAAGCACGCGACGTATCAGACGGCTCCACAGCCCCGAGCGGTTAGTTTTAGTGTATTTCTATGCCAAGCGAAGCAGTTGAAGCATTGCAACGAAAATTAAAGACTTATCTTGATGCCGGCTGGCATATAGACCCATCAGATAGAGGTTTTAGGTATATGATTATACATCCAGATGGTGAGTGTTACATAGATCGCGATCTTGTTCTAAATCAATGTCCATATTGCGACGAAGACGAACCCGGATGGTGCCAAGAAAGGTGCGACCATAGTGAGACACTTTTAGCAAAAGAAGAAGACGCAAAGGAGATGTACAAAATAATCGAAAGACTTGAGCGTTGGGGTGTTCGTGTAGTCTGATACTAAGAATCGTGTTCTCACTCTTCAACCCTTGGTGCAAGGATAAAACCCAGTTGCAGTTTGCCCGGCACCTCGAACTGCAGTTTCATTGGATAATCATTAGCCATTGAAAGCTTGACTTCCGGCGAGAATTTCTTTGCCTTGACAATCTTCTTCAGGTAATCAAGAGAGTAACGCGCCCGGACAGGCTCGCCGATTTCAACTATCCTGAGCCCGCCCTCGCCTTTCATCAGGTCCAGCTGCGTAAAAGAAGAATCGCTCTCGCCCTTCATGGTCATCTGGTCCTTTGTTATCGTGAATATTACAGAATCCGTTATCAGTTCTGCATCCTCTATACCGCTGCCAAGTATTTCGCTGTTCACCGTAAGTGATGACGAGAAATCAAGCTTGTCTATTGGCGGCGTTTCCTCGCGCGATATGTCTATAAGAGGCAGCACAAATTTTCGGGTCGATACGCCCTTAATCGTAATGTCAAGCTTACCTTCAGCTAGTTTAATGGTGAGTGAATCTGTCTCGCCTGCCCTTTTAAGTATCTGCAGCAGGTTCTGGAGATTTATGCCTATTCTGGCGTCCTCTGTATATTTGTACTCTTTGAACATGTCCCTTGTCATGTAGAAGTCAACAACAACGACAACAGCCCGGTCTGAGGCAATCATCTGCACGCCATATTCCTTTATGTGCAGCTCTGCCTCGTCTATGAGCTCTGCTACTGTAGCAATGCTGTCTCTTAGCAGTCCAACGTCATCAATTTTTGCTTCAAACAT
>JBBSYB010000035.1:0-10798 GCA_038045465.1 Candidatus Aenigmatarchaeota archaeon | reverse complement strand
AAGAATCTTATTTAAGCTATTTTCCCATAGATTTTGTATGATTTTGTCAATAATCATACCTACGATAAACGAGGAGAAGTCGATAGGCAGCACAATAAGCAACATACACAAGCGTCTGAAAGGTGTAAAGCATGAAATAATAGTTGTGGACACAAACTCTACTGACAATACAAGAAAGATAGCAATGTCGCTTGGAGCACGTGTAATAAACGAGCCTAGAAGAGGCTACGGTAGGGCTTACAAAACAGGTTTCAGGCATGTTAAAGGCGACGTCATTGTGACGCTGGACGCCGATTCAACCTATCCCGTAGAAAGTATAATGAAACTTGTAGATAAACTCAAAGATGCTGATTTTGTAAGTGGAGTAAGGCAACGTTCAGAAGGTATGAGTCTCCTGCACCGATTTGGCAACTGGTCCATTACAACATGTGCTAATGTCTTATTTTTAAAAAACTTCAAAGACTCTCAATCAGGCATGTGGGCTTTTCGGAAAAGTCTGCTTAAAAAGATGAACCTAACCAACAACAGCTGGCCTTTTTCCGGCGAAATAAAAATAGAGGCGTCAAGAAACGGGCGTTTCGTTGAGGTGCCTATTATATACAGAAAAAGACGGGGCGAATCAAAGGTTAGAAGCTGGAAGGTTGGTATTGAAAACATAAAATTTCTTACAAAGAAAAGATTTTCCTAGGCAATAGGCGTATACAAAAACGAAAGGCTTGCTCTTTCTGTTACATGTAAAATAATCGATAGACCCATAAGTGCTATAAAAAATATATAGATTAAAATTATGGAATATTTCACATACCATCTTCTGTTATCCAGAGATGCAAGAACCATGAACATGGGAAACACTACCAGCATGTAACGTGTTATTCCAAAAAGGTTAGATGATATAAGAATAATAACTAATGTAATCAGATAGTATATTGTATACTCCAATTTCAATTTTTTGAAAGAAAAATAAAGTAATACAATAAAACTTATTGTAAGAAATAAATTTATTACATGATACCCTATGTTAATTGGTGTCGAATCTATAGTTAAGGCGTAGAGTGCCTGTTGAAATCCTTCCCAAGGCCATGCAAGAAATTTTCCGTAGGCAATAGAAGATTTAAATTGTGCAAGAATATCGCCTAAGACTAGATACTCATAAATCATAAAGAGCAACATACCAGCCGGAAAACCTACAAAATATAAGGCCTTCTTACCAATTTTTTTATAATCAAATCCTATTGACCTCAAGTAAATATAGCCTGCCGGTATCAATAGAAGTATGCCTTGTATTCTTGTCAATGCGACCAAAAATCCTAACAAACCTACATATTTCCACTGCCCTTTTTTAGCGAAGTAGAAAACTGACACCGACAAAAATAGGAAAAGTGCTTCCGTGTACATCACGGTGAAATAAAATGCTGTCGGAAACAGGAGCATATAAATTATGGTCTTCGATGCTATTTTCTTTCCTAGTTCATCTCTTACCAGAAGCCAAAGCATTGTCACTGCTAAAAATGAAGCTATGTTTGCTATGAGAAAGGCAGCAAGCGGATAACCAATGAAGCCGAAAACGCGTATTAGCAATGGGTATAGTGGATACCAGTGATAATTCGCAGCATGATATCCACCAAAATCAGAAGTATACCCATGTTCTGCTATATACAAATAAGCTGTAGCATCGTATTGGGCAAACGGATTAAGAAATATGTTATCTGTCACTTTTTCCGTATGGGTTATGTCAGCAGGAATAAAAAACTGAGTGCCTACAGCAATCACTATGACAAATATCTTGCAAATAGCAAAGATTATGACGATTTTGCGAAAATCTTTGTCTTTGAATAAATTCGAAATTGCTTCTATAGGCATGAACAATCTAATGAGATTAAAAGGTTTAAAAACTATTTTTGATTTGATATGAAACGTTTCAAAATTCTTATGCTTGGAATCAGTGTATCGATACTGTTAGCAATAGTGATGTACGCAAACCCGGTTGTTTTGGTTAGCCTGATAATTAAAAGCAACTATTCGCTAATAATCATTGGGTTTGGTGTGGCGTTCCTGACAATGCTTCTAGGCGCTCTAAAATGGAAAGTATTGTTAGATGGTATAAGTTTCTTAGAATTGTTTCCTGTGCAGATGCTTGGTTATACGCTAAGCAACTTTACGCCAGGTAAGGCCGCCGAACCCGCAAAAGCCGTGCTGCTTAAAATAAGCAAAGGCATACCAATATCATCGTCACTTACATCAATTATCTGGGAAAGGTTGTCAGATATTTTTTCCCTGCTTATATTCTCTATTATAGCAATAAGCAGCCTGTCTGTAACATCTAACTTTTTCTTCGCTGGCGCTGCAAGTATGGTTATTTTTGGTGGAATAATAGTTGTTTCCTTTTTGGTATTGTACAGCAAAAAGTTTGGAATGAAAATATTCAAATTTGTCAAAAAGTTGCCGCTACTAAAAAGGCTCCCTGAGAACTTCATGGATCTTTTCTACAAAGTGCGTATCAAGAAAAGGAGAATAGTGAAGTGTTTTGCCATAGCGCTCATAACATGGTTCCTCGAAGGCTTCATACTTTATTTTGCGTTGTCGGCATTTGGAGTTAGCCTTAATCCACTTATACTAGCAGGTATAGTTGCATTGTCTGTTGTCATAGGAATCGCCTCATCGTTGCCTGGCGGTTTGGGAACGACGGAGGTTGTAATGACTTTCCTTCTAGGATTAAATGGTGTTGAAAGCAGCATAGCCATAGCAGCTACAATAATGTTCAGATTCATGACAATATGGTTTGTGAATCTTCTTGGTGGTTTGTCATTCTTTTACCTAAGTAAAAAGTTTGATATAAAAAATATTTTCTAGGTAATTATGGCGATTGGCCAACTAAGCGCCACTAACCTATCCCAGTTAGTTGCGCCCCACTATTACTCACAACATGCTTTATATACTTTCACATAATTAAATGTAATATGTGTATTAAATGTATATGGAGGGGATGAAATGCCGACGTTAACATTAGCGATACCAAGCGACTTAAAATCTGAAATGGATTCCATGCCAGAAATTAACTGGTCGGAAATAGCAAGAAGAGCAATAGTAGAGAGAGTGGCTGAATATAAGCTGTTCAAGTCCATTGCCGCAAAATCAAAGCTCACGGAGAGGGATGCACTTGAGATTGGACGCAAAATAAATGAAGGTATGTATAAGTCATACATGAAGAAGTTGAAGGGGTCAAAGTAGATGCTGTTGGTTGTCGATGCGAATATAGTTTTGTCTTCGATGATGGCAGGCAAGATAACCGACCTGTTGCTTTCCCCGAAGCTTGATGTTGTTGCTCCCGAGCTTCTGTTTGTTGAAATAGAAAAGCACAAGGATGAAATTAAGAATAAGTCTAGGCTTTCTCCGGATGAAGTCGAGACGTTGCTTTCCCTGCTCAAAAAGAAGATAAGAATATTTCCTATGGAAGAGTTTGTTTCTTTCATGTCCAAATCCATAGAGATTTTAGGTGAGCATAGAAAAGACGCGCCATATCTCGCGCTTGCATTGAAGCTTTCATGTCCTGTTTGGTCATACGAAAAATTATTCAAGGATGTCGGGAGCGTTAAATCTCTCACTACGTCAGAAGTTGCTGATTTATTCAAATCGTAAGCTTTGTTGAAATCCTATGTAAAAGCATTTCAACAAAGCCTTACAGCATACCAGTAGCAAGCAGAAACGCTGTTTTAAGCATAGCAATCTTGGGCATTTTTATCCAGGCTTTGCTGAACTTGTCATAGTCAAAATTATTGAGTTTTTCTATCGATGGTCCAATTTGAAGAAATACTTTGTCTATTTGTTTGTTAGTGAGGTTTCTGTACAACATTCGTGCCAAAAACTGCTTGTCAATCTCCCAGGCAAAATCTTTTTTCCACATTGATTCATATTGCTTTAGGTGGGCAGCATCAAAACGCCCTCTGTCAAATGCGTCACTTATTGTAGTTGATGCATAGATCGCCGCCTTTAGCCCAAACATTATGCCACCACCCGTGAGCGGCTTATTCTGACCACACGCGTCACCAACCAGAATGGTCCTGTTGGCATAGCTCCTGACATAACCTGTCGGTATCAGATTAGCAGCAATATATCCTTCAGGAAGATGGTACTGTTTTTTGAAATAATCAAGGTACTCCCTAGGCCTAACATCTGATATTGTTCCGTATTCGTTGTTCTGTGGTATTATCCAGGAGAAGAAATTCGGTGAGTAGTACTTGTTAAAAAATACATTTACCTTTCCCTCCATACTTCTCTTTGTTTTTACCATTATGCCTAAAGATAGGAAAGGTTTTGGTATTTTTGCGTATTTCCTTACGATAGAATTCGCGCCGTCGGCCCCAACCACAAGTTTGCCATGGAAAGACCCGCCTGTTGTGTGTACTGTGACAAAATCCTTGTCATAAGTAACGCCAATAGTGTTTTCATAGACGACTGTGGCATTTTTTCTAGCGGATGATTTGAGATCTCTGGAGAATTCTGTTCTCTTTATTATGTAGGCGAATGGGTCTTCACTCCTAAGGGTAAAGGAGTGCCCGGAAGGTGAAAAAAACTCCATTTCGTGTATTTCGTGCTTCACGAGAGCAGGGTCAAAAAGGTTGAGAAAGTCTGCGGACACTATGCCGCTGTCCTTTAAAATCACTTTTTTATTCTTTTCTATGAGCAATACATTAAGTCCGTTAAGTTTGCTGGCAAGGTATGCGCCCGTGACGCCACCGCCAACAATTATGACATCGTACACTATATCGCCGGATAAAATAAAACACCAAAACTTATATAGTGCTCCAAGAAAACAATTATTATAATAATTTCTTGGGCACTGTATGTGAACCCAGTAAAAATTCCGAACATGATTTACTGGGTTAACTATAAGTCCCAGAAAGGTCGTAAAAATGCTCTATGAAAAATTTGAAAAACACTGGAAAATCTGGCTTTGGATACCAATAATCCTTCTCGTTTTGTCTATCGGCGTTATCCTGTATAACATACAAACAACAGGCTCGTTTATGAAAAGGGATATAGAGCTCATGGGAGGAAAGTCTCTCACGTTTGAAGTAAGTTCAGCTAATATTGAGGAATTAAAAACTCAGCTGCCTTATGCTACGATACATCTTACAAGTGGGGTTGTGAAAAACCTTATTATAGAAATGCCTCTAGACAAAGATGAAAAAGAAGTTATAGATATCGTTTCTAAATCCGTGGCAACAAACGGGCCGCCCACGGTGATTGAGATAGGTCCATCCATAGGTGCGATATTTTTCCAGCAGGCTCAACTGGCTCTCATACTGGCTTTTGTTTTCATGGCAATAACCGTGTTCGTCCTGTTCAGGTCGCCTGTGCCTTCAACAATAGTTGTGCTCGCCGCTGCAACTGATATAATAGTAACAGTAGCCGTGCTAAGCGCAATAGGAGTTTCACTCTCCATGCCTGTACTGGCCGCATTGATTACACTGATAGGTTACTCTGTCGATACTGATCTTCTTTTAACAAGTGAGCTTCTCAGGGGCGGCCACCATGAAATACGTGACGGTGTCAAAAGAGCCATGAAAACAGGATTGACATTTACGGCCACAACACTTGTCGCGCTTTTTGCAATGTATTTTGTGTCCGGCTCGATAATAATAGAGGAGATAGCCCTTGTGTTGATAATAGGACTAATCGTAGACTTGCCTGCGACGTGGATGGCTAATGTCGGAATCCTGAGAGCCTGGTTAGAAAGAAGGAATAGAAAGCGTGGTATAGCATGAAATACTTCCAAAAACTTTTATTGTGGATAATACTGCTGATAATTGTAGGCGCCATAACAATCTATTTTAGCGCCCTAGTCATTGCGCCTTTCATTGTGGCGTCTTTTTTGTTGCTTGTTCCCAGAGACTTACTAAAATCGCCGAGGATGCTCATATGGGCGTTCTTCATTATTTTGTCCGTGCTCCTGATAGGGGTAAACCTGCATCCAACAGGTCTTTCTGTAACTGCCGTAGGTAAAAATTCTACAATCAGGGACATAGCTGTAGGCGAAATATTATATAAAATAAATGACGTTGCCGTGACAAGCGAGCTGATGGAGAAAAACTACTTTGGGACGATAAAAATTGAAACAAACAAAGGGACCAAATTTGAATTCGTCAACGGCACGCTTGGTCTTGAAACCGATGCTGTGCAAACAACGAACCTGAAATTTGGTCTTGACATAAAAGGCGGGGTGCGTGCTGTACTGGAGCCGAATACAACAGATAATGCAACAATCGATCAGATAGTATCAACGCTTCAAACCAGAATAAATGTTTATGGTCTGCGCGAAGCTGTATTTAGGCCTATATATCACGAAGGCAAGGGTTTTGTAGAAATTAGTATTGCAGGAGGAAGCAAGGAAGAACTCAGAAACCTGCTAGAAAATCAGGGAAAGTTTGAAGCAAAGGTAACTATTAATCCTAGGATGACAGGCGGTGCAGGTGTAGTACGTCTTAGCAAAAACTATGATTTTTCTGTGAACAATAATGTATTGGCAATAGATAACAAACAGTTCAGGGAAGGCGAAACACTGGAACTTGATGGGATACAATTTTTACTTGGCAGCATAACCTCAAACAAGCTCAACATGACTGCTACTGTTTTTGGTAGTGAGGACATAAAAACTGTGTTCTTTGATCCGCAAAGATCCCGTGTAGAACGCCTTGAGAGCGGTTTCCAGTGGTCCTTTTCTGTACAGATAGGTTCATCTGGTGCGCAAAAGTTTGCCTGGGTAACAAATAATCTTGAGGTCGTTCCGGGAACAGGTTATCTTGATAATCCAATTGTATTGTATCTTGACAACAACCTTGTTGATTCATTAAGCATATCATCTGGGCTCAAAGGCAAAACTGAAACAGAAATATCTATAAGCGGTTCTGCTGACACAATGGAATTGGCAACAAAAGAACGCTCCAGATTGCAGTCCATACTAAGATCTGGCGCTCTGCCAACTTCTGTTACAATAGTTCAGCTTGAAACAATATCGCCCAACCTCGGAACTGGTTTCCTGAAGAACGCCATGTTGGCTGGTTTGGCAGCTATATTTGGGGTTGTTGCCGTTGTAAGTATACGCTACAGAAAAGTGAAAATTGTGCTTCCAATGTTGGCAATATCCCTAAGTGAAGTCCTGATAATTCTTGGTATTGCAACCGTAATAGGATGGACTATAGATCTTCCGGCAATAGCAGGAATAATAGCCTCTGTTGGTACTGGAGTAGACAGCCAGATAATGATAATAGACCAGGCTCTGCGCGGTGAAGTAAAAACACAGACCTTGAAGGAAAAGATTGGCCGGGCATTCTTCGTGATATTCGGTGCAGCAGGAACAATGATAGCTGCCATGATTCCTTTGATGGCTATCGGCTTCGGTCTGCTGAGAGGCTTCGCCATAACAACAATGATCGGCGTTCTTGTCGGTGTTTTGATAGCACGCCCTGCTTACGGCGTTATAATCAAGAGAATGATAAAGGAATAAATACTAGACTTATTTCTTTTTTGCCTTGAAAATAATAGTTGGGCCGATTAGCCTGACAAGGTCTTCCGGATAAACTATCGGGTCTTTGATTTTGTTTTTCATGTCAAGAGGCTCGTGCACTTCCAACAGAACCAGATTCGCGTTAATGATGCTATTTACAATATCACTTACTTTTCTGTGGAACATCACGAATTTGTGTTTTATGCCATCGGACCACTCTTCATTCTCAACAAGTTTGCCTGTCTTAAGATAACTACGTTTTAACATTTTTGTTTTTGGATTAATCGTATTATAAAACGGGTGGTCGATGCTGAAAACAAACAAGCCTCCTTTTTTCAGGACTCTGTGCACTTCCTTGAAACATTTGGTAAGG
Source organism: Candidatus Aenigmatarchaeota archaeon (assembly GCA_038045465.1). GTDB lineage: Archaea > Aenigmatarchaeota > Aenigmatarchaeia > GW2011-AR5 > GW2011-AR5 > GW2011-AR5. Next base: position 2,921 of record JBBSYB010000035.1, on the reverse strand, counting down.
TCGTCAATGTATTGCAAAGCAAAGGCGGAGAAGACGATATCATAGCTATTTGACCTTACTCCTCTTAGCGTTTGTATATCTCCCTTAATCAAGGTCACGTTAACTTTTTCCTTATCAATAAGCTTTCTTGCATAATCCAGCTGCGCTTGTGTAATGTCGATGCCCGTGCATATTGCGCCTTGCTTTGCGAAGCTGATCGAGCATTGGGCTCCGCCACATCCGATTTCTAGGATTTTCTTACCTTTGACATTTCCAAGCAGTTTCAGTTGATTCTCACGCGGCGCATATGGCCCGTAATCTGCTGATTTTGTGCTTAGTTTCGCCCATTCTTGGAACCAAGGTGTTGCTTCATTCCACCATTTCTCAACTTCCTTAACCATTTTCATTATTTATTTTGAAAAGTATATAACAGGCGCCTTGGTAGGATTGAATTCCATATTCGTATGATGATTATCGCCGTAGACCTATATGTGTTTTCACATATAGGTCAGCTAGAGGTATCATGGAATACATGATACCTCTCACGGCGATAATCATACTTTAATGGAATTCAATCCCTTGGCAACTAGAAAGGCAGATAAAAAATAATTGTCGGCAATATCAACACACCCATTAAAATGCCGCGTCTTATTCCAGCAAGATTCGCAAAAATCCCTAGTGCTGTGCATGTTACGAGAAGAAGCATGCCGTATATGCCCGTGAAAAATAATGTCATAAGAATAATTAACAGAATTACAATTTTACTTATATTGGCGTAATTTATTTTCTCCATACTTGACAGCGTCCTCTTTGCCATCTTGAGAGTTATGATTGCCGATAAGCCTGCAACCAGCAGCGCTACAGCCATCACAAGAATAAACTCGTTAAATCCTATTTGTACTAATTGTTCGAGGACAACAGCAGCGCCGCTTCGTGATCTTTGTATAAGCCACAATGAAAGTATAGACAATATCGCATTGGAAATAGTTATGGCGCCAATCGTAAGTATAAAGGACTTCTCATTCTTATCAACGCTTGCCAGCGACGCGATTTCGCTTGAACCTACGCCAGGAAGCAGGCCGGAAATAATTCCTCCGATGCTGCCAAATACTATAGAGCGTCTCGTCTGGCGGCCTGTAACGTGAATCTCCGTTTTTCTTTTTGGTATTCTGATTTTTTGATTTGTACTGAACAACATGATGCTAATTCCGAACATGCCGGAGAGTATGGGAAACAGAATAAGTGTTCTGTCTATCGGAAGTTGGGAAGAAAATATGCCAATTGCACCGGCCAGCATGAAGCAGAAGAAAGATATGAATTTCTTTTTTCCTGTTTCCGAAAATACCATTATGAAAACAATGAAGACGAGAAGCGCATAGGTAAACGGTTGTGATACCTGAAAAATGCGCGGTATTATCAGGATAATTATCGGCAAGGTAAGCAAAATAAATATAACCGACCCAATGCCGCCAACAACCGCTAATTTTATCGCATCGTAGCCATTTCCTTGCATCAACATTTTATGGGCTGGCAAAACAGCCAATGATTTGTCAGAGTCCGGCGCCCCAAAAAGCATGGATGGTATGAAATCCAGAAATGTGTTTGATATGCCAAGGGCAACGACAAAAGCTATCAAGACAGCAGGCTGGAGATTAAGCTGCGAGAGAAGTGGAACAAAAAGTATTATGAGATTTGGGTGTAATCCTGGTATCAAGCCGAAAAATACACCAACTATAATTCCCAATACTGCAAATAATAAAATTTCCAGCATATAATAAACTGCGTTACTTAGGTTAATATAATACAACGCAGTTTGTAAGCTTTTAAATTGGCGTCGCCAATATCTTACAAGGTGAATCTATGTTAGGAAAGCCTAACCCAAAGATGATTGAGCAGATGATGAAAAAACTGAACATGAAAGTTCAGGAAATACCAGCAGAATTAGTTATAATAAAAACAAAAGACAAGAACATAATAATTTCCAAGCCGGAGATAATGCTGGCTGATATGATGGGCCGCGAGGTATATCAGATAAGCGGTGAGGTATCTGAAAGCTTCACTGTAAATGAGGACGACGTAAAACTAGTAATGGACAAAACAGGAAAAGATAGAAACACGGTCGTAAAAAAGCTCGAGGAACTTAATAATGATTTGGCCAGGGCAATAACAGAGTTAAAGGAAAAATAAGGTGTTAATGTGGATCATAGAAAACATCATGTGGATCATCTGCTTCCAATTGCACTATTCCTGATTGGTATAGTAATGCTGATGGAGTCTGCAGCCGCAATGTTTGTGCTTATGGAAAGCCCGCTGGCAACGTCCATGGCGTGGATATATGCAATGCTAAAATCTCTCGTCAGTATTTTTGTTATTTTTGCTGGCTACGTTACAATCAAAAAATAAGACTACTGCACGGAAGTGGGGATTTTCTTTTGTGTGTCTAATGGATTTTTAGTTATAGTGACCAGCAAAAACTGGTTGTTAATTTCTACAGCGAACTCGAATTTACTTAGAATTAGCCAATATAATTTTCGTCGCCGTCGGGGGCCGTCTGCTGTACCAGCTGCTCTTCCGCAAGCTTCTTGCTCTTCCTTTTTCTTTCGTCAACAGGACCTATGTACCGGCTTGTAACCTTTTTCCCCCTTCTGATTGACTCGTAGTAGTACTTCCTGCCGTTTATGACCTTAATGTGCCGGTTTGTCATGGTTAGTAAATTAATTTTTACCCTATATAAAATTTTGTTTTGTCCAGTAACGCAATTGCACACTCTAAATGCAGTCCGAATAAGGCCAAAACCTGTCGTAACAGGGCTCTTTTTCAAAGCAGCTCAATGCTTTCCCGCATCCGTGAAAAAGTTAAATAGTGTGAACTACCGCTATTTGAAAATAGTGGCTTCCTACTTCGCAGAAGGGCTACTCTCAAGGATTGCTCCGAGAGAGGAA
>JBBSYB010000034.1:10419-20393 GCA_038045465.1 Candidatus Aenigmatarchaeota archaeon | reverse complement strand
CAGCCGGGCAACCGTGACATGGAAGGAATGGGATTTGAAAATGGGAGCCATTGGAGAGCAGAACTGATGAAGTTCCTGTATCCGGCCGTGGACGGAATTGTGGACGACAACAAAGAGGTGCTCAGATACGCTGACGGCTACAAGGGAAAAATTTACCTACTGGGCGGCGGCACTAATGGCAATCCGCACGTAATCGGGTGTCCGGACTGGAAAGCAGTCGTGCAGGCAGTCTGATAGTTTTTATTTCCATAGATCTGTCGGGGACTGGTCGGGCAGGACGCGATACGCAGCGTGCTCCAAGTCTCGTACGGCCGAGTAAGCCGCGAACCGTAAGACATTCGGTATTCCGGTTGATCTTATATATTCCCAGTCCAGCTTGGTTCTTTCCATTTCGCGCGACTCTCTGAAATTCTTGAAATTGGCATCAAGGTAGCGCAGCTGCGCGTCAACTCTGCGGTACGCCCTGAAATGCTGATGCAGGGACAGGTAAGGTTCGTAATATGCTATCGCGTCGTAGCGAACCCTCGATGATCCGGGACCGTACCTAGTATGGATAGAGTTGGGCAGGAAGCTGTCGTCTGCAAGATTCTCGTCTTCCGGCATTTCAAACACCCGGTTGTTCCGTAGCATGAAAAGTCTTCCGTGAAAATAAATCTTGGATTTTTTCTCGAATTCCGGGTCGGCGTCCGTCTGGGGATGCGTGTCGGCAAAGAGTTTGTAGTGGCTTACGTCGTTGACGGATATCTCGGACATCGGGAAAAGCGATCTTGCATGAAGTATCTCGTAAAGAAATGCCTGCCACGGCGACATGCCCTCAGGACGGTATGGGACTGAATGGCCGCCTACAGCCTGCAAAGAGTTTATTCTGCCGAGCTCTCCGTAAAGAATGCCGATAGCGTCACGATCCAGCGCAACATCCGCATCTACGAAGGCGACGGGTTTTGTCGGGTCATGTATGTTATGGACTATCTCGTTGTGCGCAAAAACCTTTCCTTTTTTGCTGTGCAAGGTTCTGATGTTAAGTACTGGATGCCTTTTCCGGCGCTCCAGAACTACGTCTGCTGTCCTGTCGTTGCATCCGTTGAGGCAGACTATAGTCTCTGTGCGCAAGTTGCCCAGTTTCTGCTGCGCTATGGAATCCAAGCATCTGCCGATGCGGTTTTCCTCATTGTAAGCTGCTATGGCATAGTAAAGATCCGTCATGTTTCACCTCAGTAAAATATTTTTCTGGAATACGTATCATTTCCCGACGCGCGCAGCTCATGCGCGGTCCTTTTCAGTTTCTCGGCCTCGGTCGGTCTGCCCAGAGCGCTGAGCGCATTAGCACAGTCGATGTAAGCCTCCGCATAGTTAGGATCAAGGTCCAGCGCGCGCCTGTGATCGTCCAGTGCAAGTTCCCATTCCTCTAGTTTCTGGTAAGCAAAGCCCCTGTTGTTGAAAGCAAGAGCGGATGAAGGTATAAGCTCGACAGCTCTTGAGAAAGCCTGGAGCATCTCGTCCAGCCGGCCGATATAGTATAATGCGTTTCCCATGTTCCGGAACGCTTCGCCGAAGCTCGGATCAAGAGCCGACGCCTGCTCGAAATCAGGAAGCGCATCGCTCCAGAGATTTTTTGCTCTTTTGCAGCGTCCGCGAAAATTATATGCAGGTGCAAAGGAACCGTCAAGGGCTATGGCATCCGAGGCGAGCTTAAGCGCTTCGTCTGTCATGCCGCGATACAGCAGGCTTCTGGCTTTTTCGTATGTCAGGCGGGCCGAATATCTGTCGTGGTTCGTGTCGGAGTCCTGAATTGTAACTCTGCTCCTGTCGCCCGCTATTTCCACGGAAGACAAAGGGTGATGTCGCATATGATAAAAAATATACAGTCCGATATTCTCGTTGGTTGCTCTGCCGACCATGTCGTCAAGATATCTGCCGTCAAGACCTGACAGGGTACCGGAAAGCGATGCTTTGAGTTGTGACGAATCAACTCCAGCAACAAAACCGTCCAGGACAGGTCCGACAATATGTACGCCTACGTCATATCTGCCCTCGCGGATGTCAAAGCTTCCGTGACATGCAGCAAAGGATTCGCTGACTGATAGTATTGCCATGGTATCACTCAAAAACTCTCACGCCGTCTCCGAAAAGCCCGGCTATTCTGTGCGCCCTACTGCGGGCTGAGTCGGTATCAACTTTGTCTCCTATGCCGGACGATCTTGCGCCGTCGCGTTCGGAGTAAACGAAGCAGCTGATAAAATCAAATCCTATTTTGTCGAGCAAGCTAACCGTTGCATCGAAGTCGGATTCGCTCTCGGAAGGAAAGCCCGTTATGACGTGTGTTCCCAGATGTATTGAAGTATGTTTTTTTCTCATGTTTCCCACTTTTTCTGCAACGGCTTCATGCGTGTAGGGTCTCTTCATAAGTTTGAGGATCCTGTTGCTTCCAGATTGCACTGGAAGCATGACACTTCTCAGCCTGCCATGTTCCTCGTTACGGGCAAAAACATCGTCGTAAGACCTTGCATCGCGCAGGTACCAGTTTACGTTGAAGTCGTGTACGAACACTATGTGGTCTCCCGGGATTTCAAGCGTTTTCTGGAGAAGTGAGTGGAATCGCGTTTCTGGACCGGTGTCGTAGCCGTATGCACCTGTATCGCCGCCCATGAACATTATGGTTGGCTCTTTCCGGTCAGCAGCTGCCTGGAACTGGTTGACAAGCGTATCAAAAGGTACGGAGATCACCCTGCCCATGGCATCTTTGATGACACAGTAGGAGCAGTCCATAAGGCATTCATTGTTAACGCGAATTTTGTATCCCTTCTTTGCCATATCGTACTCTCCCCTCGGGGTAAGTTTGCCGAGCAGCCCGGTCGGATCCGCCCTGCTGTCGAATATGGAAGAATTCGGGTAGGCGATTTCTCGCATGGGAATAGAGACATATGATGTCATATGGCTGTCCAGTTCCTCCAGCCTCCTGGGAGAAACAGCCGGGAACTCTCCGTATTCCCGCAGCTTATCAGGACTGATATCCGGGAGGCACCCGCTTACCACAAGTCTGTTCGTCTCTGCCGCCATTTCCGAGAGCCTTGACAGCGAGGCTTTTTCAGCGGAATTATCGACGCCGCACGTGACAAGAAATGAGTAGTCAGCCGCAGCGGGAGTTTCAACCCTTTCATGCCCGTTGGCACCGAGATAATCAATTATTCTCTGGGCATCAAGCTGGCGTTGTTCGCATCCGACGCAATCAACATAGAACTTCATCTGTAATCGCCCCGGTGAATCTCCCAATCAATTGTGCTTCTCATACTGACAGAAAAAATCGTCCTAGCGTCCGGAAACGCTTCATATAATTTTCCCTGATCCTCAGCTAAATCGACTATGAATTCTTCAGACGGATGCAGGTGCCTTCGCATGGGCGTTTTGGGGTCGCCGTGAAATACATTGGAAGTGATGCCGATGCCCTGGTCCAGATATTCGCGGTGAGCACGTTTCACGTTCTCCGCAGGCTCCAGGCCCCACACAAGTCCGCAGAATGCATTATAGGGCCCAAAAACATCCCGCGCGCGTCTGACCGCGTCCATCCATTTGTCATAACCGTAGTCCATGTTTTTCCCAGGTGCTAAAGAAGCGAAAGTGTCCCTGTTGTAGACCTCAATGTTGAACGCAATTGAAGTCACGCCCGCGTCCTTGTACCCGTCTATCAGCGCAAAGTCATGCGGAGGATGAACCAGCGCATGTATAGGTATCTTCGGATCCAATGTATCGTAAATGGTGCGGATTTTATCTATTATTCCGCGTTGCGTTTCGGCATCGCCCTTTGCAGTTCCTGCAGTTATCGAAACCAGAGGAATGTCCCTCCATGGCGTATTCTGGAACAGCCTTGTGGCCTCGGCTAGCCTGTTATTTTCAAAATCAGCTTCCAACTCGTTTGCGACTGTTCTTCTGGTAGGTTTCAATGAGCAGAATTTGCAGAACGACCCCTCGTCAAAATAATAACATTCGGGATAAAGGAAAAATCCCGGCGTCTGTTCTCCTGCCACGGCAATTACGCTGTCTGACAGTGAGCCATCAGAAAGGGTTCTGCCATAATATGCAGGTTTTTCCGGAAGACTAACGTCCTGGACATACTTGCCGTCGTGATAGAGTCTCACGGAATCGTTGCCTTCAACGCGTAAATACCACGGCGAGCCTTCCCTTCTGATAAATGCCGACACGACGTCATTTCCTAAAAGCAGTACCTGAGGAAACCGGTGTTGCAAAGTAGACACGCTTGTATTTCCATAAACGTATAGATTTGAGTAAAAATCTCGCCCGTAGTTTGCGAAAGTATTGGGATCGCAATCCACGCCCCTAGACAGCAGTCCTATCTTAACTTCCGATGGGTTGGTCAGATCAAGATTCATGTAATTACCCCTTATAACGCTGTTAAAAAATATTTCACAAACCTTTAAATCCCTAAGCAGCGTATTAGTATCTAATATGCTCCCCGACATGGCACTATAGCTAGTCTGTAGGCAATGTCGGGCTTTTACTTATCTTTTTTGTCGCCGCTCTTCAGGCATTTTGTAACTATATCGTCGAGAACTATAGATGTGTCGGACACCTGCTTCAATAGCGACGACCTGCTTATAGTAAAGTAAGCGTTTTCTACACTTTTGCCCAGCTTCTGGACGCGCTTTATTGCCGGCTCAAAATCTCCGTCGCCGCTCACGAGAATTGCCGTGTCGTAAAGGTTTTCATATGCGAACGACACCATGTCTATTGCAAGGTGTATGTCGTCGCCCTTGACCGAATATTGAACTTTGCCGTCTTGTTTTGTCTTTCGCATGTGCGCCAGTATGATGTGCAAGGCAGGCATTTTCCTCAGGTCTGCGAAGAACCTTTGCTGCTTCCAGTATGTTTCTTTGTTGTAATTTATGTCAAGCGGGGCATTGTAGTAATAGGTGCCTATGAGCAGCCTGTCCTTTCTGAGAATTTCTATGAGCTTTGCAAAGTCTATCTGGCTGTCATGAATATTGAAAGTGTCTTTTACACTGTGATAGAAGTTGCTCCCGTCTATGAATATGCAGACGCGCTCTTTGCTGTCCATGAGTCTCGTTGTCAACAAAAAAATAAATAGCCCACCTACGAGTTCAGTTCTCCTGAGCAGGCGAGTTCAGTGGGCTTCAGAAGTTTAATACAGTGCCGTTCGTTACATACTCCTTCCATTAAAATTATTTTATCAGTAAAATGTATTGAATTAGCATGATTTCAAAATATTGGGACAAGGAATCGCATTTTTACCACAGGCAATGGAAAGGGTCTCCGGTATCCGAATTTGACTACCTCTGTACAAAGGACTTGCTTTTGCGTCTCCTCGAGCCTTCGATTAACGATAGGGTACTGGAAATTGGGTGCGGGCTCGGTATATGGACACGCAATGTCGGCGGTAAATGCCGTGAGATAACTGCTGTGGACATCTCTAAAAATATGATACAGGAAGCCAAGAAAAACGCAAATATGAGGAATACAAAGTTTGTTGTTTCGGACTTCCTCTCCTTCAAATCAAAGAAAAAGTTCGACAAAATATTTGCTGTCCGTTCGTTTGAATATCTTGATGATATTGAAGACGGATTAAAAAGGGTACGGGAAATGTTGCGACCCGGCGGGAAGTTTGTTATCATAACGAAGTCCAAGCCTTGTATGTGGGATTTTGTCTACCATGAAAGGTGGAAAAGAAGCGGATTCAAACATAATAAGGTTCCTTTTATTAAAATGAGGGGATTACTCCGTTCTTTGGGTTTTGTGAACATAAAAATGCATTCTGTGGTTATAAGATTTCCTGTATTTCGCGGAGGGAATATGGAAGTGCCGCTAATACCCAATTCTGTAGCAAAATATATATTGGCCCTAGGACGTATGCTGCGCAGATTTCAGCCATTAATTGTGTTTTCGGAATCATATGCGGCATGTGCTACAAGGGGGGAGATATAATGCGTAATGTATCAGTAATAATATGCACAAGAAACAGGCCGGAGCATCTGCAAAAATGCGTTGCTTCTCTTCTTAAGCAGTCCATCAAGCCACAGGAAATAATAATTGTGGACGACGCTTCTGATGAAAGAATTGACGTCACTCAGATGCTAACCCATGTCTTTTCTTCCATTCACAACAAAGTTGCCAATTTGCTATCAGAAAATATTGAGATAAAGTACGTAAGGAACAGGCACAAGCAGGGCATTGCCAGAGCCAGAAATCTTGGAATAGCAGCGGCAAAAAGCAAGATTATAGCTTTCATCGATGACGACGGCTATGCGCACAGGAACTGGATAAAGAGCCTTATGAAGCACTATCGGCTTGGAGGCGTAATAGGTGTTGGAGGGCCTGTGGTGGAAGTTGGTAGACATGTTGAAACAAAAAACAAAATCAAGAGACTAGCATACATAACTAGGCACGGCGACATAAAGCATAATTACAGGGTGAAGAAGTTTATGGATACGAAGAATCTTCACTGCGGAAGGGTAAAATTTCTTATGGGTGGTAATATGTCATTCCGAAGGGATGCTCTGCTTAAGACGCACGGTTTCAATATACAATATAAAGGAAATTATTACAGGGAAGAAACCGACATGTGTATGAGGATTTCAAGACTAGGCAAAATCATTTTTGAGCCTGCTGCTGTAGCTTACCACAATACTGCAAGACATGGGGGAACAAGAAATACGATGCATATGGAGAAGTTTCTTTATTGGTATTTTCGTAATACAATTCTCCTGTTTTTCCGGCATTTCGGCTTCAAAGATGCGGTAATAAAAACATGGCGCCAATACAGGAAATACGTAAAGGGCGCCAGAAACGGCACGATCAAAACAAACAGGGATTATCTTATAATCAGCACGCCTTTCAAAATATTGATTGCAATATTGACAGGTACTATTGCCGGTATAGTTGCAGGCATAATCTTCGACAAACCCCTGAAGAAACTAATGTACAAGCATCCTGAATATGCAACATTAATTACAATAGCACTTATAGGAACTACGTTCCAGATTATAGATCATGGGGCCATAGAAAATATTGCCAGGTATTTTGATAAATTATGAAAGTGTAATGAGCAAGCTTTTTGGGTGTTCTATATCCTGGGTGCGCAGCACGTCGGGCCCATAAAAAATCCTTTTTAATTCTTTTCGGTTATAGTCTTTATGTGATAGTATGAACTACGATTCATTTATGGTCGAAATGCTAAGAGACCGTGACTTAACGCGATTGGGTAATCTGGAGCAAACAGAAAGAACATTGAAAGCTTATTTTAAAGTAGTAGATAGCGAAAAACTATCTGCAGCAGGTATGCCATTAGTTAGAGACGCATTTTGGTTTGCATACGAAACGGGCAGTGAAGCTGGAGCAAATAGTCTTGCAAATTCGTTTGTCCAACTTGAAAAATCAAGAACTATTTAGATTTTAACCCCAGTTCACAGGCATCGGCTACAGCAGAAATGTTTCGTAAAGTTAGTGAACGTGGTGCAGTCCTAATCTGAACTCGTCGGCTGAAAGGCGGCGGCATGATCTTTGCAGACTGCTTTATTTGTGTCAGGTATCCGAAATTCTGCTTTGGCCTTGCATCTGGAGCACTTCATAAGTATCCTTTTTCACAGCAGGTTTATGTAGCTTTTGGCGCAAGCCCAAATTAAGCGACACAGGCGACAACCTTTTCTTGAGAAACTCTAATGCGAGGCACTAAGCATGTATCGCAGGCATTACTATCGGAAATCTTATGCCTTTCTTCGACTCAAGGTGCAAGTAGATATAGAGGGCATTTTCCTTTGTGCTTGATATGATTACAGCGTCTTTGGCCTGCTTGATGTCAGAAGATGTTATTTTTGTATTGAGAAGCTTCGACAGCGTATTGCTGGCTTCAAGTATCTCTATGCCGTTTATACTCCCGTCTTTAGAAACATCTATTACAAAGTCGCCCAAATTGACGCTGAAATCCGACTTCCTGCCTTTCTTGTAGACGTACAGGTCGTCAAACTCTTCGTCATAATCTACTTCGATTTTCTCTGCCATTTTTCCACCTTTTTTTGAATCTTCTTGGACTGCACAAACACGGTCTTTACAATGCACTTGTCTTCAAGGGTTATGCCGACCGCCAGCGTCTTTTTGCCTGGAAGCTTTATGTGCACCCTGTAAGCATCTTTTAGGGTTCCTGGTTTAATGTGAACCAAGTAATGAATTGTGATATTATAAACTTGGTTCATTTATGGTGTACAAGAAAATTGTATCCTGTTTTTCTTGTAACACCATATATGCCTTTATAGACTCTATTTTATCAAAGGACTTAAGTGCATTCTTCACGTCATCGAACTTTATTCTTCTCTGGCTCATCCTAAGCTCGGCATGGCCTTCTTTGTCAAGCTCTATGCCCTTTTCTATGCATTCTATAATCCTTTTCTTTGCGCCGTTTCCGTTTTCCATAGCAACTTATACTATTTTTACTTGCTTGTCTTTAATACATATGTCTAATTTATCAGACATGTGTATGCATAGTCATTTTCTCGCATTCAGCTTAGCCCTTACCAGTCTTATTTCATCATAAGAGTACTCATCTCCGAGTTTCTCTTTTATCGGGGTTAAGTTTTGCGTTTCGAGGGTTTGCATGCATTTTAAGATAGCTTGCTGCCTTTCTTCATTTACAAAGGAATCTATTTTTATTTCTTCTCCTGAAAGTATAAGCTTTTCTATGTGGGAAACTATTGTGGTTGTAACAAGTCCCCTTGTTCTTGCAGTCTCTTCTATTCCTAAGCCGTTTTTCAAAAGCTCCAGCGTCTTCCCGCACGTATCGGATTCTTTTGCCAAAGAATGTTTTTTGATTATTTTTATTTCTTCGATATTATTCTGCCTGCAATAATCGCTTATTTTTTCCAGGAATTTATGGCCGTATCTTTCGAGTTTTATGTTTCCCACGCCCTTTATTTTTGACAGGCTTTGCGGACTGCACGGAAAGAACGTGGCCATTTCTCTGAGCGTGAAATCAGGGAATATTATATAAGGAGGCACATTTTCCTCATTAGCTATGCTTTTTCTTAGAGCTCTCAGTATTTCAAACAGGTCGTGATCTGCTGCACGCAATTGCGCGCCATCCTGAAGGTTTATCTGAATTTCGTTTGTTTTTTCCCGTGGCTTTGCGAGGTTCACGCTTGCTAGTCCGGATAAAACATCAAGGCTTTTCTGGCTTAGTTTTAAGACCGGATACTTGTCGCCTATTACATCAATGAAACCAAGCTGAACAAGCTCCCTTATGAAAACCCGAAGCTGCTTTTGGCCATAATTACTTGCGGCGCCGTAAGAACTGAGTTTGTCATGGCCATAGGCTGTTATCCGCCCCTTCCCTTTGCCCGTTAATACCGATATTATATAACTCATGCCAAACCGCTGATTCGTATCCTTAATGCACGCAAGGATCCTTTTTGCGATCTCTGTTCCGTCAAAAATTTCCCTTGGCATAAGGCATGTGTCGCATTTTTCGCACCGGTCGTCGTACATTTCCCCAAAATACCCAAGAAGAAATTTTCTTCTGCATTCAAGGCTCTCGCAGAATCTTATCATTTCGTCAAGCTTTTTGTAGGCTATCGCTTTCTTCTGCTGGTTTTTTGACTTTTCTATAAGCACCTCAATCTTTTTTCTGTCGCCATAACTGAAGAAGAGTATGCAGTCGCTGTCCAGCCGGTCCCTTCCAGCCCTTCCGGTTTCCTGATAATAGCTCTCGATGTTTTTTGGCAGATCGTAATGTATTACATAGCGTACATTTGGCTTGTTTATGCCCATGCCGAATGCTATTGTCGCCACCATTATTTCTGCATCGTCTTTTATGAACGCTTCCTGGTTTTCGGTCCTTGTTTCTTTTGAAAGGCCGGCATGGTAAGGAAGCGCGCGAAAGCCGTCTTCCTGCAGTTTCTTTGCAAGGTTTTCTGTGGAATTACGGCTTTGACAATATACTATTCCGGAGTCTTTCC
>JBBSYB010000034.1:0-10409 GCA_038045465.1 Candidatus Aenigmatarchaeota archaeon | reverse complement strand
TTGCATACTGTAATATTTGCTCGTACGCATCTTCTTTTGGCCGCACGTAATAAAAAAGATTTGGCCTGTTAAAGCTGGCTTTGTATATTCTTGGCGCAGAAATTTTCAGCGCCTGTATTATGTCCTTCTGCACGTCCGGTATGGCTGTCGCGGTGAGGGCAATTATAGGCACTTGCGGAAACACTTCCCTGAGTATTTTGAGTTTTCTGTATTCTGGCCTGAAGTCATGCCCCCATTCCGATATGCAATGCGCTTCGTCAACGGCGAACAGGGCTATGTTTAACATTTTAAGAAAATAGAGGAAGTCAGGCGATGCAAGCCGTTCGGGCGCAATGTACAATATTTTGTCCTTGTTTTCAAGAAGTTTCATTTTTATGTCTTCTATTTCCTTCGTGCCCAAAGAACTGTTTATGTAAGACGCCCCGATGCCGTTGGTCCTCAGGCTGTCGACCTGGTCTTTCATCAGTGCAATAAGCGGCGATATGACAACGGTTATTCCGTCTTTCATGACAGCAGGCAGTTGGTAACACAGGGATTTTCCGCTTCCTGTAGGCATGAGAACAAAAACGTCTCTGTCGGCAAGGACATCGTTTACTATACTCTCCTGCATAGGATGAAAAACAGAATAGCCAAAGTGCTTCTTTAGGGTTTCCGCCGCATCTTGCATAATTAAATATTTATACAAGATACTTATTTATTATGAGCCCGGACTTTGACATTACGGAAAAAGACATCATAGAGAGCTGCGGCTCGAAAGCATTTGAAAGGGGGCTGGATTATTACAGGCAAAACCGGGTCAAAAATCTGACTATATTCGGGAACACTATAAAATCAACAGTCATGGGCGGCAACAAATACATTGTTGAAATAAAAATAAACAAAGGAGGCATAGATGGCAGATGTACCTGTCCTGTCGGGGACTCGTGCAAGCATGTTGCCGCTGCCCTGCTTTTTCTCAAGTACAAGAAAAACAAGGCTACAAAAGTCGAGGATATAGAATCTCACTTAAGCAGCCTTTCAAAAAGCGATCTTGTAAGGCTTATCCTGAGCACGCCGTCTGAATCTATGCTCAAAACAATAAAGCTGGATATGGTCGCGAGAAAAAAGAGCAAGCTTGACATAGCCAGCTATAAAGAAGAGATGCGCAGTGCCTTGGAGATTGGGCATTACTTCGACTATAATGAAACATTCGGTCTTGTTTCGGATCTCACGGCCGTGAAAAATAGCCTGGAGAAACTTATAGATTTGGGATTTTACAATGAGAGCTGTTCCTTATTGCTGGAATTCTTAAGCGGTTGCGTACGGAAAGAGGAGGAGTGCGACGACTCTAACGGCGATTTAGGAGACCTGACTATTGATGTAGGTAATTCGCTTGCAAAGGCGTTCAAAGGCGCGAATATCGACGAGATAATTCTTCAGGAGCTGATAAGAATCTATAAAGATGCGGCAGATTACGGCGTTGAAGACGCCATTCACAATGCGATAAAGGGGCTTGATAAGGCGAAACTCAGGACAATGGAGACCCTCGTCAAAAGCAAAAAAGACAGTGAATTCAAATGGCTTTACAGGGAGATAGTGAACCTTCAGGGCAGGCACGAAGAATACATCAAAATGTGCTGTGATGACAAGGACTACTTGGAAGCGGTCGACAAGCTTGTGGAATTGGGCAAAATTGATGACGCAATAAAGCTTGCCAAAGAAAAATCTAAAGATGACGATTCCCTGCAAGAAAGGCTTTTCGAGCTCCTTCTGTTAAAGGGAAATAAAGCAGAAGCGCTTTCGTGCGCATGGAAAATTTTCAAAAATGACCCGTCCGACGACAATCTCAAAAAAATAAAGGAAACTTCAGCTAAATTAGGCGCATGGAAATCCGAAAGAGGCAAGGCCGTAGCGTTCCTTGAGGCGTCGGAAGAAAATAACGACCTGCTGGTCATGCTTTGCATCGAGGACAACAGCTGGAAAAAAGCTTTGGCAAACATGAAGGGCATCGAAGATGAAACAGCCGGCAAGCTTGGTGCTGCGCTTGAAGGCAGGATGCCCCAAGATGCTATAAAAATTTACAGGAGATTGGCAGAGAATAACATACAGCAAATGGGTAATGAACGCTATAAAGCTGCGAAAAGGTATTTGCAAAGGATGAAAAGGATACATAAGAATTCAAGAGACGAAAAGAATTGGCAGGTTTATATTAAACAAATAAGAGAAGCGCACAAGCCAAAGAGAAATTTTATTGCCGAGATAGCCGAACTCTAGTGAGGGTTATTTTAGAAAATTTTTGAAAAAGCGTTTCTATAACAAAATTTAGTGCTGGGTCAATAGAGGACTTTGAATAATATATCTTTTGTTCAAAGTCCTTATTGTGAACTTTGATAAGTTATAGGTTAATCAAAGTTCTCAATATTCTTTTTGTTAGCCTATTGTACATATGTGTAAAATTTTACACAACTATTATTCATTTACTGTCCTTTCCTCTATGTAAGGAGTCTCGTGCGGATAGTTGTCTATCTTGTCCGGATCCTTGCACGACAGGTTTTTGACCATCTCATGCCACATGTCATCAGGTTTTCCTTTCTTCTGATTTCTCTTCGCGTTTCTTAACAAGTAAAGCCTCAGATCATTCCACTTTTTAATTGCCCCTTTGCGTGTTTTGTGCACGCTGGTTATCATGTTGTGCTCGGGCCCATGATGGCCTACTATATAGACTTTCATTTGTCTCGCCTTCAATCCAAAAATATCTTTTCTTTGTCAACAAATATTATGTTGTCCTTTTCCTCTATTTCGGTTATCAAGGATTCTGCAGCTTCTTTTGAGAGCACGTTCTGCTTCCATAAATGTCTAACTATGGCGCGCAGATCCATAAGGTCTGCGCCAGCCTTGCGTGCCTCCTTTACGGCAATCTTGTCATTTGTAAGCAGGAGCATGCCTCTGGATTTTGCTATCGCTATGCATTCTGCCTCGGCTTTTCCCATGTTTCTTTTTGACAGCAGTTTTTCTGTAAGTTTCGCTTCCGGCTTTGTCGGGCCTGTTGTCTTTGCCGTTTTTATGACTTTCTTTGCGAGTTTCAGCCATTTTTCTGCGCTTAGTTCGCTCTGGACACTGCTCGATATAAACAGGGTAGAATCCGGGAAAAGCGCCTCAAGCAGGTCGAATCTTTCTATTTTCCCGAACGTGCTCGCGATATTTGTGTCCATGATTACGTCCATTATTTCATCTTCTTCATGATTCTGTCGGCGTCTTTTATCGTCTTCCTGTCGTGCTTCAGAACTATCTTTATTCCCCTTTCTTTCAGTGCTTCCTTGAAATCCTCAGGGCTCACGTCAGCGATCTCCGCTGCCCTCCCGAGCGATATACTGCCTTTTTTGTACATCTCAATTGCAGCGGCTATCCTGAGGTTCTTGTTTTTCTCCAGCATTTCCCTTACCGCGTCCTTGACGACATCTGATTTGCTTGAGTAATAACCCGCCTCAATCAGGGCATCTATTTCGTCTTCCATTAGTTTCGGCAAACTGTAGCTACTTGGCATCACATCACCGATAACTATTATCAATAATTATCTATATAAAGTTGTTGATCCGTCCCGCGCTGTTGTACGATATGTCTAATTTATCAGACATATGTTTGTATAGATATTTTTTGAGCGCTTTAAACTCCAAAGCCGCAGGAGTTCAGTTCTCCCGAGCATGCGAGTTCAGTGGGCTTGCACCACTTCCAACTCTTGCCAATTTTGGGTGTTGCATACCGTAGGTGCGTGCCACGTCGGGCCCATATGTATCGTTTACTTCTTATTCAAGTCTATCCGATACGTATCGGATAACTCATTTTTTCTACTATCCGATATGCTTAAATAAACTGTTGTATAATAAATTATATATGATCAATCAGAAACTTTACGAAAAACTTGTGAAAAAGAAGAAAGAATTAGACAAGTTAAGGCCGTTCCCGAAAGCTGCGCTGCAGGAGCTGAAAAAGCAGTTGGAAATCGAGTTGACTTACAACAGCAATGCCATAGAAGGCAATTCGCTGACGCTGCAGGAAACCCGTCTTGTTTTGGAGCATGGAATAACCATAAAAGGCAAGAGTCTCAAAGATCATTTCGAAGCTATCAACCACAAGGAAGCTATCCTGTTTGTCGAAGATTCACTAAAAGAAGAGATAAGTGAAAAGCTGATAAAAAAGCTGAATGAGCTTGTCTTGGATAAGATATACGAAGATGAAAGAGGCCGCTACAGAACTACCAACGTAAGGATACTTGGAGCAATAAAATCTCCTCCGCAGGCAGAAAAAGTTCCGAAACTCATGAATAATTTCATTGAATACATAACAAAAAATCCTGACGGTCTAAATACAATAGAAATGGCTGCAGTCATGCACTACAAATTCGTAGAAATACACCCTTTCTCAGATGGCAATGGAAGAACAGCAAGGCTTGTCATGAATCTCTTCCTCATGAAGCACGGGTATCCGATAACCATAGTGCTGAAAAACGACAGGAAAAAATATTACCAGACACTGAAAGAGGCAGATAAAGGAAACATCAGGCCTTTCATGGATTTTATCGGCTATTGCATCAACAGGAGCCTTGATATCTACCTGTCGGCGTTCAAGAGAGGCATGGAATATATAAGCATCAAAGAAGCTGCAAAAGGAACACCATATACGCAGGAATATCTCAGCCTATTGGCAAGAAAAGGCAAACTGGATGCTATAAAACTCGGCAGAAACTGGATTGTAACAAAGAAAGTAGTTGAAGACTACATAAAAAACGTCAAAGAAAGGAAAGCAAAATAAATTATATATAATCTGCCAGGCAGTAAGATAGTAACAGTCATATTCTGAACTCGTCGGCTGAAAGGCGTCGGGCCCACTTGGACCAATGGTAGAGTTCTCCTTTTTTGGGACATCTGAACCTTTGCTCCACCTTGCGTCGGGCCCATACCTTGTCATATTTAAGCTTTGTTTCGATTAGAAAAATATGATTAGAAACAATGTAGAACAGTTCAAACATTTACTGCTCAAGGCTTCTGTCAGCGATAATCGCTATCCTGTAAAAGGCTGTCATGTATTGCTTCCTTATGGATACAAGCTTAAAGAAAATATATTTGAGATGATAGAAACATCGATTGAGGCGAATGGATACCAAAAGTTCCAGTTTCCGCGGCTGATACCCGGAGAATCGATGAAACCAGTTACCAAGTATATAGATGACTTCGAAGACTCCTTGTTCTGGTTGCGAAGAAAAGACGGCACACCATTAGATGTATTCCTAAGCCCGACGGGCGAATGCGCTGTGTATACTATGTTCAGGAAATGGATTAAGAATAAATCAGATCTCCCACTCAGGGCATATCAGCGCGGCTCTATATTCCGCTATCATAAAAGTCCTATAGCAATGTACAATGGCGATGAAAGAATGGATCTGGCTGAATGTCATGCTGCATTCTCTTCAGAGAAAGAAGCAGAGAAAGAATTTGAGAGGACTGTAACAATATTCAAAGAAGTTGTCACTAAACTTGGGGTTCCAAGTTTGATATTAAGAAGGCCAAGATGGGGAAACAAGCCTGTATTTACCGACATGGTATCCTTCGAGACGTATCTGCCATCCAAGCAAAGAGTCTTTAATGTAGCAGTCGTATATAATCAGGATCAGATATTCTCAAGACCTTTCGGCGTCGGGTATGTAGATACCGATGGAAGTAAACAATACACTTATCAGATAACGTCTGGTATTTCAGAAAGAATTATAACAGCAATGTTAGATGTCCACCGCGATGAAACCGGCTTGCGGTTAATGCCCGACTTTGCGCCGGAGCAGGTAACTATCGTCCCTGTCTACAGGGGAACACGAAACGATGATGTCAACGAATATGCCAGACAACTTGCTGAGCACATGAAAGGTCAGTATAGGGTTAATCTAGATTTGTCTAGGGAGAATGCACATCCGGGAAAGAAAATTGCGGCTTCAAGGACTAGAGGTGTGCCAATACTAATTGGCATAGGCCCGAATAACATTGACGACCAGACATGTAGCATATACGTTAGGACACGAACACCGCCCGTAGATGACTTCCATGTTGGAGATTTAAACACTGCAATTCCTTCTTTTTTTACAGAAGTTGAAACAGCAATAAAAGAAGATGCCAATCATTATATGGATTCGCAAATTACCTCGGCACTGACAATAGACGAAACTATGGAAGTTGTAAGGGGAAACAGAATAGCTGCTTTTGACTTTTGCGGAGAAACACCGTGTATTGAGCGTTTGGATAAAGAGCTTCCAGGAGAACTCGTCGGAACAGAACCTTATGAAGAGCCAAGAGGCGCATGTCTTTCATGCGACAAAGATGCATACTTCCGAGGCTTTTATTCAAAGAGATCAGATTCTCCGTAGACTTAACCAAGCCATCGAAGAACTTTTGGCATTAACTTCTTCTGGCAGATGCTATCGTAACCGATATGCTTTTCCCCTTTCAGGATGAGGATCTTATGATTCCCCCTTCCGGTTCTCATGCTTCGAAATAAACTATCTGAGCGTTTGACCGAGACAACCCTATCTTTGTCGCCATGTACAAGAAACACATCTTTGTTCTTTAAAAGTTCGATGTAGTCAATGGGATTAATATCCGCATCTCCTCTTACTAGTTGCCTCCACTCAGCTTTGTCATCTATCCTCCACATGGCTCCCGCCTCCCGCATAACAACTTCGTACAAACCTTCGATTGGTTCATCCTCTCCTTTTATTTTAGAGTGGTTTCTATAATCAATTGGAGCCGCAAAAGAGATTATTTTCTGAATATCGCTTGATTTCGCTCCTGCAACAAGTGCGATAGAACCGCCGAAGCTAGAGCCTACTAATATAATGTCTTTTAAGCCCCATTCAACTTTTGTATTGTCTCGAAGTTCCCTGCCCTCACCCCTTTTCAACGATGTAATTGTCTGTAAAATCGTCGCGACACAATTATTCCATGTCATAGTTCCATAGCTTGCCCACGTACCTATATAGTCAGGGAAAACCAGCACAAATCCCTCTTTGATAAGACATTCTATTTTGGCGGGATTGAATTGGTATGGATGTCCTGGTAACCCGTGGCAAAATATCATGAACCGGTATTTTCTGTCTTTTTCAAGGCGTCCATAAAACCAGACCGTAGCCTTAATCTTTCCGAATCTAAAAGAAAAATGCTTAGGTCTCATATATATATATAACATACCGATTTTATAAAACTTGCAAATGCATCATTTATGGTCAATCAGGACTCTGGGATTTTTGCCAGAACAAAACCTTTTTTTCTATAAAGCTTACCAATAAGAAAAATAACACCCCTCCAAAGGCCACCATGGAAATTGCGGCGAACATTCTTACAGTTTCCAGGTGGTAGGTCGAAATTAATATCACATATCCGATGCCCTTGTTCGCTCCGACAAATTCTCCAACGATTGCGCCAACAACAGCCAGTCCTGTAGAGATTCTCAAGGCAGAAAATATATAAGGAAGGGCGTTAGGAAGCCTCAATTTAGTGAATATGTGCCATCTGGTTGCAGATAATGATCTAAACAAATCAAGAGCAACATCATCAATGTTCTTCAGACCTTTTACTGTGTTGACTAAAATCGGAAAAAAACAAATAATAGCAGAGGCTGCTATCTTAGACCCTACGTCTGTCCCAAACCATAGAACAAGCAGTGGCGCAATTGCTATAATTGGTGTTGTTTTAAGCGCTATTGCATATGGATAAAATCCTCTTTCAATAGTTTTATAATGTGCAAAAATTACGGCTGTAACAAAACCTAAAATATTGCCTACTATATATCCGGCAACCGCTTCTGCCATGGTGATGCTTGTATGCCACATCAAAGAATTGAAACTGCTTATAATATCTAAAAATACTCTCGTTGGCCGGGGAAAAAGATACTCAGGAATGTTAAGTAGAAAAACGATTGCTTCCACAACTAGCAACAGTCCTATAAAAAACAGTGCAGGTATGAAGACTACTTCTAATCTTCTTTTAGCATTTTTCTTATGCATTCTATCAACTTGTTATATTTTTTTGAATATTTCATTTTTGTATGTCGTGGACGTGGTAGATTGACACGCACAATACCTTTCAGAGATGCTGGTCTTTCTGACATAACAATAATTTTATCAGATAGAAACACAGCCTCTGGTATTGAATGTGTAACAAATATAACAGCTGATATCATTGTTTTTTCTTCTTTCCAGATTCTAAGGAGTTCCAGGTTCATGTGGTCTCGGGTCAGTTCATCAAGTGCTCCAAACGGTTCGTCCATTAGCAAAAGAGATGGATCAGACGTCAATGCCCGTGCGATTGCGACTCTCTGCTGCATGCCACCGCTTAGCTCATTAGGATAGGAATTTTCAAATTTATCCAAACCCACTACTTTTAGGAGTCGTTTTGAAATTTCTTGAGGATTTTTAAAATCTGCTATCTCAAGAGGTAATTCGACGTTCTTCAGGGCATTTCTCCACGGCAACAAAACAGGACTCTGAAAGACGAATCCAATTTTTCCCTTTTCGCGTGCAGTTGTGGCGGACATACCATTAATATATACGTCCCCCTTCGAAGGGTAAGCTAGTCCCCCGATCATTTTAAGTAATGTTGTCTTGCCGCAGCCGCTTGGCCCGACAACAGAAACAAACTCTCCCTGTCTAACATGAAAGCTTATTGAATCCAGAACATGGCACTGACCATAAAATTTAGTGATATTACTAACCGTCACTACTTGTTCCATAAAGTCATCATTGAATATATTAACTTAAACCTTTAGAACTGAGCTATTATTATAAGAACTGATCCGTGTACAACGTACCAAGGTTTAGAGGAGTATCAAGAATTTTATTGTTTACAAGCAATTCCTGCATTTCCTCCAAAACCGCTTGTTCAATAGTTCCTATTGGCTTGTTGTCTGGTTTTAGGAGTTCTAAGCTGGCATACATCATTGCAGTTTCATGTTCCCTAGTTAGTTGATCAGAATATGTCAGCGTATAATTGACAGCCTCATCTGGGTGGCTATAAGCATATTCCCAGCCTTGTAAAGTCGCATTCATGAACCTTCTAACTAAATCGGGATTTTTCTTTATCATGTCCTCTGTTGCAAAAATAGCATCGCCATAGAAGTTTATTCCATAGTCAGTGGGATTGATTATATAAGTTTTGAAGCCATTTTCTCTGGCTGAGAGTGGTTGATTGATGAGATATCCTTCGTATGCATCGACAGTACCTGTAAGCAGTAGAGATATATCGTATTTTACAGGCACGATTTCTATCTTATTAATATCTACGCCAGCCTTCACGAGCATAGCTCTAAAGAGTATATCTGAATTACTGGCGACTGTAACACCTACTTTTTTACCGATAAGGTCTTCGGCAGACGTTATATTTTCGTTAACAGAAAACCATATCAATGGATTTTTCCTGTAAATTACAGCCAAAGCGATCACAGGAACTCCTTTTGCTCTTGCTTCCATCAATTGTGCCATTCCTGTAATTCCAAATTGTTCTGATCCGCCTGCAACCATCTGAATAGAAGGAGCTTCTGCATTTCCCGGAATTAAATTGACATGAATCCCATTTTGCTCATAAAACCCCTTTTGTTCTGCTGTATGAAATCCGGCAAATTGTGCCTGGTGTATCCATTTCAGCCTGACATTGACATTGTCCATTTCGTCTGCATTCTCATTAGGAAGAGATAACAAAGTTATGCCAGTAGCTAATACAACAATCAAAATAATCGCAACTGCAAAAATACTTTTCATCTGTATATGTCATTTTTTAAATTATTTAAATTAACATATCTGATAACATAAAAGAATATATATCCGGTCGAGCATCAGAATCATATCAGACCAATTCTGAACTCTTCTGAAGGCGTCGGGCACATGGTATTTCAAATCGGTATGTGAGATATTCTTTTTATTTCTGAGAGTTCGTATCTTCCATCCGTCAGACTTGGAGCAGCAAAATCAATTTAACCAGTCAGGCAAAGTATTCTTATGCGAAAATCCAGCGATGCAATAATCCAACTCCGCCAGAGCCTTGCAGACATAAAAAAAGGCAGAATCAAGAAGACGGAATTCGTGCCTTTAGATTTTAATCTTCCTGAAAATTGCTATCTTTGCAAAAAGAAAGAAAGGTTATGCAAATGTGTAGAATGCAAGGTCTGCAGTACTCTTTTGAAGAAAAGTCAGACATGCACGTTTTGCAAGAAAAAGAATACAGTCAAAAATTTCTCCATAAATAACGCTGAATTGAACATGTTGGAAGACATTTGCATGACAGATTTGAAAGTAATGTTCAAGCTGAAGAGAGACAAGGAAGTCGAAGAATGGCAGGATAGGTGTAGAGATGTCTGGCACAGGCTTGTCAGGAAAATTGACAGACCATAAACTATTT
>JBBSYB010000033.1:9851-16075 GCA_038045465.1 Candidatus Aenigmatarchaeota archaeon | reverse complement strand
TGTTCCAACAAGTATCAAAATAATCAGAACTACTATACCGATTCCAATCCATTTCATTGGTAATTTCTGAGGTACTTTCTGTGCCATATCTATTCCTTCTTACCACATCTTTAAAAAGATTTTTTAAAGCAAAAGTGCCTTCCAGATGAACTATTGCGGAAGCCCAAGTCCTCGTTCACGTCGTTTTTGAAACGATTTCGCGTTAGACGCCCCGTAGTTCGCATTGGCGTTGATTGCATAGACACAAAAATAAACACATTGTATCGGTCTGTTTGTGCCTAACCTGCCGTTCCAGTCGCGAATCACAGGCAACTTAGGTAGCCTGCTTGCCAAAAAATAAAGAAATCTCAAACCACTGCGGCTTGACGTATCTCGCCGCTGTATTTCATGTCATTAGCTGTGCACAAGACACAACTTCATCTACAAACAAGCGTAGAGTTCAGCGCACAGCTATTTTTACATAGCCGCGCGCAAGCTGGAAGGTAAAAATAATTATAGAAAAAACTATTTATAATTTATCCAAGAGATATTCTAGCTGCCGCTATTTTTCGCCTTAAGTCCGAAGCTTCTTGCTTAAGCGCCTTGTTATGTTCTTTCAGAATTCTTTCAGCCTATTTCTTTTCATACCACAAAAGGCGGAAGCCAAAGTCCTCGCGCGCGCCAGACGCCCCGCAGCGCGCATAGGCGTCGAACCTGCCGCCCCAGCCGCGAACCACAGGATTATTGCCATAATACAATTGAGCATTAAGAAAATCGGGATTAGGCTCTTCAGAAACAGCGTCAGGCGCGCCTAACCTTAAGCTTGCTATATAACCATTCTGTAGGGCATGGTCTAATTCTACGCCTTCAAATTCGTCATGTGAGCGGTGCGAAAATATTAAAGTATGATCGCCTTTAGTCTCGTATCTGTTTCTTGTCCACTCTGCAAACTCTGCGGCTTCTTTTTCAGCTGCTTTTTTCGCCCTTATCGCATCCAATGCTTCGCCATAAGAAGGTAGAAAATATACTCTGCCGGTTCTTTCACTTGCTAATCTTGCAGCAGCCAGAGAACTTGGCCAATCAATTTTAACAATCCTGTCTCCGCTTTCGTCTCTTGCAAGTTCTGGAGAAGCGTAAACGCCTTCTGCTGTCGGCACCCATCTGCGTTTCATTTCTGATGGCGTAGCCAAATAAGGCATTATTATTCTACTGTTATCTGGCACTGGTACTGCTTGTGGCATATTCTCACTAATCCCGAAAAGCTTATAAAACTTTGTATAAGTGCCACTTTTAGATAACAACCAGACTAAATAATCTATATAAGAGCTTCAGAGCCGCGAAAAAAACCGCATGTTATAAGTCTTATTTCCACCCTATCTTGAAATTCTGCAAGAGCCGGATCATAATGCTCTGGTTTGATATACCAGAGATGTACACCTAGCCAATGTTCTATGCCGTAATTCGTTATAGTTCCGAAAAATTCATCTTCATTGCTGCTAAGCTTCCGGTGGTAAATTGAAACGCTCGCCTTTCTCTCCTGTCCAGCTTCGTTAAGATAAGCGGCATCGAATTGTTCCAGTCTATTGCTTTTGGCTGTTGTAAACCGAGACTTATCATTAAATGGGTGTGACACAAAATCCAGTAATGATGAAAATATTAAAAACTATCTTACCGTCCAGCCCCTCCGCCTCCGCTCCCTCCGCCGCCGAAGCCTCCGCCTCCAAAACTGCCTCCGCCGCCGCCGAAGCCGCCAACTATTATAGGTAAAAAGCGTTTTTTGCGCTTGAATTTCTTATTGCACTTAAGGCATGTGCAATATTCACCCTCGCATTTAATCTTGCCTCCACAGTAAGGGCAGCGATTTGACGTGGCAAGTGATATAATAATTATGACAAGAAAGAAAAAGAGGGGAAAATTGCCGAGTACCAGGCTTAAAATTGTGTCCACTGTCTGATCCCTGGGAACGTATTTTCCCGGCACATAATCCACAAGCTGGTCAGACAATCCAAGCAATATAGTATCCAACGCTGTCTGGTAATCTCCCTGGCTATAGTAAGGCATCGCCGCATCTAGGATTGCGCCGGCTTCAGCTCCTGTAATATAGCCTTGGATTCCCCAGCCAAGTTCTATACGCATTCTGTTGCCAACGGTACCATTCTTTACCATCAAGATAAGTATGCCATTATCTTCACCCTTCTTGCCTATGCCCCATTGCTGGAAAAGCTCAACACCATAGGAAAACAGCGTATAGCCTTCGGGAACGCTATCCAGGGTAACGACAGCAACTTCTATTGTGGTATTCTTTTCGTAAGCTGCGAGTCCTTCCTCGAACTGTGCCTTATCAGGAAGTATATTGGCATAATCATTGACAAAGCCAACTGGTTTAGGAAACTCATAGGCATAGGCAGTTGAAACAATTAATAGGAACGCCACTAAAGCAAAGTATTTCTTCATTACCTACCAGCCCCGCCGCCGCCGCTTCCTCCGCCGCCGAAGCCACCACCACCGCCAGATGAGCCGCCGCCGAAGCCACCACCACCAGTTGCTATGAAAACTCCGTTTCTGTAGTAACCCGATCGTCGTTTTCGCCATTTTTTATGGCACTTCTTGCACTCACATTGAACAATAGAGGAATCGCTCCTATAGGTGTATCTTATCTTAGTTGATTTGCAGCGAGGGCATTTTACCTGTAAAATGCGATTCCCTACAATAAACACGCAAATAAATATCGATATGAAAACTACTATCATTACAACAAAAGATAGAATAGAGGCAACCCATAGAAAAGGCATCAATGCGAGTCCACGCTTTATTGCGCGTTTCTGATTCTTGGTTGTAGCAGCACTTTTGAAAGCAAATAAAAATCCCGAAAAAACCAAAACAGTTACGGTACTGAACATAATAGAGAATTCAGGGGGTGGTTCAGCGTTTTGATCTGGATTTTTAATTACCTGTCCAGGTGTATAGCCTTTCAGCTGGTCCTGAAGTCCTGATACAATAATATCAGCAGTTGCCTGGTAATCGCCCTGTGTATAGTAAGGCATTGCCATGTCAAGAATCGCGCCAGCCTCAGTTCCTGTAATATAACCCTGCATGCCATAACCCAGTTCTATACGCATTCTGTTGCCGACAGTTCCGTTTCTGACAATCAGAATAAGTATGCCATTATCCTCGCCTTTCTTGCCTATGCCCCATTGCTGGAAAAGCTCAACACCATATTGAAACAAAGTATAATTCTCAGGCACTTCATTCAACGTAACCAGAGCTATCTCTACGGTCGTGCTTTTCTCATAAGTTCTGAGTTGGCTGTCCAGTACAGCACCGTTTGGAAGAATATTAGCAAAGTCATTCACATAGCCAACCGTCTGGGGAAGCGCAAAGGTAACACTGGCAAGCAAAACAAACACTAGGAAAATAATCTTCTTCATTATAATAGAATTAAATAATGAATATTAAATATTCATCCCAAAGAACCTTTTCGCATTCTCTGTTGTTTTCTGAAGGATTTCTTCCTTTGTAGTATTTTTTATAGTAGCTATCACTTCCGCGCTCTTCTCGATCTTCCACGGCCTGTTTGTCAACTCCGATGCGCCTCTTGGCGCATCTGGGTCAAGCCATGGCGAATCCGTCTCAAGAAGCATCTTGTCAAGAGATACGAGCGAAGCGAGTCTCTGGTGCTTGAAGCTCTTGCAGACAAGAGTAGCAAAGGATATCATCCATCCCTGCTCCAGACATTTTTTCAGTTGACTTTCACTGCCAGAGAAGCAGTGCATCATAACATGCTTGCAGTCATTTTCAATAAGCATATTTATCGCATCGCCTATACCGTCATTGCTACCTTCCTTGTTATCTCGGCCATTGCGCGAATGAATAACTAAAGGTAGATGAAGTTCCTTTGAAAGGTCAATAAACTTTTGGAAAATATCTCTTGACCTCTGTTGGTCATCTGCCTGAGTTGTCCAGTTGTAATCAAGACCATTTTCGCCAATAGCTGACACCAAAGACTTGTTTTCTCTTATGAATTCTATATATTCAGTTATGTCCTTGTCATGGTAATCCTTCATGTTCTCCGGATGAAATCCCATGCATG
Organism: Candidatus Aenigmatarchaeota archaeon; assembly: GCA_038045465.1. Classification (GTDB taxonomy): domain Archaea; phylum Aenigmatarchaeota; class Aenigmatarchaeia; order GW2011-AR5; family GW2011-AR5; genus GW2011-AR5. Next base: position 12,006 of record JBBSYB010000033.1, on the reverse strand, counting down.
CAAAAACAAAGCTGGGGTATTTCTTGTGTAACTGCAGAACCTTTTCCTTGTCTTTTATGTCAGCGATAGAAGTAACAATAGCTGTCATTTTTCTCTGCATGGCTTCCCGTACAACCATGTCAGAATCCATGTATTCAAGATGGCAATGGGAATCTATCATTAAGATTCCTTGGGAAAACAGCTTAAATTCTTTCTTGTTTTAGCTAAATAATGGGTTTTTTCAAAAACGCAATAATCTGTTTATCCATACTAACTGCGTTGCCTTCTGGAGAAGCGCCAAGATATTACGCCATAGGCAAAGTAGATAATATTCATGCCATGGTGTCATACCTTTACAATGTACCTGAAAAAGTCAGACAAAAAGTAAATCGTTTTGGTGGAGAAATCGTATTTCTTGAAAAAATATCCAGTGCAAAACTTCCACGAGACGACACACTGCTTCTGCTGGCAGCGGGCGCAATCTATAACCCTGATATGAAAAAATCATTTGTAATTAAAAACGATGAAAACTGCGGAATTAAATATAGAATGGCAGTGCCCCAGCTCCATGAATATGGTCATATGGTTGATCATGCCTTTGGTTATCCTTCAGAAAAAAATCCTTTCGTTGATATAAAAAATTCAAGCTCTGAAATGTTTGCAGAAGATTTTGCAAAGTTCTATTGTGGTGAAGAAACAAGGAATGGGTTGAAAGAAACAAATATCGCATCGTTCAGATATTTTGAAAAATTTGATAGGAAGTATCGATAGATTACTATTTACTTAACTTACCATGCACGCCGCGCAAGGGCACAAAGGCATAATAGCCAACAAAAGTTTCTTTTATCTTTTTGTTTTTCTCTATAAGCATCATTCTGTCTTCAACCGGTATAACAAGACGTCCGCCTTCTTTCAGCTGCTCTATAAGCGGCTTTGGTACGCTTGGTGCGCTCGCCGTAACTATGATGCGGTCATATGGCGCATCTTTATCAAAGCCAAGTGACCCGTCTATGTTAAACACATTCACATTTTTATACCCTGCAAGATTTTCCTTTGCGAATTCAAAGAGTTCAGGAATAATTTCCGTTGTGATTATTTTACCGCGCGGTCCCACGATCTCCGAAAGTATAGCAGCCTGATAGCCGCTTCCTGTGCCGACTTCCAGTATCTTATGCCCTTTCTTTGCTTCCAGCAGTTCAGTCATGACTGCAACCGTAAGCGGCTGCGAAATTGTCTGGCCCTGACCTATTGGCAAAGGCTCATTAACATAAGCGTGTTTCTTGTATTCATCTGTAACAAAATTCTCACGCGGCACTTTCTTGAATGCGTTTATGACGGATTTTGTCTTGAGAATTCCTTCATCTATGAGTTCGCGCAGCAGCTGCTCTTTGTCCATATAAAACCATAGTTAGCAAACTTATAATATCAGATTCTTTATCCAGTTAAACTGCGAACACATATCTCTTATTTTAAAGAAATCTCTTCTTTTTCGCATAGATGAATACGGCGCCGATGACAATTGCAATGACCATTACCAGAAAGCTTCCATAAAGAAATTTCCCTATAAGCTGCGCCGGAACCTGCTCAGCCGGGATGCTGTATGGAAACAGGAATATCCTGAAAAAGAATGCTTTTGAGCCATGAATTATAATCGAGAACAAGACTCCAACAAATATCACGTTTTTCATGTTAAAATCGTGTTTTTTGACAAGTTTCATCACCGCCAGCGCGACCATCAAAGCCCATAGCGCCTGTGTCAGATTCAATAGAAAAGGATATCTGTCTGACAAAGGTGCTGCGATATAATATTGAGAAATAACAACCATCACAGAAATCAAAATATAATATTTTACCGTCCATAAGTACTCTTTAAACGTCTTTCCGAATATTTTCATGCAACATCCATCTTTCTTATTTTGTGCCGCCAAGCACTTTGTCTATATCATTCAGGGTGCTTGCGACATTCTGTACATCTGTGCTCACGTTTGTCACAGCACGACCAACTTCCTCGCTGCTTTTTATGCCGCTCTGTGATTGTGTACAGCCGCTTATGAATATCATCGAGACAAGCACAACCATTATCAATACTATTGTTTTTTTGTTCATAATATCATCCTCTTAGGCAGTCTGCACATTCTGAACACTCTCCGGGATCGCAAACACCATTGTTCAAGCA
>JBBSYB010000033.1:7293-9751 GCA_038045465.1 Candidatus Aenigmatarchaeota archaeon | reverse complement strand
CACTGCTGGAAGCAGGCTGAGGTTGCATGATTGTCTGTACAGGCTGCGGCTGGAAAGTTTGTTGTCGTGTCGTAGCAGATGTTCCCGAGCAATCCTGCGGACATGCATTAGGATTTTTTTGTTCAAAATCATCACATATGCCGTCAGGACAAAGCTGGCCACCACCGCCTTGCGCTAGTTGCATTGGCTGTGAAACTGCTGTTTGCTGCTGTTGTGTAAATGTTTGTTGTGTAGAAGTTGTTTGTTGCTGTGAAGGTGGCTTACTTAGCAGCGGCCCGCAGTCTTGAGGACAATTCGAAGGATTTTGCTGCTCAGTGCCATCGCAGATGCTGTCACCACACATGCCAACTCCCTGTCGCGTCCCTTCTGGTTTTGCTTTGTCATATTTCATAAGTTCCTTCAAATTGCCCTCGCAGTAAGGAATAATATCAGTGTCCGGATTTCTTACACCCAAGCTGTATTTTTGCAACTTGCATGTCATCTCATAAGGTGGGCTAACACCAGGTATGGTGCCTGCCGGCGGTCCCTTGCTCTCCGGAAGTGTTACGTACAAAATGCAGGCGTCGCCCTCAAGGCCTTTTATCTTTACCACGGCTCCGTCCTTTCCTTCTGGACTGAATGTTATCTGTTGGCAGACCCGGATAGCACGGTCAAAGCAGCTTCCGTCAGTGCCGCATTCTGTTGTTGTATTGCTTGTTATGTCATCGACTTCGTCACCGCTACTGAGCATAACGAAAAGTATGTCCTTGAGCACAACATCCTTCAGGTATCTCAAGTCCTGTTTTATTTCCATAACATCATCTGTGTTTATATTGGAAACCTTGTCGCGCAGCTTTGTTTTTATTTCATCAACTTTGTTCTTCGCTGTCATGAACATATCTGATACGCGTCTGAAGCGCTTCTCTTCTGAAGAGCCTGTTGATTTGTAATAATTAGCAATGTCATCTGTCTTCTTTGATAATTTGTCAAACTCCATTTTCAGGTCTTCAAGTTTGAATGCAATGGACAGAAGCTCTGCAGAATCCGGGACTGTTTTTACATCCTCGACAAAAGTCGATGTTGTGTCGCCCCTTTGCAGACAGTCGGAAAATGAGACACAACCACGGTCATCGCGTCTTACAACGAGTTGCCCGCCCTTCCCTGCGCATGATGTATATGCCTCCTTTGGAAGATCCTGTGAGCACTGATTTTGTGTATTGCTTCCGCCACATGTGATATGCTGGCATCCATTCTGGTCAAAGTTTGATACAGTACCCATTCCTTTTGCCTTGCATTCATTTTCTATACCCACTCTTTCTGGGCCTGAAACCATACCGCATTCTTGTTGTCTCTGCTGGACGCATTTTCCTACTTTACAGCCGCCTTCAAATCCAACCACGCCCTCCATGTTCAGTGATTTGCATTTTTCAATTGCACTCGAAACTTCTTCCGGAGCGGGGCATTTAACAGGCGTTGCAAACACAGGACTGTTAGAACGTTCGCCGCCGAAATCGCATTGGAAAGTATCGCATCCATTGGAATCTCTTCCAAACCTTGGCAGGCCATTATTATTAACGCACTTTAATCTGACTTCCTGCGGCACTGTCGCGCACTTCACGTCGGATTTCTGGCAGTTGACGCGCACAAAACCAGTAGAATCTGTTTCCTGCGTGCATCCTATTGGCAAATCCGCAGTCGGAATAGGGCACGGATCGCATGCACATCCAGATTCTGTTCTGCGGCAAATTGATACAGCACCACCAGGGCAGCTCTGTTTGACAGGACATTCACCGCCTATGCAGTCTTTGCAGCTGCTGTCCTCATCCTTGTCGCACACGCCATTATAATTACAGCCTTTTTGTGTCGGGCAGCTTGTTGCAATAATGTTCTTGTTGTCATATTTACATTCACATCCAGGAGGACATTGCTGCTGTACTTGTTCTGGACATTTTTCCACTCGTGTCCATCCTGGCGACAAACATGAATTAGGAAACATAGAACATCTGCCTGAACCGTCCACTGCAAATGTTTGTATCTGCATGCAATTAGTCTGATTTTGTAATGGTTGACACTTATATTCGACAACACATCCCCTGTCATCTATTTTTTTCTCAAGATAAGCATCAGGAAGGCATACTGGCACTGCTTGAGGTACAGGACAGGTCGTTGTTTCCCGCACACATCTAAACGTTTGCACCTGGGGACATGCCATACCTTCAGGGCAGGATGAAGAAAACTCTTTTTTTGTCTCGCCACCATTGCATATACAGTTAGAATTATATGACCCAGATCCGCAATACTCACTTGGAGTTACAGTTGGTGCGCCGCCCGAGCCGCCTCCAGAAGATGTAGAAGCATTAGTTGCTGTGCCGCCGCCTCCGCCGCTTGATGTAGTAGTATTAGTCGCAGGTTGCGTAACTGTAGGCTGCGGAGCTACGTTATGGCCCTCGCAGCTGGGCTCGCATGAAGTACAGCTCTG
>JBBSYB010000033.1:0-7193 GCA_038045465.1 Candidatus Aenigmatarchaeota archaeon | reverse complement strand
CTTTTTCCTTTCTTTGCCTGAAAATCGCCTAAAATATGTTCCAAGATGTGACAAAATAAAACGACCGCATGTAGAAGCAACCGCACCAACAAAAGCAAGCAACGCCACATCAAAAGTGAAGTTTGTGTAAAAAAATCCCAAAACGAGCCAAGTAGGAGGCATAAAGAACGGTACTACGTTTATAATTATAACAGCAAAAAACGCCAAGATATATTCTATCATGAATTATATTTGCAGAATTAGTTTTAAGAAGGAAACCAAAAGCGAACGTCAGTGAGCCACCTTTTGTAATAAGTTCTTTTGACTGCAAGTTACTTTTTCATATTATTTCTTTTCCAAGGTTTTCTTTTTAAGAAAAGCTTAAAGAAAAGGGCTTAAAATTCCCACGTCTCGATAAACCTATCTACAACCGTATCCAGAAAACTGTCCTTGTGGGCAACAAGATACTTTAGTATAATCTCCTGATTAGTTACTTTGTAAATCCTGAATCGTCCTTTTTTCTTCTGGGTTATAGTTCCTTTTGTCTGAAGCTGTTTCAAATACCAAGAAAGTGTAGACAACGATATGCCCGTAGCTTCTGAGATCTTCAGCGGTGTGGACTTTTTGCTTTCTATTAGGAAAATGAGTATGTGTCTCATTTTGTTATTTCTAAGAAGATTGAGCATATCCTTTTCCTCGTCAGTCCAGTTCCTGGTAAGAGGGTAGTAACGCACATAGTTCTTGTCGCGTTCTGTTCTGATGAGACCGTTTTTGTAGAGAAAATGTATGTGGTAATCCAAGGAACCGGTGGCAAGGTTTGTGCGTCTCTGTATTTCACGAAAGTGAAGTCCGGGCGATTCAACTATGCAATTGTAAATTTGCCTGCGCACGTCCAGCTCAAGATGTTGCTGACCATTCATAACTAACCTCACTTTCTAAAAAGCGCGTAGAACAATGACAATAATATCAGAAGTTCAAGCGTTTGTATCGAGATGCCTATGTGAGAATAATTTCCCAGAAAGAAATTATCTATAAGTTTAAGAGCTGCTTTGATTGCAAAAAGGAAAAAAGCACCGGCAACAAACATAAGCCGCTCATTCTTCTTCCTTGAATATGCCTTGTATGATATAATACTCAAAGCCGCTGCTACGAAAAACACAAGCACGAGTGTAATATCATAAAAGCTGAATACAAAATCCCTTCCACCGCCATGAAGGTAATGTCCCCCGCTGGCTATGTTCTCTATTCCAAACAGGTAGAAAGCCGCGAGTATTATCAACACTATGTAGACAACAAGAACTCTGTCCATAGTTATAGTACTCTAAGTCAAAATTTATAAATGCAATGAAGGTTGTTTAATTCTAAAATCGTACTAATTTTCAAGGCTTGTACCAAAAGGGGTATTAAAAGGGTTTTCCAATGAACATGTAGTGGTTTTATGAGTTGTATGGTTTGTGGTGTCGATGCGCCTCTTCGCGAGGAAAAGGGCATCGGTGTCGCACTGTGTGATGAACACACAAATCAAAATTGATACTGAAGCCGGAGGAAAGTATGCTGAAAATACTCGCTACTTTTCCGCTGCTTTACCGCATTCCCCCGATTGCTCCTCCGGCTTTCTTTTTTTAATGAATTACTTGAGAACATCGTAGCCAGCGGCAGCTGCGTCAGCAACAAATCTTTCAAGACCCGGTTGCAAAAGAGGGTGCCTGAACTCCTCAGAAGAATAAGAATCTGGTAGAACAAGAGGTATGAAGGTCCTTTTGGCGGGATGTGAGGAAATCATTTTCTCAAATTCCTCTGGATAATTTTTAACAAGTTGTTCAAGAACTTCCGGAGGCGCTGTTACTATATCAGATCCTGCCTTCCATGAATCTATTATAAGTTCTGGTGTTCTCATGCTAGCTGCAAGAAAGCCTGTTCTTAACCCGCGTTTTTTGTATTCTTCTATTATTTTTCTTGTAACAGGAATCGGGTCTTCTCCTGTTGCCTGCATTCTACCCAGGAAAAGACTGAAAACAAGAGCACCGGCTTCTGCTGCTCTTAGACCTTGCTTGTAATCAAAACCTAGCGTGGCATTTATCTTTGCGCTAGCACCAAAATCTCCAACAAGTCGTGCTATTGCCTCGATGCCCTGTGGTATGGTTGGTATTTTTTGCCAGAAATTCGCACCTGTTTCCTCATTCCAATTTATTATTTCTGCACTTTCTTTGTAAAGTCTATCCACAGTTATGTCGTCAGGATTATAGGGATGTACACAGCCCACAGCCTCTACGCTTATGGGCATCTTGCCGACAACCTCAGCAATCTCTACAGCAAGCTCATGCACTGTTTTTACAGATGGATTTTCTTTTATGTACTTGGAAGCTGTTGTAGGGTTTGTCGTGACACCGCTTATTATTCTCCTGTCAAAAAAATTCTTTATCAATGCCGGATCTGATGTGTCAATAAAAAGTTCCATAGAAATAATTTGATTCGAATTATAAAAAGCTCATCTTCATACAGTTAGCTGAAAAATGTTCATACCTATTTTTTCTTCTTGCTGACTACAGTATTTCCTTCAATAAACACAGCATTAACAATACCAGTCTGGCCAGGTCTTGAGGTAACGCGTGCCTTTCCGATTTCCGTTTCTATGATGGCGCCTTTTGTTATAATATTACGTCTTACGAACTGGCTGTCTGCCGGATTGTCCGTAACTGACAGGATTTTTGTTTTCTGATATTTACCATTAACAACAACATTGGCAATATTTGTAGAAAGCGCAATTAGCTTCTTGTTGCCGCCTCTGGAACGTATTTCTTTTATTTTAGTTTCGCCTACGCGCGTCGGCAGGTAATCGCGGCCGCGCTGATATCTGTTCTTTTTGCCGTGTTTCTTTATAGCGCCACCCGTAGTTTTCTTTTTCGGTGGTAATTGCCATTGAGTCATTAGTTATCACAAATCCTTCAGGCCGTCTGTTAGAAACTGTTATAGACGTTACCCTCTGTGTTGTACATACTTGTAATTTTGACAAGTATTTAAACGTATGTACGTAATTTATCATCAATGAAATTTTTTCATATTTTAGGAGGTTTTTTATGGAACGTCCAATAGACGTATTGAACAACGCGAAAGGCAAGAGAGTTCTCATAAAGCTGAAAAAAGGCGGGGAAATTTCCGGCATTCTACAAGCCATGGATCTTCATCTTAACATGTGGCTTGAGAACGCAGAACAAGTAAGCGAAGAAGAGAAAGTCAAGTTGGGAACAATTCTTGTACGCGGCGACAACATACTATACGTCTCACCCGAAAAAGGCGAGTAAAAATAATACCGACAGCGGTTGCACAAGTCAGTAAAGCTGCACAGTTCTGACTATAATTAAGGTGTTAACATGTCAAAAGGAACCCCCTCAATGGGAAAGCATAACAAGATAACTCACATACGGTGCCGAAGGTGCGGCCGCCACAGCTATCACATCCAGAAGAAAGAGTGCAGCGCATGCGGTTACCCTCTGGCTAAATTAAAGCATGACTCATGGAAATGGAAACCTATCAACCGCTCTGGCAGGAAAAACATCAAGCACAAGCACCAGAAAGTCAAGACAGCCCGTCAGGGAAGACACCCGAAACACAACTGATTATTTCTTCGATTTATCGAGTCTTTTTATTCCAACTAAACTATTTTTATATTAATGGGCAAATCAATCTGTTTGTTCCTTTTTAGCTTCTTTTTGAAATTAATAACGCCAAATCCTATGATTTCTTTTGTTTTTGGATCTATGCGTTTGAATATACCGTGCCCATCATCCTCAAAAATTCCTTTCTTTTTTGTTATAGTGAACTCTAAATAATCCCCCTCTTCATCATACCAAACTTTCAGGCCTTCCATACTATTTCACCTTTGTGCAGATTTTTAACATAAAATGCTGTTATTACAAACCCTTCTCCATTACTTATCTTGATTATAACCAATAAAAAGCTTTTAAGATTGCTATACTTGTAAGGTCTGTAATAGAGCCAAACATATGGGTCGTCTTCACTTTTAATTACAATAGAGGGGAATGTCAAAGTTTCCTCTATTTTGTCAGTTGGCTTAAGCATCTCTGGATGGTCTACTATAATGTGTTGCAGTCTTTCGTCAGTTAACCTTATAGTTCTACCGAACTTGTCTTTGAAAAGATGCATATTATAATCTATTATTTGGACATTTAAATTACACGGAGAAAAGAACATAACGAGTATATCATAAATATAAATCTAACATATAAAATAATTCAAGTTAGAACGGGCCTGTAGCTCAGCCTGGCAGAGCGCCTGAACAAATGTGGTGAACCTCTTAAGCAGGATGTCGCGAGTTCGAATCTCGTCGGGCCCACTATACCAAAGGTAAATTATAAATTGACCACTGGTCACCGCTTCGCTATAGACCAGTGGTATTTACTTTGAAAAACGTGTTCAGAGGTATCTCCTTCCTTCCAACGCCCTGGTTCTTCACGTAATTCTTTATTATTTCAGGGTCTCTTCCGACTGCGTCCCAGTACGCCTGTCCTCCCCAGAATCCTGAACCCCAGAAATATTTCTCCTTGATTTGCGGGAATTCTGCAAGAAGTTTTCTTCCGGAAGTTCCCTTGAACCATTTGTCAACTTCGTATGTGTTGTGCGTGCGTTTTATGCGGATGTCCATGTGCACATGGTCTCCGTCGAAGCCGATCTCGATGATGGTTATGCCGTGCAGCGCTGCCACCTCGAAGAAAATTTCCTGGCAGCGCTGCTTGACTTCCACGAAGTCAAAGACCTCGTGGCAGTACTTGACCTTGTAGCTTACGTGGAACTCCAGCCGGTAAACGCTGAAGCTACCTCTATCGAATTCCAATTCCATGAAATCACCTTTTTATGCTAGAAAAAGAACGTAGCTTTGGCTAGTCGAAACAGCCACGTTCTTTTGCAGCCTGGGGCTGCTTTTATTATTTATGTCTGGTTAGAAAAAAAGTTCTGTACAACGTAGTGGATGAACCCCTCACCAGTCCCGCTTCGCTAGACTGGTGGAAATCCGTTATTTATAGTCCGCGAGGGCCTCAATCTCTTCGGAAAAATTTGAATTGTTATGGCAAAATTCGTGTATACCCGAAAAATGTAAAATTATGAAGTGATAAGTTTAGCCTTGGCTTGAAATCTAGGGTTCCCGATTCTCGGCAAGAAAGAGGTTTTTGCTCCTTTGGCCAGCAGGAAAGCAGCTGCGTGATCCTTGCACACCGCCTTGTTTGTGTCGGGTATCCTGAATTCCGCCCTGGCCTTGCATCTGGAGCATTTCATAGCTATCATTTTCAGCGGCAGGTTTATGTAGCTTTAGGCCAATAATTAAACGCGAAATTTATAAGGTTAGATTTTTCTCCGTTCGGCAGCCAGATAATATACAAAATATACAGACAATACGATCGCAATAACCAGAAACGGGGTTTTTATCGTATACAGATCGCCCAAATAACCTGTCATCAGTTCTACGAAAAGAAACGTAACGGCGGCCATGGAGGAGAAAATCGATTCAACGGTGGCCCTGTTGGAGCTCTTCGTCCTCTGGTGAACGTAGCCGCTCCTGGAAATCACGAACAGTCCGTGTGGAATCGCGAACAGCACGAAACACACCGCGCCTATGATATAGTTCCCAGTGAATACCATAACGTAAAGCAGGGCTGCGGCGGCAAGTATCTGGAACGCAAAAATGTCCCGGTAGGAAATATGTTTTCTCAGCGCCGGAAGAAGGTTGCCTGAAGCCGTCACAAGCAGTGACTTCAGTGTGTAAGCAATTCCGAAAAGCACTACCGGCATTGCCAGGTAATTCAGGTAGACCTGTCCGTAATTATACGATATGTCGGACCCTACGCTGAACAATACGGAAAATATAAGCACCGCCTTCAGCTGGTTGTTTCCGACAACGTGCTTCATCGAGCTGTGGAAATGGCCGAAAATGCTCTGTTTTATCGGCTTGTGGTATCTCGGCTCCCTGAAGCTCATGGTTACTGCAAGCGATGCCACCAGGAACGCCAGCGAAAGCTGGAATGGCAGCAGCTGCGAATACTGGAATAGGAAACCGGAAGCCAGGAAAGCGATGACCAGCGGTATCTGTTCGTATATCAGCTGCCTTGACCGGAGTTTCTCGAATTCCCTTTCTCTTTTCAGCTCCTTGAGTGTATCGTAGAAAAATGCGGTGTTGGTGCCCGACATAAAGGCAAATGCCACCGCTGAAAAGGCGCTTGCGAGAACGAAGTGCCAGTATTCACTTGCCAGTATCAGAACTGCCAGCTGCAGGATGCCGAAGGCGGACGCTATTATCAGCACCTTCTTGCGCCCCCATTTGTCTGCAAGTATGCTCGATGGCACCTCCACGACCAATCTCGTAAGGCTCCATATTACTCCCAGCAGCGCTATGTTGAATATAGTCAGGCCATTGTCTAGGTAGAACAGCTGTATTACGGGCACAAAGAAAGTGAACTGCATCAGTGCGGTGGAAAGATAATATTTCCATATATTGGAGCCCAGCATATTATCCATAGTAAAAGCTTGCCATGGATAGTTTATAAATAAAGTATCGATTTTTATACATGCCGGCAAATGTCTAGACATGAATAAATTTGAAAGACGGTACTCGCCCGCCAAAGCCGCGCTTGAAAGTGACGGGCTTTCCGGGCTCGGTCTGGATATTGACGAAACGCTGGCCGGCACCAATATTTATTGGGCCGGACTGATCCTGAAGAGGTATGGACATCCGGATTTTCATGACCCGACAAAAATTATCCAGACACATGGTTACGTAAGAAATGTTCCGGAGTGGCAGACTGAGGAAATTCAGGCCGAGGTCAATAGATTTATTCATTCGGATGAGGTAGTCCTCTCTATCCCACCAGTCCAGGATGCGCAGGCCGGCGTGGCTGCCATAGTAAAAAGAAAACCGTTAGCCTGCTACGTGAACGGCAGGCCGCAGGAAGTGGGAGATGCGACATACAAATGGCTTCGGAAACACGGGTTTCCTTTAGTCCCTGTAATATTCCACCCCGCAGGTTGGTCCCCGTAAAGTAATTCACCAAATAAATCATGGACGTGGCGATTGGGCATATCCTCATACATATTAATTTCATCAATGATTACACCTTTTTCTTTTTCAACCTCTTTTTCATCAAAAACAGGATTTAAATAAATATCAGAAACAATGTCAAAAATTTTACTAAAATGATTTTTAC
>JBBSYB010000032.1:0-4417 GCA_038045465.1 Candidatus Aenigmatarchaeota archaeon | reverse complement strand
GGTGATCAAATACAACACAATTTGGTGCCATGTTCAGCTTTGTAGCTTCATTAGGCTCTTTCAGGGGTGTTTTAACAGTGCGGGTATTCATAAGACGGCGACGATATTCAGGAGGCGCATGATCGCTCTTGTATCCATATTCATCATCTGCGCCAACAATTTCCACAATGTAAATTCTTGTGCCATCCGAATACTGCTGCACAAAAAAATAACCATTGCCAGCATAAACATCATGCGTATCTTCACCCTTTCTATGTATTGGCATGCCTGACCCGGCCATTATAGTCCTGTTGCCGTCGGCGAAATCTGTTGCACCGAGTGACCAGTCGCCATTAGGATAAGACAATCTGTTCTTGACCCGCTTCACCCTTTGTGCATCGCCGCCTATAATATCGTCCATATCAATTACACTATCTGCTTCTCCTTTTGGAATATCCTTTACCGAGAGGTGTGTGAAAAAATTATCCCTGTCGAGCCCGAACAGCCGCCTGAAATCCGGCATGCTTCCAGTTGCTTTATCATAAGAATCCGTCAGTTCTGCGTAGCGCTCTCCAAGACGCTGATAGAACGATTCTTCATTGGACCTCTTCAATCCCATGACATTCCTGATCTTTTGCCATGAATAGGGCACAAATTTGCCGTCTTTCCTGATTTCCCCATAGAGGATTTCTCTGTGATTGTCCTGTGGCTGAAAAAGAGATGGTGCGGCTGCGACACCATAAGTCATTGCAGGTATATCTCTTGTAAGAAAATGTCGTCTTGAACGGACTTCTAGCATTCTTTAACTATCTTTCGAAAATTTAAATAACGACAATTACTTAATTTTTAGCTTTATCGGCGGGAAGTCTCCTTGCGTAAGCTGGGAGATGAGAGACGCTAACTTTATATGTTTTCCTTTTCACAATATCACCTAATAGGATGGGAATCATCCGAATTCACGCCTTTGGACATCAAGACCTCCGTAACCCATAAGGGAATCGAGTCTGGTGGATGAATTAGGAAGCTACTTGCGTAAGCTGGTAGTAGTTCACACCTTCGCATCAAATGTAAGTAAAGCGAAAGGACCCGTCGGATTGTTAGTATCAAAAGAAAACCGGGCTCTTTTCAGCTTAGTTAGTGATAATGTATGCCTGCACGATACGGAAAAAAACTACGCGTGAAGTTGAGGGAAATACAGAAGAAGTCGACGAAGAAGTACAAGTGCCCTTCCTGCTCTAGAACAGCAATAAAGCGGGAATCCAACGGCGTCTGGGAGTGCAGCAAATGCGGCACCAAATACGCGTCTGGTGCGTTTGAATTCAAAGGGTGATTAAAATGTACGTTTGTTTAAAATGCAGAAAAGATTTCGAGTTGGAAGACCGTGTAAGATGTCCGCTCTGCGGCTTCAGAATAATTGCAAAGTCCCGACAACCTTTCAGAAAAAGAGTAGTAGCAAGGTAATTTTATGAGTGAACTTGAAAATCTTATAGGTCATTTGCAGATGCAGAATCAGCAGCTACAGTCGCTGATGATGCAGAAGCAGACTCTTATGATGCAGAGCAAGGAGATAGAAAAGGCTCTGGAACACGTGGAGCTTGCGACGGATGATATTTACCGCTCAGTTGGTCCTATTCTTATCAAGACATCAGCCAGCGACGTAAAGAGCCAGCTGGGAGAGGAAAAAGAGGAACTCGAGATCAAGATAAAGACACTGGAAAGCCAGGAAAAGCGTCTAAAGGACAAGCTCAAGGAAAACCAGGAAAAGATACAAAACATGATGCCTGCAGGCCAGGGTGGGTAAGTAAATGCGGTGTTGGGGTTGTGCGCCTACTTATGAACTAGGACGAAACCCATATTTCGTTATCAGTAAAAAAAAGATTTGTAAGTAATTTTGGTGCATAATCTTATGGAGTACAAGGTGAGGATGATGGACATGGAAACAATAAGCAAACTTCTTGATGAAATCAATGATGACAGGACAGTTCCAAGAAACATAAGAAACATGGTCCAGGAAGCCAAGGACAACCTGAACGGCAAGCAGGAACTGGCTGTCCGCATCAACGCAGCCATCTCTATATTAGACGAAGTTTCCAACGACTCCAATATACCCACCTACACGCGCACACAGATATGGAACATTGTCTCCATGCTGGAAGTCATGAACGAGAACGCGAAAGTGTAAGCCAATTCTGCCTAATACAGCATATTTTCCATTTGATAGGTGTAGTATAATTACGCACGTAATGCATGTGTGATTTATATTTCTTGCGGTATTTTTTCAAGCGAGTATACAAAATCTTAAATATATCAGACCCCCTATTGAATTAGAAAACTACACAAAAGAGGTGGAATACATGGCAATGAAAGATATAATGGGAAAATTCAAAACAGGCGACGAATATGTTGAAATAGACATGGTAGAGGAAAAGAGCGACAAGAGGCTACTCGTAGAAGTTGAGCGACTTGACAATTATGCTGACTCGGACCGGCTTCAAAGAAAAGTACGTGAAGGGAGCATACTTCTTGTTAAGATAAAGGATCTTAAGGCCAAAGACATGGAAGAGCTGAAAAGGGCTGTTGAGAAGCTAAGAAAGACATGTTCAGCCATAAACGGCGACATCGCAGGCATGGGCGAAGACTGGCTCATCCTAACACCAGCTTCGGCTAAAGTTCATAGAGAAGAACAGAGCAACTAGATTTTTATCTATTTTTTCTCGGAAAGAATTTTTTGTTTTATATACTCGGAGAAATAGCCCTTGTATTTGCTACGTAACTCGGGTATTTTCCAGTCATCTTCTGTGATTCTTTTCCGGCAACTGGGAGAACCACAGTTACAATCCATTTCAAAAACAATGTTGCTTCCCACAGACTCTGACACAATCATGGCATAATCAAATGTTATTTCTTCCTCTTTTGCAATATCCCTCATCGCTACAAGGAATATTTGCCCATGAAAACCACTGTTAGGACTACAGCTGTGATTAAAGAAATCCGTATCTTCGTATAGTGGGGTTCTATTACCTAATACAAAACGCTCTTCTATTTGCATGGGATATTCTTGCGCGCTCTCAGGAAGGTTGTCTATTTCATCGATAAGCATTATACTTCCGCCAAGTATTGCCAGTCGTTCCCCTTTTTTAATATTTTCTTTAGCGAATACCCCTTTATCATGCATTTCAGAAGTCCTTACTTCCAGTTTAGGGTTTAACCAGCTGTTTCCTGTTATCATAGACTCACTAATTATACAGATTATTTAAATTCTTCCTATGGACGCAATTAGAAAAGGTATCCCCATGTCTGGAGCTTATCGCTGTCAGAATTCCATCTAAGTCCTATATCAGTACGCCAAAACATATTGGGAAGCATAATGTTTGAAACACGCTCATAGGTCTTTTCCCTGGCAGACTGGACGGTTATGCTAGAGGCTGTTATAACCAGAGCATAGCCGGAAACCCCAGCCATCTTCCAATCGTCGTCGATTATTTTCACATCACCAATGTGCACGCCACTACGATCGTCTTTTTTGAAAAGAATCACAGCATCTTCTGAATATCTCTTGAATGCATTATTATCATTGAAGGGGAATGGTGGAACTGCTATAACGACGCCAATCTGGAACCCTTTTTTTGTCTTGAAAGTGAAATCTTCGCCTGAAGCCAGACTATAAAGAAATTCTCCAATCGGTGTTAGTATGCCTTCCATCTGTATGCTAATGGTAGGGTATCCAAACCTTACAGTGAACTCCAGCGGCCATATGCCTTTTGAGTTCACAATACAGTTTATGTCTATGTAGCCGACATAGCCCGAGGCAATAAGTTTTTCCTTCATCTTTTCCATTGTCATATGAAATATCTTATTTTTTTGTGACCAGTACATCATTGTTCCCATTTCACCTGTACTCGGCCCGATTTCTCCAGGAAACATTCGTTTGTGCTCAAAATTAACGTTTATCGGCATTATGAAATCCTTTCCATTGAAAAAAACGCCAACAGCTATTTCTACCCCCGGAGCATGCTTCTGTAGCTGGAAAACTTTTATTTTTTTAGACCATGCTTTCTTGTAGTGATCAAGAACCAGAATCAAATCTTTTCCATCTTCCTCATGCCCTATAAACATCAGTTCCTTATCGCTCTGCGCCTTTCCGCTAGGCTTGAGCACGTAACGATCTGGGTTGTTTTTCACAAATTCTATGGCTTCGTCAAAATCCGTGAAGGTCCAATGGGGAAGAACAGGAACACCAACGGAATTAAGTTCTGACTGTCCAAAATCCCGGTCTTCTTCAAGTTTGTCTGTATAGGCGGAGCCACCTATAACAAGTTTTCCGCTTTTTCTCAGCTTGTCAGCGGCACTGCCGAAGCCTGTATCATCAAAAACTATTACGTCAGCCCAATCGATGTATTCTTCCCAGTTGTCAATCTTATCTACAAAACCATCGCAA
>JBBSYB010000031.1:0-7691 GCA_038045465.1 Candidatus Aenigmatarchaeota archaeon | reverse complement strand
CTGACCCTTGTCCATTTCATAGAAAAGCAAAACCCCACCCGCTTCTTCCACTAGCAGCTTGCCAGCTGCCCAGTCCCAAGGACTTTGCAGTGGCTCGATCAGTGCATCAGCTTTGCCGCAAGCAACAAGGCCAAGTGGAAGTGCGCAGGAGCCGTTGCCATTTATTGTTCTGGTTGCATCTCCCAGTTTTGTTAGTAATTTATTATGAGCAGGATATTTTGTAAGAAAATTATCAGGACCGAATATTACATAGGCATCTTTCAAAATATTGTTATTAACATGGATTTGTTTTTGCTTCCCACCATTTTTTAGAAAACTTCCAATTCCCTTCGCAGCACCGAATAGCATATCTAGTTTTGGCGCAAATACTGCCCCTGCAATGTGTTGTAATTTTTCTGTACAACCAACAGAAATTGACCACTCATAGTGACCAGCATTGAAACTGCTTGTGCCATCCAATTCGTCTACTATGTAAACTCGCGAGTTTTTCATTTTATTAATGTCAGCACTTTTTATAATACGCTTGGCTATTACGCCCTTTACGATTTCTTCTGTTATAAAAAACGCGTCTTTGTCCTTGACTAATTCATTAAGAATAGATTTCTGCGATAAGAAATCAGCATCGGTAACTATTGCATGAGTTCCGACATACTTGTCGGCTTTTTGGACTAAATGACCCGGCGTATGGTTTAGTATTGCTTTTCCACCAGCAAGAGCTGCCTGTTCGCATAGTTTTTGATAGTCCATAGTATTATTTTCCTATCAAGGCTTTATGAAAGTCTCTGAAGTGTTTCAACCAGTCGCCTTTCCATATGCCAGTGCCATAGAGTATTCTGGAAAGCATATCATCAGGCATGAATACGTAGGGCGCGTCCGCCGGTCCTTCTTGCAGCACAGGAACTGTCCCTTCTTCCGTTCTCGCTGTTTTGTAAACTACAGGATTATCTAACCAGTCTCCAAAGCTTTTGTTTCTTATTTCGTCGCCAAAGACAAAAGTTTCCCGGTTAAAATGAACAAAATCATCGCCCTTCATCATACCCTCTGTGTCAACGGCTATTACATTTTCCGGATCAAAATCAACTATGTAAACCTTTAGGGCGTTTATCGCTGCCTCGGCTTCCCAAAGAAATTGAAGATACGCCGGCGTCGAACTCACAAGATCATCACCGCTGTATATTTTAACCCTGTCCGGTAGTTCAATAATAGGCTCTAGGAAATCAGTCCCTACTGGTCTCCTCGTATCAAGTCCTATTCTATTAGCCGCATCCAACGTTATTGCTCGCGCAACCGGATCGTCATTAGAAACAAGTACCCGATGAGGTTTTTCTTTTGTCACAAGAACCATTTCAGCGCCCTCAGCTACCATGATTTCTGCTGGATAGTAGGTTTGCCTTTCGCATGATGGAAATCCTCCGGATATGCTATGCTGCAGTGGATGTGTAGGCGCTTTTCTGTCCCGACGATGAACTAATATTTTACCATCGTTCAGAAAATAAGCAGCACCACCCGAAGGAGATCTAAGCGGATTTGCCTCTGTTGCTAATTTGGCGTATCCATTCCTGATTAAACCATCATAAACACCAAAGCCAAACTCAGGGTTAGCAGGGAATCTTTTTGTAACCGGCGAACTACCAGGATCATAATAAAGGCTCGCAACTACCCCGCCATCTTCCATCTGCGCTGTGGCCCTGTAAACAGGCAGTATATGTATTTCTCCCATACCGCTACTATAAACCAAACATTCTTAACCCTTCAGCACATCGCGTATTTTCTTCTCAGAAATAGGACCCTCGCGGACTATTTTGCCTTCTATCGTGTCGTAGAGTGTTGACGCTTTTCTCTTTGGTATGCTTCCTGCATCAATTATCATAGCGACTTTACCGTCAAAAATTTTTATGATATCTTTTATTTTGTAGAGGTTATCGGTGCCGGAAATATTTGCAGACGTTGATGTAATGGGTTTTCCAAGTTTTCTTATCAAACTCAAAACAAACTTGTTGTCTGGTATGCGGAATCCTACGCGCCTCGTTGGCCTGCTTTTAGTTTCGACAATAAGCGAAAGCGGTCCGGGCATAAATGCTTCCGCAAGCTTTTCGGCATTTTTTGTTATTACAAGATATTTTTTTGCCATCTTCAGGTCTGAAAAAGCGATAAGTATGTGTTTTGATTTGGTCCTCTTCTTGATCTGCATAACTTTTTTTACCACCATGTCATTGGTTGCATCAGCACCGATGCCGTAGATCGTTTCCGTTGGATAAATTATGATGCCGCCGTCACTAAGTATGTTAACTGCTCTTGACAATGTTTTTTTGTCATTTAATTTCACGACATCTGTTTTAGTTTTTGGCATATCTGCACCCGCTTTTTCCTTAATTATTCCATCCACTTTATTTCTGCCTGATCTGTGCGCCACAGGGAATTGAAATCAGCTTTCTTTACCGGCTTGACGCCCGACCTGTGCATTAGCAGTCCGGTCCACGCAATCATAGCCCCGTTATCACCACTATATTCTTTTGGCACTACAAATGCTTTCGCCCCTCTTTCTTGGCACATGATTTCAATCATCTCGCGGAAACGTTTGCTAGCAGCGACGCCACCGACCAGCAGGACTTCGCTTTTGCCCGTATGTGCCAGAGCGCGTTCGGTGACTTCTGTGAGCATGGCATAGCATGTTTCTTGGAAAGAAAAACATAAGTCACGAAGAAGTCGATCCTGCTCAGCACTGTCTTTTCCTTTAGTCCCTTGATTATATTTTTGTATCGCCGCTGTTGTAATACCTGTAAAAGAAAGATCCATGCCCTTGACCACATAGGGCAGTTCTATGTATTTGCCGCCTTCTGCCAACTTTTCCATAACAGGCCCGCCAAAAGTTTCTGCTTTTCTGTCTTTTCCATATGTTTCTCTGATGAAAACATCTATGGCGTTGCCTATTGGTATATCCATACATTCACCGAAAACACGATAACGGCTAGATGCGTACCCTATTATTTGTGTATTTCCGCCAGATACATAAACAGTTATAGGGTCTTTACAACCACACATTAACTTGCCGATTTCTATATGAGCCACGCCGTGATTCACAGCAAACAGCGGCTTGTTTTTTGCTATTTCCCTTGCGAACTCTGCACCTACCTTAAGACATGGCGGCAGTCCAGGCCCAGCGGCATATGCAAATAAGTCAATATCATCAAGTGATAGATTTGCTTGTTTCAATGCTTCGGCGAGAACTTTATCTTTTACCTTAGTATGATGTTCCTTTGCGTCCAGTGGATTTATTCCGCCTTTCTCAGGAACATACATGTCACGCACACTGGCCAGGATTTTTTCATCGTCTATTATGCCGACGCTAAACGTATGGGCCGTTGACTCTAAACCTAAACATATCATATTTGCCTTTTCGAAAACAAATTTTAAGAAGACAATAAGATGCCTGTAATTAGTTGCTATGGACGATCCTAAAACGCGAAATACCACGCTCCTAGTTGTGACTTTATAAGCTTTTTTCACAAGGTTACGCTGATTGAATATGTATCATATAGGAAGAGTAATCGAGGTGTTCTCCAGCGAGGACAAGAACATAGTCACGTTTGACAGCAACGCCCAGGCAATGCTCGACATGTGGGACGAGAATCTCATAACCGTTGGAATAGACTTTCATCTGAGCAAGTCGATAAAAAAAGATGACTTTGTTTTGGTGGATTACACAGCAACCCAGACAGGACCACGGATGGTAATTGTGAAGCTGCTTCGCGGTGAAGTGGGCAAAAGGGCATGGAAGCAGTACAAAGACCACTTCGAAAAGCTGCGCACTAAGGGCCCGGCTGCAAAGACCATCAGCAAGCAGTCCTATGTCGGTTAATGTATTATTTTAATTCTGGCACGAAATCAAGAACACATCTAAGATCTCTGCCTTCTGCAAGAAACAGCCTCTTTGTATTCTCCATTTTTTTGAACTGCTTATTTGTGAAAATTTCCATCTTCGTGACGACATTGGGATTAAACAGAATTCCTCGGCCAACTCGTTCTATAATAGGTAGGTCCGTGAGCCCGTCACCTACATAGACTATTTCACTTCTTTTTATTTTGTAGATTTTTTCCAGTCGTGGTACTATTCCTGTCTTTTCCGTCTTTATTACATCGCCATATATTTTTCCGGTCATAATGCCGTTTTTTAATCCAAATCGTGCTGCATATATGTGGGAAACATAATCCAGCAGGTGATGTTTTTCAAGAAATCTTCTGATAAACGTTTCGTCATTGGTACTGACTATGACAATTTTGTAGCCATTCTTTTTCAGCTTGGCAAGGGTCTCCCTGGCACCTTTCTGCAGGCGCATGTGAAGAAGCAGTTTCATTACATGATCTATGTGAACGCCCTTTACCTGTTTCATGACCTCGCTCATGAAGGCGTTAAATTTTTTCGGGTCAAGATTGCCTTCTATAAATTGAGCACCAAGTTCAAAGGTGCGCAGCTTATGCCCGATGAAGGGTAGCTTGAACACCATTTTGTTGTTTACAAGAACATCGTCAAAATCAAAACAGATTAATTTTTGCATGATTAACTTTGAATTCATGGGTATAAATTGATTAGATAAAGCATGGGGTAAATTTATGTTTTACTAACATTAAACTTTGTTCTCACAATGATTACAATATCCTTTCTTTTTTCTGGAAGGCTTTAGATATAGAATTTTTCTAATAAAATGATTGTAAAGAAAGCCTTCTAGAGGCACGTTGCACCTTTTACACCGTTTCATAAATAGAAATTACTCGCTTTTACTTATCGTTGACCAGCCACACTTGCCGCAGTATTTGCGCGTCTTGTATTTTGCCAGAAACGTCCCTTGTCCACATCGAGGGCATGGCTCATTCTTTCTGGTAAGAGTCCCGCCCTTCAGTTCGTAGAGCTTCCATATCTTTACCTTTGTGTGCTTCTTCTTTGAATGAGGTCGCTCCTTCTGTGACTTCTTCTCCTTCTTCGGCTTCTTCTCCTCTACCACGGGTGCAAGTTCTACTTTTCTCATGTTAATTATTCAACTCCTATTGCGCTGGCTCCTTAGGCTCTTCTTTTTTTGAAAGGTCCTTGACTATTTTCTCGTCCCACAGGAAAGCAAGGCATTTTGAAGTAGGTGAGCCTCTTGATGAGATTATTTCCATTATTTCTGTCTTTTCCACAGGCACGCCTTTTTCCTTCGCTATATACTGCTGAACAACAGCCATGGCTGGTGTTGATTCTTCTGGATGAACTATGCCAAACTGGAGCTCCTTTCTCTTAAGGAACTTGTTATAATTCTCGCTTTTGATTTCAATCTTCATAACTATACCTTCAAAACAACAGTCTATTTAAATTATACTTTTATCGCGTAATTTATTGTTTCTCCCGATATTTGTAAACTCCGATGGGATTTTGATTTATGTTATCAGCAGATAATTATAGACATAAGGTTTTAAAAGATGTTTTCCGTCAAGTTTTGGTATTATTTAATTTCTCTCAAAAACTCTCTCGCTGTAACTATCTTAATTCCCCTAAATTCTTTCAATTCCAGCAAATCAGGATCGCCAGAAACAACATAAACAACATTTCCAGCAGTAGCCGCCTCCAAAATCATGTTATCATCCGGATCATTCTTGATGGCATCTATTTTTTCCGCAGGCTTGACAAATGTCGCCATCTCCAAAATCAATGACTTGAATCTGTCTTTTTGTATGTCTGTAAACTGGAATTTTGGATAGTCTAGCACCTCTACCAGCTCGTTGAACTGTTCGTCTGAAGTAACAAGTTCAATTTCTCCGCTAACAACCCTGCCAAACACTTCGTTAGGCTTTCCTTTCCACCCTAACGCAGAAATGAGTATGTTGGTGTCCAGCACTACTTTTGTCTTGCCCATTTGACAGCCTCTTTTACATCACTTTCTTTTACTTTCCTTTCTTTAAACTGTTTGGCTATCTCCTTTGAAAGAGATTCAAATTCTGCTTTAACGTTAGGTATATTCACCCTTTTGAACAGTACGCCGCCCTTGACGCCAAATGCAACAAACCTGTCACTAGGCTTGAAGTTCTCCTTTGTCCTTATGTCTCTCGGCACGACCAACTGGCCCTTCGGGGACATTTTTACTAATTCTTCTTCCATACACATCACCTGTACAACAGTTTAACTGTTAAACTATTTAAATTTATCTACGGGACCCTATAAAAATTGGAGTTAGTGTAGCAAACGCCATAAAAGAAAGTAAAGAGCATCATTCTGGAGAACTGGAAGCTTCACATATGTTATATAAATTTCCCGACCTCGTCAACAAAAAAACTCTACCTAAAATAGATCCAAAACTCGAAGAGAAATATTCAAGATTCATGAAGACTGATTTATTTGGAGGCGACGATTCCATTGATATAGCATGGTCGAGTGAAGAACAAAGGACTTTCACAGAAAATACTGGATCGATGTCAGACGCTACAAAAGCAACAGTTGAAAAAGGCATAAAATATCATGAAGGTCTTGTGAACAACATAGTAGAATTCATTAATTGGCTGAAGAAAGAAGGCGAGCGAACAATCTAAAAAGCTGAAAATGATTTCTACACGGAGAAGTTGTCATTCGCACTCCGACTTATATGTCCGCACCTCGATGTTTCTCGGTTTGGTCTATATTACGTGACCGCATCAGCCGCATGACCATACTAATAAAAAACCTGTTAGGGAAATAGAACCGGCGGAATCAGGAAATTACAAAGGTTAAGAGATCTAGACTTTTATGGCATATTTTCCGGGTGCGGTCACGCCCATTTTCTTCGCGATTTCCGAGTTGACATCGAAGATTATTACGGTGCCCTGAAAGCTCGTTGTTATGTTATTTGTTTTGCATACTACGCAGGTAGTGCCCTTTAGGACACGCTTACAGTCTCTGCATGCTCTTTTTACCATATTAACCCCTTGTTATCTATTTACCTGATCTATAATATTTTCTTTGACTGCAAGCTACTTTCTTTCCTAAAGAAAGGAGCTTACTTTTTCTTCTTTTCTTTTTGAATCCAGTCCAATGCGCCTAAATGAGGCTGTCTCATTGTTAATGATATCTTGCTGCGTCCTTTTCCAAGGGAAACGCCGACTATTCTGGCGCGTATTATGTCGCCCTCGCGGAGTTTTATGCCTGTCTTCTTTCCGGTAAATATGGCATTCTTTGCGTCATAGGATATCTTGTCGTCCATTATCTGGCTTACATGAACAAGCGCATCCAGCGGTCCTATTCTTGTGAAGGCACCGAACTCTGTCACGTCAACAACTTCACCCATGACTATCTCGTTTATCTCCGGCTTGTAGGCAAGCATCTTGTATTCAACAGGATAATAAATAGCTCCATCTTCTGGTATTATTTTTCCGTCGCCTATGCTGACTATGTCTGTTATGACAAGAAACACGCCGATATCAGAGTTCATCTTGCCTTCTACCTGATCCTGCAGGCTCTCCTTTACAGACTGCGTAAGTTCAAGGTCGAACTTTATCGGCAGTACTCGTATCTCATCTTTTACACTTAGAATTTTGAACATTTTTTTCACCAACTATTCCGAAAACTAATATAAAATTTTAAAACAAAAATTCGCTCTTCGTTTTAGGGTCTCGATCAGCGGAGCTTTTCACAGACCCTGAAGAACATTTAATTGTTTGGAAGATATCTTTTAAAGCTTGCTTTTAGG